>NZ_JBHDJA010000014.1:0-119570 GCF_041877125.1 Arthrobacter sp. E44
CGGTTTCCCAGTGGTGTCCGCAGTCTTCACGGCATCCAGTGTCACCGGCATATCCAGCTCATTCCTGCCAAGCAGACCGCCTGGCGTGTCGAGCCGGATACACCGTTAATTCCACAGTCCCGCCGCAAACGAAGGACCCCCTTCACCTCCCCTTTGCGGAGCGGCGTTTCTTAGGGACCGGAACGGTAAACGTCGGTCCCGAAAGTGTTGACCCCCGGTACGCCGGCGCCCGCGGGACGGGGCAGGGCGAAGATGTCTTCCAGGGTGGCCAGCAGGCTGTAGTGGTTGTAGGGGCGGTCCGAGCTGCTGCCCGGGGCGGTGAATGGGGAGAGCACCAGGGCGCCGACCTTTCCTCCGGTCGTGCCGCCGGTGACGCCCGTCGAGGGGCCGACGGCCCCGCCGTCGGCCTCGTCAAAGGTGATCACGAGCATGCCGTCCTGCTGGTAGGCGGGGGAGGCCAGGATCGCCGGCACCTGGCTCTTCAACCATTCATCCGCCGTACCGAGGCCGCCGGCGGTCCCGTCCACGCAGGGACTGTCGTGCCCGTCGTGGCAGAGGTTAGGGGTGATGTAGGAGAGGTTGGCCGTAGTGTTGACCGACTGCAGGTCCTTTGCGAGCTTGGAGTAGTTGACGCCGTTTTTGGCGCAGTCCGGGGTGGAGGTCAGGGAACGGAAATAAACGAACGGGTTGTGGCGGGTGCCGTACTGGTCACCGGGGGAGGCCGCCACATGTTCGTCGACGGCACCGAGCTCCGGGTGCTGGCAGGGTGCGGACATGTCTTCCATGTAGCCGCGCCAGGCTTTCGCCTTGGCGCTCAGTTGCCCGGCGATGGTGGGCACCTCGGCAGGGAACACACACCCGTCGCCCATCAGCCGTCCCTGTGAATCAACACCCGTGCCGGTAAACGGCGTGTAGACGGGGCAGTCCTTTTTGGTGCTCACGTTAGGCGGCTGCCCGGAGATCTGGGCCAGATAATTGGGCAGCGAGTTGTGCGAGATGCCGTAATAGTTGGTCAGCAGCACGCCCTGGGAGCGCAGAGTTCCGGAGAGGTACGGGGCCGGGGAACCGCTGCCCCACACCCGGTCATAACCCTTGTTCTCCAGATTGATCACGAACACGTGGCCCGGCGTGCCGGACCGTTGTCCCTGCACCGGCCCACCCTGCGACTGGCAGGCCGCCGCCGTGACGAGGAGGGCGCCCATCGCCATCAGCGTGGCGGTCTGGGATCGCCGCGGGAGCGTGCTCTTCCATAGCGAACGAGTTCGGGCTGTCACGCTGAGCTCCTGTCCTCAGAATTTTCCTTGACGGATACCCCTGCGGCGACGCCGCAAAGTTCCCGGCCCCTGCGACTGAGCCTGCCAGAAATGAGCCTTTGGGATGCTCTGATCTTCCTGCGGGCAACCTGTGAAGGAGCAGCCGCCGGAAAGAGCTTCGGCCGGTCCACGGCGCCTGCGTCCCTTGTTCAGGATCTTTCGTGCTCCCGTCCCTGAGCGGCGGCGGTACGTCGTCGGCTCTTGAGCAGTTCCACTGCGATGGGGACGAAAGAGATTACAACGATGACAACGAAAATCAGGTCAATGTTCGAACCGATCCACTCGTAGCGTCCCAGCCAGAACCCGAGTAACGTCACCCCTACGCCCCACAAGGCAGCCCCGATGGCATTAAAGGCGAAGAAGGAACGGTAACTCATCCCGGCGACGCCGGCCGTGACCGGAAGGAACGTCCGCACCACCGGAACAAAGCGGGCCAGAACAACGGACCGGCGTCCGTACTTCTCGAAAAAGCGGTGCGCCTGGTCCACGTATCTGCGTTTGAAAAACCGGGAATCCTCTTTCCGAAATACCGCGGGCCCCGCTTTGCGGCCGATCAGATACCCGGCCTGGTCGCCTACGAAAGCGGCCACGAACGCGGCGGCCGCCAGAAACAGAATATTCACCTGAATAGTGCCGGTGGCCACCAGCAATCCCGCCGTGAACAGAAGCGAATCCCCCGGCAGGAAGAACCCGACCAGAAGACCGGTCTCGACGAACAGGAACACACACACGACCCCGACGACCCATGGAGCCAAGGCAGGATCACGCAGGAACTCGTTCGGATCAAGCCACGGCGGGAGCAGCCCGGCAACGGGTCGGGACAACACACCGGCAGGCAGCGCCAAAGAAACCATGGCCCTCACCGTAGGGCAACCATGCTGAGCAGACGCTGAGAACAGCTGCCCGGTGCAATCCGCAACGACCGGGCCCGTTCCTCAAACCCGGCACTCACACGCCGCCGGTAAATTCCCTGCCCGGGCCACAGCCGCTTCAGCTGACGCGACGACCTCAAGCCCGATCACGTCCAGGCGCGCCAAGCGGCGGACGTCCCGTTGAAGGGCATGTAGATCCGTCGACAGCCCACCCCGCCCGCACCCGGTCGCGGCGGCGGCAGCAAGACCTGTGCACCTGCCGGTGATAGCCTCTGCCTCGGCCGTGAGCCGTTCGGAAAGTTTCACCTCGAATACCTCATGACTGGCGCCATTGTCCGTCGTGGTGGCCATGACAACGATGTCACCGCCGCCGGCCAGGGCATGCCTTACGGCGGCATCCACGGCCGGACGATGCATCACGGTATCCGGGATAGCCCAGACACCCCCGGAAACGGCGACACCTCCGCCGTCAGCGAGAGCGGCGTAAACGCGGCGCCGATACCGGGGTGCAGCGCCACGGAGCCTGACTATCAGCACTAACCACGTCATGGACCCCAGCTTATCGGGCGCCGTTGGCCACACCCGGCCGCTCCGAATCCAGTGTGCGCACGGACTGCCCGGAACAATAGGTGTCCGCCACCCTTATCCGCGCCGTACAACCTGCCCCGGCGGCCAAAGAGACTCCGAAGCAGGGGCATTCCGACGGGAGAGCCCTACATGCATCGCAGCCCGCGCGGACATCACAGGCCCTCGGTACTTCAGCGGCAGCACAGCAGGAAGAAAAAGCCTCCGCCGCGGTCGCCGGAAGACTGCGGCCCCGGTAAGTGTGCGCCCGGTCCGTAGCTCCTAATGGCCGACCAGCCGCCCGCACAGCGTCGAAGGACTGGTGCGTCCGACCCCGGTGAAGCCGCCGAAACAGCGCCCCGAATTGACGCCGTCTTTTGGTGGACCATACAGGAAGCTCGGTTATGCTGGCGCAGATCGTGCAACTGCCGTCCGGCTGACCAGCACGTGCTTTCCATCCCGGCCGGTACCGATGGTTAGTCAGAATGTGATCAGATCTAGGAGATTGGGTACACATGACCACCGCCAACCCTGCACCCGGGGGACCTTTGTCCACGGCGCCGGATAGCCCCGCTGTCCGGGTCGTGGTCGTAGAAAATCCGCATTGTCTCCAGGAGGACCTGGCCGTCGCCGTGAAGCAGGTCCGGGACACCGCAGAGTCGGGGGACAGACGAGGAATCCTAATGACCCGCCTCGGCCAGTCGCTGTTCACGGTGGAGGCCAGCCCCGACGTACCGTACGGAACCACCCTCGAGAGGGACCTCTGGAGGCGCCGCGCCGTCCCGGGCTCTGATCAAGCAGCACCGGTCCTGTGATACCCGACCCGGACCAGGTCCAGGGAAGTCTGTGGAGAACGGACCCGATAACGCTGCGGGAAATCGTCCTGGACAGGGAGGCGCTGTGGGCCCGCCTCGACTCCTGCCCTGCCCTTGAACGGGTGTGGATCTTATCGCTTCTCGGCCAGCCAGAGGAAGCCATACGCGCCGGCCACGCACTGGCGGCAACAGCCCGGGACCGGCTCCTACCCCTGTTGGTGCTCGCCCGCGCCTACCAGCGCCAATACACCTGGCATGAGGCGGCCCGGATCCACGAAGAAGCACTACAACTGGCCGGGACCCGCGTCCGCGAGGCCATGATCCGATACCAGATCGGCAGGCGACTGTTCGACGAAGCCCGCTACCGCGAGGCAGCTGCCGAATTCGAATGGGCACGCGACCTCTACCGAACCTCGAACGAACCCGGGCAAATGGTTCGCACGTGCCAAGACGCCCTCGACAGAGCCCGCGAGCTGCTAACCGGGCTCTAAGCCCGGCCGAACGCAAACCGGGACGACGCCGGACCATGCCAGGGCTGTCTGTTCAATGACCACTACCCGGCGCTGGTCTGCTGGAGCCCACCGATCACCAACCGGCCACAGCCGGCCCACTTCGGCCCCTGTAGGGGCCCTTACAGCTATCCGAGTACCCACAGCGTTCCAATTCTGGCCGCAGGAACGAGAGACCACCGAACCCGGGAACCATGAAGCCCGAAGCGTGGTGGTGAGGGCGGCGTGCATCAGGCAAAGCACGAAGAAAGCGCTTCCCACGACCGGACCGAAATTCCCTCTACGGGGGAGAGGGGAAGCTGAACGGTCACCACGAGCCGCCCCACTCACCGGCAAAACAACTTGGTCCGCGCCCGCACCCTTTTCGAGCCGCTTGACAGACATAGAAGCGTCGGGGGGAGAGGGGACGCTGGCCGGTCACCTTGAGCCGCCCCACCCACCACCCTTTCGGCAAAAAAGGAGCAACACCCACATGAACGCAACACCCACGCTTGAAATGCTCGACCCGGCCACGCTGACCGTCGACGTTAACGTCCGGAAGGACGCCGCCCTGACACCCGATTTCATTGCCAGCATCAAAGAACATGGCGTGATGGAACCGGTGATCGCCCACCGCAAGGACGACGGCACCGTGCACGTGCTGATGGGCCAGCGCCGCACCCGCGCCGCCGTGGAAGCGCAGCGGACCCTGATCCCGGTGATGATCATCGACAGCCCCGAGGAAGCCGAACGTATCGTGACTCAGGTGGTGGAAAACATCCAGCGCGCTGAACTGACCGAAGCGGACGAAGCCGACGCCTACCACCAACTGTCCCTGATCGGCGTCTCGGCCGCCGCGATCGCCAAGAAGACCGGGCGCACCAAGACAACGGTGGAGTCCGCATTGAAGGCCAAGTCCTCCGACGCGGGAGCCGCCGCCCTGCGCAAAGGATGGACCATCGAAGAGGCGCTAATCATGGCTGAGTTTGAGTCAGATGAAGAGGCCACGGAGGAGCTCGAGTCGGTGATCATGGACGAACCTGACCAGCTTCTGCACGTCGCGCAGCGGCTGCGCGACCGGCGCGAAAGCGCCGCCGCCCTCGCCGCGCTGATCGCCGATCTGGAAGCCCAGGGAACGACCATCGTGGAGGATGCCGGACACTACGCCGACGACGACAACCTCTACGTCACCGCCGCCAAACGGGAGGACGGGGAACCGGCCACCGAGGACGACGCCAACGCCGTTCTGATCACCACGGACTACCGGGGCCAGCACCGGACCCACGACGTGATCGCGGGGTGGAAGGAGACGGGCTTCGCCCCGAAGTACGAACGCTACGACGGCGGCCGCCCAGCCCAGAAAGGCCCTATGACCGAGGAGCAAAAGGCCGAGCGCAAAACCCTGATTGAGAACAACAAGGCGATGCTGTCCGTCCTGTTAACTGAACTTCATCGTAGAGTCTGGATCAGGGTTCTCCGGAGAGGCGGTCCTCGTGGACGAAGTGCGGCTCAAACTGCTCGAGGGACAGATTGGTCTGCTGGCGATAGGCGCGGTAGCCCCAAGAACGGAGGGCCTCTTGCCCTACGTCGTCATCGACGACAAGGGGCAAGAGATTGAGGACTTCTCACTGTTCCTCCGTGATCTCGTTCTGAGCGATATGAGCCCTTTGACCGTCCGCTCTTACGGCAACGACTTGCTCAGGTGGTGGCGCATTCTTGGTCTGCTCGGCAGTGGATGGGAGCAGGCCACCCGTGCGGAGGTCGAGGTCCTCGTGGGGTGGATGCGGTCCGCGGTGAATCCCCAGCGGCGGGGGACCGGTAACCGAGGCAGGAATTCGCGCACAGGTAAGCGTCCCTTGGTCGGGGGCTATGCACCGGCAACGATCAATCACGCCCTTTCGGTGATTTCGTCGTTTTACTCCTACCACGCACGCTTCGGTCGTGGACCATTGATAAACCCGGTTCCTGAGGCTGCCGGGCGGAGACGCATGGTTCATCGAGGCCGGACCGAAACAGCACCACGAGTAAATCGGGCTCCTTTGCGGCAGAAGAAGTCCGAATGGCTACCCCGTTCCATCCCGGATGACCTTTTCGACGATTTGATGGAGGCTCTGCGGACCAGCCGTGATCGTGCCCTGGTAAGTATGTATGTGTCCTCCGGGGCTCGCGCGAGTGAGCTGCTCGGCGTCCACGGCGATCAGATCGACTGGTCTGGGCAACGCGTATGGGTCGTATCGAAAGGATCCCGTGTCCTGGAACCGGTGCCTGTCTCACCGGAGTCCCTGCAGTATCTGACCATGTACTTCCATGAGCACGGAGTTCCCGGGCCAGATGAATTGATTTGGCGGGCGCTCCACGGCAAACCGCGGCCTTTGACGTATCACGCTGCCCGGCGAATGCTGCAACGGGTGAATGCCGTGCTGGGCACAGATTGGTCACTGCATGACTTCAGACACACGACCATCAACCGCATGGTCTCAGACCCGAATCTGACCTTGCCCGAAATCATGGCCGTAAGCCGACACCGACAAGTCTCCTCGATGGCTCCCTATCTACGGCCTCGGGTCGATGAGGTCTTCCAAAAAGTACAAGAGCACATGGCATCCCCTCGGCCCCAACCAACGCTGACCCCGGGCTACGACCCCGACGACTTCTCAGTGGTGTTCGGTGCCTGAGGCCCTTAAACGACCACAACAGCGGCCGATAAACGCAGCTGTTCCTGGCAGAACCCGGAACCAAACCGTCATCATCGCTGCTCCGGCGGCGCGACCGGAGATTCCGCCATGGCCGCGCGGTGACTTGGACACGGCAAGCCCCGAGAGCATCATCGCCTTGACCGACACGATATGGCCCCGCAAGCAGCCACGTGAATCACTGCGCCATCACGGGCTGAAATGGCTGCTGTCTTATCTCGTGAGGCATGCCGGAAGGACCTGGCAGGAGAAATGGATCTCCTCCGGGTTCAATGATGGTCACCGCAAAATACGTGAGCTGACCACGGGAGACTTTCGTTTGGACGGCGAGCTGGGGCATTCGCTGATGTTGCTGTGCTGTCTGCGGGTCATCCGTCCATCGCTGGCAGCGTTCAAGATCAACTCGTTCTACCGCTACCACGAGCATTTTGAGCAAGCGCAAAACGACCCGGATCTGGACCGCTTCCTGGCCCTCGTTGAACAACAGGACACATCAAATCACTTTAAACGATGCGCGCGGATGGATGTGGCATCAGCGTTAACGACCCAAGGAATCCGGTTCGCTGATCTGAGCGCGGAAGCGTTGCTGCACTACGCCATCGCCACGCGCGAAGGCGGATGGGGCCGTGGCTACGAAACGCACGTCGGTTACCTTGCCTGGCGCGTCATGTCAGAATCCGGGCACTTTCCCGCCCAGGTCCCGCCAACTCTCCGCGGGGCTATGCGTCCCCCCGCTCAGACGCCAGCTGAGCTGGTCGACAAACACAACATCACCAACCCCGACATCCGCGACGTATTCATTGCCTACCTGACCCGGCGCAGCCACGACATCGACTTCGCCACCTTGCGGGACCTGGCAGAAGACATTTGCGGGAAGTTTTGGACGGGCCTTCAACAGATCAACCCCGGCCAGCCGAATTTTGTCATCTCGCAAGAGCACTACGAAAGCTGGCGGGCCGTGGTTGCCCTCCGCCGCGATGGAAAACCACGCCTTCAGCTCGAAGCCGTCATGACGAATATCAGGGCCTTCTATCTTGACTTGCAGGGCTGGGCGGCCGAAGAACCAGAACGCTGGGCCCGATGGGTAGCGCCTTGCCCGATCGCTGGCAGAGAGACCCGGACGCTGGGCAAAGCGGCCCGCCGTGCAAAAGAACGCATGGACGCAAGAATCCGCCTCTTACAGCCAGTACTCCCGGCATTCATCGCCGCTGCCACAGAACGCAAAGACCACTTCCATGAACTTCTGAAAGTGGCCAGCGAAACCCCCAAAGACGAGATCATCACCGTCGGAGGGAAGCAGTATCAACGGCTCTTTACCGAAGGAGACGCCCGGCACCGCCGCTTCCATGGAATAGCCAATGTCCGCGTGCTTGATCTGTCCGCCAACCGCAAGATCAACGTGACGTTCACCGAGGATGCCGTGTTTTGGCAGTGGGCGGCTGTTGAGACCTTGAGGCATACCGGCCTTCGGTGCGACGAACTGCTGGAATTGTCGCAGCTGAGCCTTCGTCAATACATCCGACCCAACGGCGAAATCGTCGCACTCCTGGTCGTCGCTCCCTCAAAAAATGATCGGGAACGAGTCATCCCCATGAGCCCTGACCTTTTCCACGTCATCGCCACAATCATCCGGCGCCTGACCAGAAACAGGGAAGGCGTGCCACTGGCGACTCGATTCAACCCATCGGAAAGAGTCACCAGCGAGCCCCTGCCGTTCCTCTTCCAGCGCACCATCGGACAACGCACCGAAGTGATCAACGCCGGAACGCTCCGAGATGAACTGGCCAAACTCAGCGACGCCGTCGCCATCGACCATCCCGAGCTGGGCGGTTGCCGCTTCACACCGCACGACTTCCGCCGCCTTCTAGCTACGGACCTGGTCAATAACGGCCTGCCCATCCACATCGGCGCCGCACTTCTGGGACACCTCGATATCCAAACAACCCATGGTTACGTCACCGTCTTCCGTGAAGACGTCATCCGGCACTACCAAAAACACCTCAACGAGCGCCGCGCCGCCCGTCCAGCACGCGAATACAAATCTCCCACCGAGACCGAATGGGCTGAATTCGAAGAACACTTCGACAAACGCAAAGTCGAGCTCGGCAATTGCGCCCGGCCCTACGCCACCCCCTGCAAACACGAACACGCCTGTATCCGCTGCCCCATGCTCGAAGTGGACCCTGGCATGATCGCCCGGCTCGACGAAATCAATACCGATCTCATAGCCCGACGCGAACTCGCCCAAACTAAGGGCTGGTTGGGCGAACTTGAGGGCATCGACCTCACCCTTCAATTCCTCGAAGAAAAACGCGCCGACGCACAAAGATCAGCCAATCGCGGTCCGACTAATCTGGGCATGCCTGCCATACGGTGATTACGCAGCTGCGATTCAGGACCTGGCGGGCTACATCTGTCACATTGGGGGAAATATGAAGTTGGTCATTCTGGTAATTACCGCCTGGGTTTCGACAGGCCTAATCGCCCTGCTCGGAGTCAGTGCCGGCGCCACCATATGGTTCTACATGGAACCCGTAGTCGATTCCGTGCCGGACCCGGCGAGCTACTTTGTTGCCGTTAGTGCCGGGTTCCTGGCACTGATCCTGAGTTTTTCAGTCAGTGTCGGGATCAGTGTTCATGCAGCTCGTTTTGCGGGGCCGGCCGACAGCCCGCAAGCTGACAAGAGTGCCGACCTTTTTCTAAGCCGGCACACGAGTGGGCGCTTCCCCATGGGGCGTCGTTCCTACGAGTCGGCGACGAGTTCCAGCTCGAAGCCATCGGAGTTTACGAGGTAGGCAGCGTAATGGTCCGGACCGCCCGCATTTGGATACTTATCCACGAACAGCGGGCTCCAGCCGTGATGTCCGCTCTCGCCAGCCAAAGCATCAACACTTTCTCGGCTCCCGGCCTTGAACGCCAAGTGGTTCAGACCTGGCGTCGTGCGCTGATATTCTCGGCTGCTCAGGTCGGGTGATTCTTCAACAACTATGTAGGTGGGACCAAGCCTCCAGCTGATTCCGCTGCCCCAGTTCTGATAGTTCTCGTATCCCAAGCTGGACAGGATCCAACCCCATTCATTCTTAGCCCGGTTCAGGTTCGGTACCCACAACTCAATGTGGTGCAGGACGCCTTTGAAGTCATCGTTCACCTCGCGAGTCTTTCACGAGTCCAGATCCCATCCCGCTTCAGGTCCGCCTCTGACGTCTCACTTGCAAAGTGCAGAGAAGCGCAGGTGGTACGCCGTGAATTCGTGACCGGCCTGCTGGCGAAGAAGCAGCCACCCAAGGGCTGGCAGCACTTCACCGTCCACGCGATCACGCACCACCCCGAAACGGCCAGCGGCTACGACGGCGAGGTAGCCGCTGGCATGGTCGGGGCAAAGGTTGACGAGGCCAAGACCTGGGCGTGGAACCCGCTCCGTACGCACGTGGCGAAATCCACGGCACGGCCCGAGTCTTCGCTGATCGCGCTGGTCTGCGCGGGGTATGAGAAGACCATCGCGAAGGACTCGTGGCGGTCCCCATCCCAGACCCACAGGGACTACCTGAACCAACTGGTTCTTTGGGGGTACAAGCCCTCAACTGTTGAAGGGCTGATCATCGACAGCGGCATGCCAGAGGAAGAAACCCAAGCGGCCTAAACCCACCCTTGCCGGGCGGAACACCACCGCCCGGCAAGGCCAGTGCCGATCACCACGGCAGGGCCGGGAACCTCGCAAACGTCGGGCGGTCCGCCGCCCGGGACGAACCACGGCAGCCACTCACCAGCGGCGGACCGCCATTAGGCGCGGCTGGCAGAAGCCCACCAGGGGTGCCGCGCATACCAACATGACGGGTACCTGGCGTCGTCCGGGTCGCGGTGTCTAAAGGCCGCCGCCAACGCACGGGGTACCTAACCAATGCACCCTTCACTGATGCGGTAGTGTGAACCACAGATTTCCTTTTGCCGAAGGACAAAAAAGGACCGGAATGTTCCGGTCCTTTTTTGTGTGCAGCGACTTTTTAGGGGTGTCAGCGCGGCGGCTTGGGTTTCACGACAGCGTGGGTTTTAGGGTCACTCTTCGCTGAAGGATGTGCCGGATTCCTGGGCGGCATCCTGTTCGGATCCGGTGGAGCGCTTGGCTGTCCGTCGGCGCTTGACCGCGGATGGTTCGAGGCCAAGTTTCTTCAGTTCGTCGGCGCTCCATCCGTCCCGGGTGGCTTGTACGTAGGCGCGCTTGTCATCGCGTTCGGCGGCAACAAGCTGGTCCCGCAACTCGGTGATTCTCTGGCGGCTCTTTACCAGGGCAGTGACGGATTCAATGCGGGAGTCCAGCAGCGCGCGGGCTTGGTTTCGTGTCTGTTCAATGTCGAGGGTAGCCATGGATCCAGCCTAACGATCATCCCGATGCCGGCTCCGCCGGACGCGCCCATCCTGGCATGACATGTTGACGTTCACCGGAGGCTCCTCCATCAGAAGGTCAGCGTTACGCGGATCGTTGAACCAATCCCGCAGATAGTCGTCAGAGTAGCTGACGGTTCGTGCTGTGAACTGGAAGTATTCGGGGCCGATGCCGCGCCGCCGCCACTGCCGCAGCTGCGTCGGGGAGACTCCGTATTGCCTGGCCACTGTGGTAGGTGAGATGAGAGCCAAAACTGTACCTTTCGCTTGCCCTATGCCGCGTTCCTTTCGGCACGCTTACCGAAACTTGGCCGGTGAAGGAATTGGCCAGTTGGAGCGGCCGGACCGTGGAATACCGGAGCGGAGCGAGGATATGCCGCGAAAGCCGGCTGCGCAGACTTGCCAAGGAAGGACCGGGCAGTAGCCTCACCCAGCCGAAACGGAACGACGCAGTCGTTTCAACGAGTCAGACGCGAAGCGTCCTGCAGGGCAGTACCCAGGAACCACCCCAAGCGCCAAATGCGGGCGCAGGTGATTTTCCGGAGCAAGCTATGTGGTTATGTGCCATAACCAGCGTGTTGCTCCACGGCCTGGGGCCGGTGATGGGGCCACACTCGTGAGTGTGGCCCGGAGATTCCCGGGGCGCTGCGCTGGGCATTGGGGGAGGGGAGCGGGTTGTCTGAAGAGCCGACACCAGAGCGCAAGTCCGCCCGCGTGTTCGGTCGCCGCCGCCGGGCGAACATTGACGGTGCGACGCAGTACGTGCGGGTGTCGATGTCGGAGTTCGAACGCGCGCAGTTGAAGGTCTTGGAGGGACGGACCGGGCGCAGCGCGTCGGAGATTCTGGTCAGTGCTGCCCTGTACGCGGAGAACTCCGAGTCCCTGGCGGAGCGGCGGGCGATGGCCGTTGAATTCATTGCGGCCCGCCGCTACCTTGCTGCCCTGTCGAACAACGTTAACCAGCTCGCCCGACACGCGAACGCCATGGACGAATTCCCGGAAGCTGCCCGCACAGTCCTGTCGCGGGTGCGTGCGGTCGCTGACCGGCTCAATACGATGCTGGATGCGATGGTGCGCTGATGATTCCCAACATCACCAAAGGCACCCGCATGCACGGGCTCATCGCCTACCTTGCCGGCCCGGGACGGGCGAACGAACACGCCGACCCGCACCTCGTCGCGGGCTCACCGTCGATCATGGCCTGGCACAACGACGACGAACTGAACGCCGACGCCGCCCAGACCATTGCCAAAGAGCTGGACCGGGCCCGAAGCGTCTTGGGCGTCGAGGTTCCCGGAGGCCATGTCTGGCATTGCTCGCTGTCGCTGCGCGCCGAGGAAGGCGACCTGACCGACCAGAAGTGGGCTGACATTGCGCAGGACTTCATGGACGAAATGGGATTCACCGAAGCCAGCGGACGCGCGCCGGCGCAGTGGGTGGCGATCCGCCACGGCCACAGCAAAGCCGGGAACGACCACATCCACATCGCCGCGTCCATGGTCCGCGAAGACGGCACGAAGTGGAGCAGCTGGCGCGACTTCCCCCGCGCCCAACAAGCCGCCCGGGCGCTTGAGAAAAAGTATGGCCTGGAAGAACTTTCACCCACGCATTCCACCCGTGGCCTCCGGCCGGGTGAACGTGAAGCATCCGAAAGGCGGGGAGCCCCGGAACCGGAACGCCGGTCCCTGGAACGCAAGGTTCGTGCCTGTGCGACTTCGGCCCAGGATGAGGCCGAATTCATTCGCCGCCTTCGCCGAACCGGTGCACTCGTTCGGCCGAGGTACGCGTCCGGACGCGATGACGTCGTGGTTGGCTACAGCGTGGCCGAACGTCCCCCGAAGGGCGGCCGGCCGGTGTGGTTCGGCGGCGGTCACCTTGCCAAAGACCTTGCCCTGCCCAAGCTCCGCGCCGAGTGGCCCGACAGCCCGCAAGGCGCCGCCGATGCTGTCGCTGAATGGCAGGCAGCTGCCCGTGGACGCCGGCCGGTCACGACGGGCCGGGAAGCCCACGAACCGGACCCGCAGATGTGGGAGCGGTACAGCGACGAAGTTGCACGACTCCGGGAAACACTGCGCTCCGTCCCGCTGGACGATCACGCGACCTGGGCGCACGTTGCACGTGAGACTTCCGGCGCCTTCGCCGCCTGGTCCACGGCGACCGAGGCAACGCCCGGCCCCCTCGCTGCAGCAGCCGACGAGCTGTCCAAGACGGCACAGCTACGGCGCTACCCAGTCCGGCCCATCCGCAGCGTAGGACCATCTGCCCGGGGAGCATCCCTCATGCTCATGGCAGCGTCGATGGGCGGCAACGGAACCGCCGCCCAGGCAATCATGCTGCGGCAGCTGCTCAACGTCGCCAAGGCCGTCCACGACATGCACAAGGCATCAGACGACCTGCGCCGAGCACGCCAAATCAGCCACATGGTCAAGCACCACCTGAGCCAAGTCGCAGCATCACTGCCCAGTATCCCTGCGACCACGCCCACAGCGGATAGCGAAGCGGCCGCAGCCGTACGGACCAGTGCAGCCGGGCAGGTTTCGGGCCGGTCCACGGGTTCGGTGCTGCCGCCGACGTACGTGCAGGCACGCACTCCCGCGAACACCCGAAGCGGGTCGACCGGTCCGGACATCGAGAGATAACACAACGAGGGGGAACCATGAGTGAATCCGACGGCATCGAAGAAGCAATCGAGGGAATGTCGCGCGTTGGGCTGACCGTCGCCTGCCGGCTCGGTGAGCAACTGGCCAGGGCACGCGAACAGGAGCTGCGTCGCGCCCAGGCGGCTGAGGAACAACTGGCCCGCGAGTTGCAGGCACGCTTCGATGCGGAGCGGGCAGCGGCCCGCGCTCAGTTCGCCCCGGTCATGGACAACCGGTGGTGGGACACCGCCAGTGGCCGGGACGTCGAAAGGGTGCACGAGACGGCTACCGCGTGGAAGGACTACGACCCGGCTGCGCGCGACGCGGCCGAGGTCATCCGTGACCAGGTACAGCGCCGCTACGGGTTGGACCTGGACAACCTCGGTGCCGATGAAGCGTCCGTGGCGGAGGCCCTGGCTAAAGCTGAACGGGACCGCGAACAGGCAGAACAGGAACGCCGTACCGGCCGTGAAGAGAACGACCGGGCTGGGCAGCTGCTGGCCGAAGCCGACCGGGAGGATCGGGACCGTGAACGAGACGTCACCGAAGAGAACCAGCGTCCCGAGTCACTCGCAGAAGAGGCGGATCTCGAATACGACTCGACCGAGCGCCGGCAGGACTTAGCCGCCAGCCTGGAAGACGTTGCCGACCGTGAGGCCGTGCAGGCACGACTCAGCGCGGACCAGGACCAGGCAACCCCGCCCAGCGCTGCCGTCGCCAAGCCGTCAGGACGGAACCCGAAGGCCCGCAAGACACGTGGAGCCAACGGCCAGGCGAAGCTCCTTCAAAAGGGCATGAGCCGCTGATGGCGGGCGCGGGTGGGCGATCGCTGTACCCCGACCATCGCGAGGAACAGCCGCTAGATATGGGCTGAGGTGGCTGCTCCGCTCGGGGTGACCGCAATACCGGTTATGAGTTCCGGCGGCGGCCGCCCCCGCGGGGCCGGCCCTCGCGCCACCCGGGCAGGACTTTATCCAGCCGCAGCTTCTTGTTTGGAGCCAGCTTGCCGTGGTTGCAGTTGATGCGCTGGCCGTGCAGCCAGACGCCGAGGGTGCGCTCGAGCGGATCATCAGTCTTCTGGTGCCGCGGCAATTCACCATTGGCCTTCCGAAACCCTCTTACTTCCTTCAGCCGCCGCTGCCAACGGGCCTCGGCTTCAGCCTTTTGGGACGGGGCCTGGTCCCAGCCGGGGATGACGCCCAGGCCTTCGCGAAGGGCGGGTGAGAGGGTTCCCGCTGCTGATTCCCGCCGCCGACGCTGCAACCAGCCAGCCAGGGTTTGCTCGCGGGTGGATCTTGCGTGGCCTGCCGGCAGACGTCCCTCCGTCCGGTAGAACGCGATCAGGTCCTGCATCCGTTGCAACGTCGTACCGGGACGGGACCTTTGCGGGAGCAGCGGCGGCATGCTGGGTGCGAAGACCAGGATCTGCCTTCGCCGCGACCTGCAGGTGATAGCGGACAGTGGTCACCGCAGCACCGCAGACGTCAGCAATCTTCGCAGGCTCAATGCCCCGCCGGTACATCTGCACCCATTCCCAGTACGGAGCAGAGCGCCGCGCATGCTGAACCGCATCCTGAGCCAACAGTCACCCCCAACGTTCTGCCCCTCAAAGGAGCCTAGGACAAAACCATCCCCCGGGCCACACCCGACCCCCAGGTACTCAATGCGCCGGCCCCCCGGCCGGAACCCGGTGGGCCCCTTGCGGGGGGAATGGGGCAGGAGTGGCGATTGCCAGGAAGTAGTAGTAGGAGTAGTTTTGATACTACTCCTACTACTCTAAAGGATTTCCGCATGACCTCGAGCGCTAAAGACCGGGTTTTTGCTGCCGCCGAGCAGATCAGCGCCGAACGGCGCCCTACCGTATCCACGGTCCGGGCGGCCGCGGGCGTCAGCAACGCCGACGCCACCCGTTACCTGAAGGAATGGGCCGAAGAGAAGCAGTCTGCCGGCGGCCAGGTCGCGGCGACCCCGGCGGCCATCCTCGAGCAGGCGGCCCGTCTGGCCGGGGCTGTCTGGGCCGAAGCGTCCTCCCTTGCGAACGAGCGCCATTCTGCGGAGGCCGAACTCTGGGCCCGGGAGAAAAAGGAGTTGAATGAAGAGGTCGCCGAGCTTGTTGCCGACCTCGACAAAGTCACGACTGAAAAGGAGTCCGCTGTCACCGAACTGACGGCCAAAATAGAGGAGCTGGAACGCCGCCTCACTAACAATGCCGAGCAGCTCGAGCAGGCCCGGTCAGCCGCCCAGGAAGCGACGGCGGAAGCTGCCGCGGCAGCAACCCGCGCGGCCGCCGCGCAGGCCCGCGCGGACGCGCTCCAGGAGGCCCACGAGGCACTGCTGCAGCGAATCACCCCCGAGCAACCTCAAAGTGCCAAGGAACCCGAGGCTTGATCCCATTAGTCGGATCCCGGCTTTGCCGACGGCCGGCAGTCCTGCAGCCCGAGGGTGGTGTGGGCGCCCCGTCGGTCCCCGGTGACCGGAAGCGTTCGCTGATGTCAGGGGCGGGCGCCCAGGACCGGTAGGCCGTAAAGTTCGGCGGTGCGGTGGAATTCAGGGTCAGGTCCGACATTTTGAGAGGTCAGCTGCAGCAGGCCGTTACGGCTGGGGGAGAGGCCTTCGTCAGCCCGCCGGTCCCAGTAGGCCCAACACCTTCCCGTCAGTGTTTTTGATGGGTAGCTGATCCCCAGTGGTTCTGAGCCGTCGTCCAGCACCGTGCCGCGGATGACGTGGGAGAGCAGGGTTGTTAGATCACGGTCGTCACCGGTGAGGGATCCGGCCGTGAGAAGTTGCAGCCGTTCTGTCAGCCCTGCGGTGGTCGGTGTGAGGACTTCAAGGGCGCGGAGGGTGGCCGCATCGTCGATCTGAACCCACCATCCCTGACCGGGGAGCCGGATCTCGTACATCGAACGGTCCATTTGCCAGTCCACAGAGATGGCCCAGGGGACATCCACCCCGTTCTCCTCGGCCTGCGCCCGGACACTGGTGATGTAGTCCTCCACCGTCCACCCGATGGATTCAGCGGCCTTGGCCACCGCCGCGCGCTGCTGCCGGAAGCCGAGCAATACCTCGGCGTAGGCGCACTGACGGGAGTCCGCGAGATAGACCGTTGAACCGATGCTGTCGTAGCGGCCCCGGGAATCGCCGCCTGGGACTGTTCCGATCGGCAGCGGGCCAACGATGGAATTCTTCCTGACCGACAACGCGCCGTAGCGGTCCTTCGCCACTCGGAACGAAATCTCCCCGGCAGCCCTAATAAGAGTGAGCCCCGTCAAGTCGCACCGGCGCACCTTGGCGGACGTGATCATGCGGCGAAAGTGTCATTCACGAACGCTTCGGCGGCTCCCAAAACCTCACGGGAACGCAGCTGCTGAATGTAAAGGACGGGAAGTTCCTCGTCCAGGCGTGGGTTGGCCCCCATCAGCCAGGCCAAGGCAACATGCTTGCCCTCGGCAAGCTCAAGCGTCTTCCAGACACGGTGCCCGAGGCGCAGCCGGGATTCGACCTCCGGGCGGGGCTCCGGGCCGTCAGGCTTAGCCCACCTGAAGGGCGACGTGCGGTCCTTGACGCCGGCCATTGTCTGTACGACCGTTGTGCCGAGATTCTCATTAAGTTCTCGCACAAGGTCATGGATATTCATCCGGGTCGTCCCCAAATGAATGTCATGCCGGGTCGTTGCTTCCATGCCTCCATTGTCTCCGCACTGCAAGGCTAAAGCAACCGAAAAGCAACTCTAATGCAGAAAGGAATCGTCCGAACGTCAGTGGCCCCCTCAGCATGCAGGGCCTGCTACCGGAACGGCAGGCTACTCCTCGTGACACGTACCGCAGGGAGGTCTGCAGAGGCAAACACGTCCTCCACGCGCTCCGCTGCTTCGGGGGGCGTGCGCGGCCCAAGCATTACCTCCAAGATGGGTAATGGTCGCCGTTTAATCCCCGCGACGCCAGGCATCCCCTTCCACGGCACAATCGTTTTCTCTACCAGTTGCGGCATGTTCTTGAGTTCCACACCAACACATAACGCCACTGAGCGCGTCTCCCGCTCATGACGGAACCCCTCGTGCTTGAAATTGAGCGCCGTGACAACGTTCAGGGCCACGAGTGCCTGCACCGTGATGTCTCGGCCCTGCCGGATATGTGCATCCATCTCCCGCGCGAAGCGGGCAGCAGCCAAGCGCTTTTGCCGATCCGAGTAGACAACCTTCAACCACTGAAAGCCGAACAACTCAGCGTCCCGTCGACGTGGCAGATCATCCACGTCAGTGACCAGCGGCACCCTCAAATCCAACTCCAGCGCCACACCCTCTGATCCGCTGGCATAAGAGTTCCACTGATACGGGCTGTCCTTCTCACGCGCAGCGCACAGAATATGGACGTCATCGAAATAGTCCACGTACGCCTCAACAGGGCCCGCCTCCGTCAGCAGTGCCAGCGTCCGCTCATCCAGTCCACCGTCCCGCTGCAAAGCGTCCCAGGCCTCCTTCAGGAAGCCCATTCCATGACGAAACTCCGTACTGTCATTGGTCGCCCGCCAATTCGTCGCCCACAACTCTTGACTCCGGACAATGCTCTCCACGGCGCTGAGGGACGTGTAGTGCCATGCGGTACCGGACTGGACCGTCATGGGAGGCCTGTCGGCGGGCCATGCCGCCCTATTCACCCTGGTCTTCATTCCGCTGGCGGTGTTGAATTCCTGGGCGTAGGGATTGGTGGTCAGGTAGCTCATCATATTCAGTTTCCGGTAACTGGAGAGCGGTGTCATATGCGGCCGCCGGCAGGGGGACTCTCGACGGTGAGGGGCAAGCGAGTGGTAGGGGCTGAGGGCCCCCTGCTGATGCTGGCCTATTGAAAGCGAATTTGATAATGTTGACTTGACGGCAACTTTGTCCTGTCAAACTGACAACTTGACATAATATCCGTTATCGGCTCTTAAAGTACGGGAGTAGAAGTAGCTGCGAGAACTCCCTTCCCTTGACGAATCCAGCTTTTCCGCAGGTCAACAGGGCTTTGCTGGTGACGCGCGCTCCTTACACCGTCGGCTGAATTTGCCCTTGGATCGCTTATGGCTGTAGGTTTCCTGCATCTAATGCATGTTTCCATGGTTTAGGGGTCGTTGTGAGTGGTGCCGTTCCAGGTTTCGTCCCGCGGATGTTGGTGGATCCGGACATTGGGCTGTTCAGGGCTGATGAACGGGTTTTCACTGCCATGCTCGATGGCTGGCGGGCGCAGATGCTGGCACGCGGCCTCACGACTCAGACCATCAAGCAGCGCTGCCAGCTGCTGGAGCGTTTTCAGCGCTTTACGGGTGAATTTCCGTGGCAATGGCGCCCCGCCGACATTGATGACTTCCTGGCCGATCTGCGCTCGGGCGAGAAACCGATCAGTCTGAAGACGTTGCGCTCGTACAGCAACGCCGTGGCGATGTTCTGCTCTTACCTGACGCATCCTGGCTATGGGTGGGGCGAGTTCTGCGAACGGACATTCGGCGATATTCCGAGCCAGATCTGCTTCGAGTGGAACACGCCACGGCACACCACCGATGATGCCGTCCCGGCTAAGAAGCGGTCCTTCACCAAGGCGGAACTGCAGCGCCTTTTCGACTACATCGATGACCTTGTCGACAGGGAATACGCCGCTGGCAGCAAGCGTTGGTTGCCCCTGTTCCGCGACTCGGTGGCGTTCAAAGTCTGTTACGCCTATGGGCTTCGCCGACGCGAAATGACCATGCTGGACCTGGAAGACTTCGGCCCGAACCCGCACGTCAGCGACTACGGCCGGTTCGGAGCAGTCCAGGTTCGGTTCGCCAAAGGTACGGCAGGCTCGGGACCCAGACGTCGCACCGTGTTGAGCGTGCCGGAGTTCGACTGGGTCGTGGACCAGCTCAAGACCTGGACAGCCGGCGGCATGAGGCAGCAGTTCCCGACAGCTGAACGGTCTTCGGCTCTTTGGCCGAGCGAACGTGGCGCCCGGATGTCCCTGGGCTCTTTCGGGGATGCGTTCGCCGCTGCCCGGGATGCCGTCGGCCTGCCCCAGGAGCTGGGTCTGCATTGCCTCAGGCATTCCTACGTGACCCACCTGATCGAAGCCGGCTACGACGCGGCCTTCGTGCAGACTCAGGTGGGCCACTCCTACGCCTCGACCACCGGGCTCTACACCTCGGTATCGTCGGACTTCAAGCAGAAAACCGTGCAGCAGATGATTGCACGCCGCATCGCGAACTTGGAGGACCCAGATGCCTGAACAGCGCCGGATCGGCTACCGCTGGAACTTGCGAGCCCTGATGGCAAAGCAGAACCTGTGGAAGACCACCGAACTGATGCCGCTCCTGAAGTCCCGTGGCATCAACCTCTCCGAAAGTCAGGTCTACAGGCTGGTCACCTCCACGCCGGAGCGCATTCCGGCAAGGACATTCGCCGCGCTCTGCGACATCCTGGACTGCACACCCAACGACCTGTTCGAACCATTCGTGGAGATGCGCGCCGCGGCGACAGCGAATGCCCCGAAGCGCAGTGAAGACCTCGGCATCGAACCAGGCAACCCCATCGCACGACGTGTCCGCCTCGTCGCTTCTGAGGACGGTGAGTAGGCCACGCAAAGCAGAGGACCCGATCCGCTGGCCGGTTCCCTGCAGTCGCTGCGGTCAGCACCATCAAACCGTCGCGCGCTGGCCAGACGGCGGCGTTTGCGGCTACTGCTATCAGCAGGCAAAGCGCACCCGTGGAGTCTGCGCCTGCGGCCATGAAGGTGTTCTTCCGGGAATTATCGATGAGGAGCCGGCATGCCGCAGCTGCTCGGGCGTTCGGCTCAACGTCGACTGTGTGGGCTGCGGCGCCGAAGACGAACTTTACAGTGGTGGACGCTGCTGGACCTGCGTCCTCGGCGACATCGTAGACGACCTGCTTACAGACCCAGCTACGGGAGTCATGGCCACGGAACTGATCCCGCTGGCGGCGGCACTGAAGTCAATGAAACGGGCCAACAGCGGCATGACCTGGATCCGGCAAAAGCACGTCACGGCCTTCCTTCGTAACCTCGCTACCGCACCCAAAATCAGTCACGACACCTTCGATGAACTGCCCGACTCCCGCACCCGCGAGTACGTCCGAGGGCTCCTCATCGAACACGGGGTGCTCCCCCAGCGAAATGCGTTCCTGATTCGCTACGAAAGCTGGGCCACCCAAGCCATGGAACGCGTCAGCGACCCACAGAACCTTGACGTGATCCGCCGCTACATCCGATGGCATCACCAGCGACGCATGAACCTCATGGACGAAGTCCCCCGCGGCACCTTCCTGCGCGCCAAACAGGAAGTCACCGTCGCCATCGACCTCCTGAACTGGCTCACCGGTCATGACATCAAACTGCCGGAACTGCAGCAGTCCCACCTTGATGTATGGCAATCCGAGGGGCCCACGACGAGACGCATCGCTGAGCGCTTCCTCAAATGGGCCATCAAAACCAAGGCCGCCCCAGCGGGGCTCACCATCGTCCCGCACCGCCGCGGCACCAGCCCAAGACTCCCCAAGATCGGGCAAGACAAAGCGCTCCAACAAATCATCCACACCAACGCACTGGAGACCCGTGACCAGGCCGCCGCGATCCTCATCCTCGTCTTCGGACAACAAGCCGAAAACATCGCCCGGCTGACCTGGGACGACGTCACAGTCACTGAAGACTTAGTCACCATCCAACTCGGAACCACCAAAATTGCGCTGCCGGACCCGTTAGCCCAGCCATGGCGGGAGCTCGCCGCAAACCCAGGCCACGAACTGACCGCAGCACACCCCAACACCAAGTGGGTATTCCGCGGAACATCACCCGGACGCCACATCCACCCAGGGCACCTCACAACCCGACTCAGCAAGCTCTTCAACACCCGAGCCGCGCGACTCGGAACACTCCACGAACTCACCAAACTCGCACCCGTGGCCATCATCGCCGAAACCCTCGGCTACTCCCCGACTACCATCGAACGCCACGCCACCGACTCGGCATCCGCCTATGCCCGGTACATCGCAGCAGTAAACGAGTCCGTCCTGCACGAAAGCCCGAGAAACTAGAACGGCTCCGTCTCGCTTGCGTCCGTGAGGACATACCTAAAGCTGCCGGCCCCGACGATCCCAGTCCTGGCGACGGGCTTCTTCCTCGTCCCAGAAATGACCGTCGTAGTGGCGCACATAGAGCAGATAGGCGGTGAAGACCGCGCAGATAATCAGCATTGCCAGCATGAGGTAAAGAAAGGGACCCCAAGCTTGATTCCACCGGAATGCAATTTGCACGATTGCGTTTACGGCCATGAAGGACACCATGACCAGCTGCCAGCGAAATCCGCCCCGCGTCATACGCGGGTCAAGGCGCTTCCGACCCTCAGGCATATTCGGAGCCTACAGCCGGAGGAGCTTTCTGTCATGAGCTACCACCGGCCCCGCCACCGAGCAGTATGAGTGCCGTTCACCGTCGGGCAAATGACGGAGGCGGCTACTCCCGTCCCATGAATACCCGTGCATGCCAGTTGAGTGGGACGAGTAGAAGTAGATGAGAGGACTCGTCTCGCTGTGCTTTCGGAAGTTTCCGCAGGTCAAACTAATGCATCGATGACCTGATACCGATCATCCATAACGGGCGACTGTGCGCCACAGCGCGGCGTAGCGACCGCGGCCGCCGCGGCGACCACAGAGGCAGCAGTCGCCTCCCCCAACCGGGGCTTCAAAGGAAGCGTCCTGTTCATCTCACCCACGCCTCGTTCGTCCTGATTTGGGACGCAGTCATCAGGTTTCGCCGGCACGCTGTGGCTCATTGCCGGCTTCAATGTACGCCTTGAGGCTGGACCAGATTCGCTGCTCCTGTCGGCGCCCCGCTGCAGCGAACAGTGGGGTGATGAGCTTCAGTATTCCTCTGGGCCTGAGGTCCCAGGACCAGCTCATCTGTGTTCCATCGGGATCCGGAACGAAGGTGAGGGCCCCGTTGATGTCTGCGCTGGCCATCCGGGTCATGGAACTGAGCCGGCGCGGCCTGGTGTACTCGGTGACCTCCAGCTCAAAGGGCGTGGCCCGCTTCCCCGAGGTCGTCACGACGTGCCATACGGTCCCGGTGCCGATCGGTCCGGGGGTGGTCTTCTCGACTTTCCTCAACAGTGGGTTGTAGGCGGGCTCGTTACGCTCGTCCGCGACGAAGTCGAAGACTTCCTCGACCGGGCGTCGGATGAGGATGGAACCCCTGATCGTCGTCATGCGCTTCCCTGCTCTCGCCGGGCGGAGCGGAATCGCCGGAGTTCGTCGGCGATTCGGCGAAGCGCCATTCGACGGATGAGGGAGCTGAACGGGCCGACGAGTGCCCAGTAGCGGCGGAACCGGCGGCGGCTCGCCTCGTCGGTGGCGATGACGCGCGTCTCAACGGTCAGGATCGACGAACCGGTCCCGTAGGGATCAATCCTCAGTCCGGCGGCAATCATGGCGTAGCCTGACTGGCTGAAGCGGGCGAATTGCGCGGGGGTGGTTGGGGCATCTGCGGAGGGCGCGACCGACTTCCAGGGCGGGCTCACTTGGCCCAGGACTATCTCCGTCCCTGGGGTTTCACCGAGCAGGATCCAACCCGCACTGGCCATGCCCTTGAGCCGGAATGTGCTCTGGGACTCAGCGGGGCCGGGTGACCTCCGGCGTCCTTTCACTGCCCCCTCCACACGCTGGGGCAGCGCCCGGATTCCGAGCAGGACCCGGGCCAGCGGGGCCTGGAAAAGGTCCATCTCGAGTGCCGCCTCGTACTCGGCAGGCGGTGCCCGGAAGACATCCGCGTGCACGAGGGAGAGATCGTACCCCCCCGGCAGGAACCGGTCCCTGAGCAGCCGGGGGCCAGCTGCATTTCCTGCACCCGGTTCGGGCGGTTGCGCGTGTGCCGCGCTCATGAGGGTCTCCCTTCGCCCATAGATCCGGCGTCCAGCTGCGCTGGCGCCGGCGCCTGTCATCCCTTTGCGGCTTCCGGGGGCGACGCGATCAGCACGAAGGAGCCGATGGCGTCTCCGCCCTCCAGCAGTGTGTGGGCCCGGGCCGCCTCCGACAGCGGGAGGCGGCCTGCGATCACCGGACGGATCCGTCCGGCCTCGAGCATCTCGTAGATGGTGGCCCAGGCCGCCAGCAACGGACGGCGGTCAAGCCGCCAAAGCCCTGTGCTGTAAGACCGGATCCTCGCCCCGCGCCCGGCCAGGTTGTGGCGGGCCGCCCGGAGCAGCAGGCGCAGGGTCCTGCCAGGGCTTCCGGGATTGGCGTACTCCACCAGCACACCCCCGGAACGGAGCACCGCCAGGGCATACTCCACCCACTCACCGCCCACCCCGTCGAGCACCGCGTCCAACCCTCAGGCTCAAGACGCCGAACGGCGCCCACCACCTCCGCGCCCTGCGAACCGAGGGGCACCACCCCGTGGTCGGTGAGCCAGGGGTGCTTCGCGACGTCGGCGACCCCGTACATCCTCAATCCCAGCAGCTGACCGAGCTGCACTATAGCCGTGCCGATCCCGCCGGCGGCCCCGGTGACCAGGACAACCTGCCCGCGCCGGATCCGGGCAGCACGGGAGAGTGCCTGATAGGCAACCAGGTAGTTCAAGGCCACGGCCACCACCTCGCCCTCATCCAGGTCGGCGGGGATCCGCATCATCGGGTACCGGCGCACGAAGACGTACTCTGCGTATCCGCCCGTCTCCGTCAGCACCACCACCCGATCCCCAGGGGTGACGGCGGTGACCCCTTTCCCCACGGCGTCCACCACGCCGACCGCGGTGTAGCCGGGGGTAAACGGGAACCGCGGCGGATACGTCGACAGTCCCTGGCGCATCTGTACGTCAACGGCACTCACGCCGCAGGCCTCGACGGCGACCCGTACCTCACCCCTTCGGAGTTCCGGGAGCGTGCGGCGCACGACTTCCAGTACCTCCGGACCGCCCGCCCTGACCGCGACAACGCTGCGGTACTCCGCGGGGCCCGACCCCTCCGCTGTCTCCAGGGCTGTACGACCGGTCGCCAGGGTACCCGTGCGCCGAACCCCCAACGCGAGCACCAAACGGCGCCAAGACGAGAGCAAGGCGAGGTCACAGTGTGACGCGATGGTGCCGAACCCGCCAAATGCCCGTACAGCTGCCACGAGAACCTCCAGGAGCACGGTCTCAGGAGTGAGTGGAAAGTACCCACTCGGTGTTTCCTCTCCACTATCACAACTTCCGGAGGCACAGAACAGGGCCATGCGCCTCTCACAAAGTCCTCCATGGAGGCAAGCTCCTGACCCGAATCAAACGCATCCAAACAATCAACCACCTCGACCCCCTCACTCCGAGATTGTCGACGCCGCAAGGGAAACCGAGTCGTCCCAGCCGCTCACGAGCGTCGAGCGTTAAGCCACAGCATCGCACTTGGCAACGATGCTTCCCCCCGCCCAACACGGATCCAGACAGGACCCAACTCTCCCGAGGAACGAAGACGTCGCGCATCAGGGCCAGCCGGGCGTTCTCGGAACGCTTTTCAACGTGCGGCGTAAGGTGGGCAAACAGAAATAGTCATCGGCGTCCGCGTGAGGAACCGACCAATAGTCAGCCAGAGCCCGACCGAGCGTGGTCGTTCCACTCCCGCTTGCCCCATCACATAAACACTCGCACGTTGCATGACTCACTTATCCGGGTGTGGGCATAGGCATGAAACGTGGGTCCGTGCGTAGGGAACTTGATCCAGACAACAATGGTTGCCTCCTCTGGTAGTTCGCCAAGAACACCGATAGGTGTTCTCATAGTCGCAAGCACAATGGATCCAGCCCAGGGGGCGACCTTGAACGATAATCCCGAACGAGTTATCGCACCCGGCAAAACTCTGCGGAAGACCGCTGCCGTTCTCCTGGGTTTCACAGCAGCGCTTTGCTGGTGGATCGGAATTGCCGGCATGGCTGCCACAGGTGGCGGCGGCCAGATCTTTTTGCCGATTCCGGTTTTGGCAACCGTTGGCGCTGCCCTGATCGCGGCCTGGCGGCCAGGCAAGACGAACATCACCGCCGGGCTACCCCGACATAAGGTGAGTGGAGGGCGGGCTTCCAAGCCCAACGCCGCTGTTGTTCTCCTCGGTTTCACCGCAGCGCTCTTCTGGTGGGTAGGAATCACCGCCGTAACCACCACAGGAGGTGGAGCACAAATCTTTCTTGTCCTCCCCACCGTGGCGACACTGGGAACCGCCCTTGCCGCTCTGTATACAGGCGGCGGAAAACACGGAAGCATCTTCTGACTCAATAAGGCGTCGGTGGGCACTCCTCCTCGCAGCCGGAATCGCTGTCGCAGTGTTGACGGTCATCGCAGTGATCGGCGGCATGATTCGTGTTCCCCGCGTCTGCCCCGCCATGGATCATGCCCCGTGGAGTCGGCCTTCTCCACCCCGCCGGCGTCAGTTGCAGCTTGTTTCGGAGAAGGGTGCATGCCGGAGCCGGTGCCGCAGAACGCTGAGCGGAAGTGGCTGGTGCCGCAAGCCGCGCCTTACCTGAGTGAGCCCGTGAGCGTCACCTCGATCCACGTTGAAGCTGCAGTTGCACCGGGCGGCCGAACAGCGGCTGACTTGCCGGTAGAAACAGAATCCACCGGGGAACATCCCTTCGGGGCCGGATGCGGGGGCCTTTCAGGTTCAAGCCCGTCCAGATCGCCATTAGCTGATGGTGTCGCCTTCTTTGGTGCATCCAGAATCTGGCTCATGGCGGAGATTGACGGGCTTGTTTGTCCTCAACGACGGTGTGATAGTGCTGCGCCTTCTGGAAGTCGAGGATGCTGTGGACGACTTTTCCGGTGAGGATGCCGGCTTGGTTCGTTGGCTCAACGACGGCCAGGCACAATGGAATCCGTTCAACGGCATCTCGAGCAGGTTCAACAGATGTGGGTAAACCACAGACCCGTTTTGCTTTCGCCATTCGGCTCCCGACCGATGAGTCCTTGGCCGGGGACCATTGACTCCAACTCAACCAGGCAACCTATCGAACTGATCAGGCAAGGCAAATTCAGCCTACGGGCTATACCCTCAGAGGCGCGGTCGGGGGTCCGCTCCTCGTGCTGTGGACCTCGCTCTGGCGTTGCTGGGTGTCAATGGCCATTAGTTTCTGCCCACCGGCGGCCAGTTAATCGGCCCGCTGGTGGCCCGTAAAACTGCCCGGTGATGGCCAACAGATCTGCCCACTGAGGGTTCTCGGTGGGGTTGGCCATCGTCGGGTTCGTTTAGTTCAGTTGGGTGACTCCTTTTCCGGCGAGGGCCTGGGTGAGGCGGATGGAATCCCCGCTGGTCTGGCAGACGTGGGCGTGGTGCAGGAGCCGGTCAACGGTCGCGGTGGCGAGGGTTTTGGGCATGAGTTCGTCGAAGCCGGCCGGGTGCAGGTTCGAGCTGATCGCGACGGAGCGTTTTTCGTAGGCGGCGTCCACGACCCGGTAGAGACCTTCTGCGGCATCGGTGGCCACCGGCAGCAGGCCGATGTCATCGATCACCACGAGCTCGGCGCGCAGGATCCTGGCCACGGCGCGGGTGACGCTGTCGTCGGTGCGGTGGGCGCGGACCAGGGCGCCGAGGTCCTCGAGCCGGAACCATGCCACGCGCATGCCGGCTTCGACGGCTTGCTGGCCGAGCGCTTCGAGGAAGAACGTTTTCCCGGTGCCGGAGGGCCCACAGACGACCAGGTTCTCCCTGCGGCCGATCCATTCCAGCGTCCGCAGGGCCTGCTGGGTCGGCGCCGGAATCGAGGAAACTGCCGGGTCCCAGGCCTCGAAGGTCTTCCCGGTCGGGAAGCCGGCGGCCTTGCGGCGGGTGGCGAGCATCGACCGCGCCCGTCCTGCGGCTTCCTCGGTGAACAGGGCCTTGATGATCTCGGTCGGTTCCCAGCGCTGCGCACGGGCGGTCGCAATCAGGTCCGGGGCCAGTGCCCGGGCGTGGGGCATCTTCAGCTGACGCATCAGCGCTTCGAGGTCGGCCGGCAGTGGCGGGGCGGTAGTGTTCGTGGTTGTGACTGGGGTCATCGGCTCTGCTCCTTCGCTGGGGTGCTGGACGGACCGGCGCCGAGGCCTGCCCAGGCGCTCGTGCCTTGGGTGAGAGACCTTGTTTCGTCCGCAATGTGGGTGGTGGTGCGGCGGATGTTCGCGTTCAGGATCGAGGGCAGGTCGCCGTGGGCGAAGCGGCCATGCAGTGCAGCGTCACCCAGGGCACGGTCCACGGACTCGGTCCCGGCGATCTTGGCCAGGGTCACGGCCTCGGCCATTTTCACGTTGATCCGGCCCGTTCCTGCCGCGGCGGCTTCCACGAGCCAAGTCTTGGCGCCTGCGCCGATGGCAAGGAACTCGGCTTCTCCGGCGGTGCGTGCTTTCACGGCGTAGTCGCCCGGGATCCTGGTCCTGGTTTCGGGGAAGTGCTCATCGATGATCGCCGGGCTGCCAGGCCTTGCCCGGCCATGGCGTGCGACTTCGACCGGGCCCGACGGGCCATGGTGGACGATGATGACCTGCTCGTCAGGCCCGGTGCCGTGGGAGCGGACGAACACCCTCGCGCCGAGCAGATGAGACGGCACGGAGTATTGGGCGTTCTCGAAGGAGACCATCGGGGTGTTCTCCGGGACGGTGCGGGCGAGGCCGAACGCGACCGTATGCGCGGTGTCAGGGATCCGGTGCAGCCGGGGCTGCTCCTCGGCCAGCACCGCAGCCGGTTTGCGGTGGGTCGCCCGGTGTTCACGGTCGTTGACCCCGTCCATGAAGACCTGGCAGGCGGCCTCGAGCTCAGCGAAAGAAGCGTAGCTGGGCCGGAGGTTGATGTCTGTGGGCACGAGGTCGGCCTTGGCCAGTTTCACCGACGCTTCGACGCCGCCTTTGGTGGCGGGGTCTGCGGGTTGGCAGGTCAGCACGGTGACACCGTAGTGCCGGGCGAAGTCCAGGGTCTGTTGGTTCCGCACCGGGACCCCTGCGACGTGGGCGGTGGTCACGGTCTTCTCGTTATCGGTCAGCACATACGTCGGTGCCCCGCCCAGGATCCGGAAGCAACGGTCGAGGGCGGCGAACACGCTCGGCGCGGTGCGGTCCCTGAGCGGTATCACGATCCGGAAGCGGGAGAACGCCAGCCAGGCCACGAACAGGATGGTTTTCACGCCGCCGACGCGTGGCCCGTCGCCGAAGTCGTACTGCAGCCACATCCCGGGCTCGGTGATCCACGGCCGGTGGACGCGGGTGTGTCCGAGCCGCCAGGCGGCCTTGACCTGCGCGATCGCGCGGCGTGTGGACCGCTCGGATCCTCCATAACCCAGGGTGATGAGCTTCTCGTGGGCTTTGTCGGCGCGAATCCGGCCCTTGGACGCCTCGATCCATTCCTCGATCTTGGGTAGGTAACCGTCCGTGACCCTGGGCCGGGGCGCGGGCTCGGCGATTGGCCGGCCGGCGTCACGGGCCGCGACGTGCCTGGCAACAGTGTGGTGCGAGCAGCCCGTGAGCTCCGCGGTGGCGCGCAACGATCCGGTCAGATCGTAGGCAGCAAGAATTTCCATGATTTCTCCGTCATGCTTCATACAGGGCCTCTTCCTGGGACGACATTTGGTGCGACTAGACACCGTCATCAAATCCCGGGGAGAGGCCCCTGCCGCTCAAGACGCGGCAGGACAAGTAAGGAAGTGGGCAGATCTCATGGCCACCGGTGGGCAGTTCTACCGGCCGTCAGTGGGCACTTTCGTGGCCGCTTACAGCTGGGTTCCTTCGTTACTGTTCGGTCGGCTCTTACACGGGTCGAGCCAGGAAATGTGCAATCCGCTGCATCGTCGAAACGCGTAGCTCAGTTTTCGGCAGTCACAAGGGCTCACTTTTCGACCGTCAATGACAGTTATGAGTGTCGGACGTTGTCGGCGAGGATGTGGAGCATTTTCCGTTCGCCTGAGGCTGTACGTACCCACACGATGTCATGGTCCAGCGCCGTCTGGTCTACCGTACCGGTAATGACCAACCCATGTTCTGTCAGCGCTTCAACCCTTTGCCCCTCAGTGATCGGGGCACTTTCTGTTTGAACGTCTGCCAATTGAACGTCTGCCAAGAGTCTGCTCCTTCAATTTTTTCGCTTCCTGTGCCGATGAATGCGATCAGGACAGCGGGGCGTGCCTGGTCGCAAGGTTACCGGCATCAGCGTTTCTCAACGCCAGTGCTGTAATCGCGCCCGTGCGGTGTTGCGTTTTCCCGGTCGGCTTTGGTCAGGTGAGGCTGGGGACGCTGGCGAGGATGTAGTCGCCTGCTGCGGGTCCTTTCATCCCTAGGTGATTGTCTTCGGGGTTAATCCCGCGGGACTTTAGGTATTCCCAGAGGGCCTCGTCAGGGAGTGATGGGGTTTTGTTCAGCAGGCACCAGCTGGTGTAGAGGCCGTAGAGCTCATCAGGTCGCAGCCCTTTCTCTGTGGGGGCGTCTTCGTCGATTGCTTCGGTTATGAAGGTGTTGAAGTGAGTGCGGGGCATCGGGCTTGCTCTTTCATGGAGTGTCAACGGGGTTTTGGGTGCCGGGTCTGGGATCTCACAAGAAGTATCCATGATCGGTGTTCGGCTTGGTGGTCGTAGGAGTTCTGGAGGGGCCCGCCTTCGTGGGTTCACGGCGGTGCTGTCGGGTGGGGATGGGCTGGCGCGTGGAGGTCCCGTGAGCCAATGACCCGGCCGGTTAGTGGGTGCGGGTGTCTGGGTTGTCATGGCTTAGGGGTGTTGGGAGAGGTAGTCCTGCAGGACGCGGTGGGTTTGTTCGGCGCATGCTTTCAAGGGGGCGAGGTGGGTTGCAGCCAGGTGTGGCAGGGCCGGGGAGGGGCCTGTCTTGTCCGGAAGTGCGCGGAGTTCGTCTTCGATCCTGAGGGTAAGTCCTGCGAGGCGCTCCGCGCCGACCATCTGGCAGGAGGTCCGCAGGCTCAGGGCCGAATTGATTGCTCCGTCCATGTCTCCGGTGGTCAGGGATAGTGTGAGTGCCTTCATTCGTAAGGGCAGCTGAGTCACGAAATTTCTGATGAAGACGGCCCAGAGGCCCTCGTTGTCGTCCAGGTCCTCCAGCAGCCTGGCCAGTACGGTGCCGTCGAACAGCGGCCAGGGGTACTTCTCGTCCTGAGTCACGGTGCACGCTCCACGGGATATGCCGGGATAAGGGGGGTGCTGGGGGTGCTGCCGAAGCACCGGGTGCTGAATGGGCCGGCAAGCGGGCAGATGCTCTCCGCGCCCGTGCGACCTGACGAGTGCCTCCAAGCCGCGGGAAATATGGGCCCGGACGCTCACGTTCCGGGGCCGGCTAATCGTCGGGGGTCTCCTGAGATGAGGCGCGATAACGCTGCTGCCCCGGAAAGCAGGCCCATGACCAGCAACCCACTACCTGCGGCAAGAATGAGAAAGAACGCTTCAGCCACAGCGACGAGCAAAGTGGCCAGGAAACCCACCAGCGCTCCCGTCACGACGATGTGACCCAGTGGGGAACTTCCCCTGAATTTACACCTGACAGGTCCGGGAAAGACCAGGCTGTTGAGGTTGCCGGGGTCAGCCGAAGCTGCAGTTGGGCAGGTGTCATGTTCGCCGCGCGGGCTGCTGCTTCAAGTGACAGCCCCGCGACGATGGCTTCGCGGAGCGTGTCGAGGAGTTCGAACTCGGCTTGGTCGCGTTCCAGTTCCAGCGTTTCGAGCCGGCCGGCCGCGAGGAAAACTTTCAACTCGAGCTCTTTGTCCACGGCGGTTCCTTCGTCTCAGGGCACGTTGTGCGCCCTTGCCTCCCGTCCCTTGATGGACGTTCCATAGGTAAGACCCGGAATGGGACGGGACCGCACGCACTTTTGGGAGTGATGTGCATCACATTGCGGCTTCGGGCTGCTGGCTGCCGGTTCCGATGGAGCAGATCTGTACTGTCAGTTGAGGTTCCTGGCCGGGGAAGGCATCAAGGAGATGCCGTCGCACAACGGTGGATACGTTGCGTGCGACCGCCGGTGCCGGGACGGTGCCCGTGACTCCGATACGGAGGCGAACGGTGGGTCCTTGCGCCCGGATCTGCAGGTCGACTTCCTGGGGAGTGGTTCCCTGGCCGGTGGCCAGCGCGATGCCGCCCTTGAGGGCAGCTTTCCAGGTGGAATCGACGGGGTAAAGCCGCTCCACACCATCGGTCGAGAGAACCGCCTGGCGAATGGTTTGTCCAATGCCTGTCTGGTCGTTCATGGCTGCTCCGTCGCAAGGTCGGTCACGGTGATGTTGATTGAGGTGACGTTGAGCTCGGTGTGGGTGGCCAACGCTTCGGCGATGGCCTTGCGGAGCTGGTACGCCAGCCCATACAGGGGTGTTCCCCAGATGGCTGTGACGTTCAGGTTCAGTCGGACTGGCGCTGCGGGTATGGTCAGGTCCCCGTCGATCCGGCAGCGTCCGATGGTTGATCCCGGAACGGCGTCCCCGGCGGATCGGACAAGGGCGATGACGGAGCCTTCGGTTTCGGAGAGCGTGTCACCGGGGTGGTCCGCCGCAAGGGGCAGTGTCCGTCCGGTCCGGGTTTCGAGGCGCAGGTTGTCCAGGATGCTTCGGAACCACGGCTCGTCGGCGGGGTTGGCGCGTTTGACGTCATCGTCGATGAGCTCCCTGGTCAGGGTGTCAAGGCGGCGCAGCGCCGCAAGACCTGCCTGGCATTGGGGGCAGTGTTCGATGTGGTCCGTATCGTCCGATACCCCGGTTTGCAGGTAGTCGCTGAGTTGTTCCAAGGTGCGTCCGCAGTCGTCGTGGCCGGGCGTTGGTTCTGTCATCGCCATGCCTCCATTTCCTTTACCAGTGTCGCGCGCGCCCGGGTGATGCGTCCACGGACGCTGGTTTCGCTGATGTCAAGGAGCTTCGCGATTTCTTCGTAGGGCAGCCCGCCCATCTCGCGCATCACCCAGCATTGACGCTGGGGTTCGGGCAGCTTCGAGAGCGCCTGACCCAGGTGGGTCAAGGCTGATCCTGAAATTGACGCGGCCTCCGGCCCGGGTCCGGGGTCAGGGTGCAGCGCCAATTCGTCCTCGTTCGCTGTGGAGGGGCCTCTGCGCCGGATCAGTGCTAATGCACTGTTGGCGGTGATCCGCATCATCCACCCTCTGACCGCTGCAGGTTCGCGCAGGTCCGCGATCCCTGACCAGGCGCGCAGGAGCGCGTCCTGCACTGCGTCGTCAGCATCCGACGCGGACATCGTCAAGCGCCGCGCCTGGGCCTGCATGGCGGGGCTATGGCGCCGGGCGAGGGCCTCGAACGCGTCAATATCACCATCCGCGGCCCGCTCGGCCAACAGCGCGTCAGTGGAGGACTGCAGCGAAGCAGCAGTGCGTCGGAAAAAATTCATGAAAGTCTGCTACTCAAACCAGCTCGGGGACTCTGCCCGCAGATCAACGGCAACGGCATCACAGCCGGTCAAGCGCGCAACTTCCGCACCAATTCGCCCTGCCGCATTACCGGGGGTGCTCGACCCGGACTTCCGGGGAAAGATGTCAACCTGGAGGCATCCTTCCTCAAGAGCGACCTCGATGCGCACCATTCGGGCTTCCAGCCGGAGGATTTCGGCTGCGACCAGGCAGGTCAGGCGGGCAACACCCGGCTGCGCGGCAGTGAGGCTCCCGGGCAGGGGGTCTCTTGCCGGTGCCGTGAGATCCAGGATGTTCATTGTTCCGTTCTGTCCCCGGCTCCGGCCTCGGGTGCTTCGGTTTCGTCGTCGGCTCCGGCGAAGACGTCGGTGATCTGGACATTGACGTCCGTAACCGTGAGGCGGGCCCAGTCACGCAGGGCGGCGTGAACCGCTTCCCGGACAGCTGCGGCGACCTCGTGGAGCGGAAAGGCGTACTCGGCCGTCAGGACAACCTGCACCGTGGCCTCGGTCCCGTCCAGTGAAACTTTAATGCCCTGGGAATCATCAGACTGGCCGATAGCGTCCCGCAACGAAGCAATGGCGCGCGCCGCACTGCTACCCAAAGCATGAACCCCCGCAACACGACGGGCAGCGATGCCGGCAATCTTAGCGACCACCGAATCGGCGATCTCCGTTGTCCCACCCACCTCCGGGGTACCACCCAGGCCCACATCTGAACCGGCGTCGGCACTCATCGTAAAACCCACCCTCTCCCTGGCCTAGGCTCATCGAAAACACTCCACAAGGAAGGATGCGCGAACCCGGCCGAACCGCACGCACCCAAACGCGTGATTTTAGTCACATCGCTTGATTTTGCGGATTGTGACCACCGCCCAGCGAACCCCCCGGGGTCACTTAAGGGCGCTGACGCGGATGATCCATTGGATTTCCAGGCGCGTGGCCGCCCCCGGCCTGGACATCATCCGGGTGGGGAGACGCGGTGACGGATCAAAAAAGTAGTACGCATGCTTGCCAAGCGGACGGTAAGCATGCTTACTTTATGTTGACGGTGCGCCCCAGACGGCCCGGCGTCGGCGGGAGCGGTTCCCGTGAACTTATTCGAAAGGTTAACAGTTGGACATTCTCGACTCGCTAAAAGCCGGGCTGACAGTGGTGGCGACGTTCATTCCACAGCTCCTGCTGTTCCTGGTCATTTTGATTGTGGGTTTGTTGATCGCCCGGGCGATCTCCAAGGCGCTGTCCAAGCTGCTGCACCGGGTGGGTTTCGATCGCGCGGTTGAACGGGGAGGCATCAAGAAGGCGTTGGCCAATTCCTCGCTCGACGCCAGCGACATTGTCTCCAAGATCGTCTACTACGCCCTGGTGTTGTTTGTGCTCCAGTTCGCATTCGGAGTGTTCGGACCGAACCCGGTCAGCACGCTTCTTGCAGCAATCATCGCCTTCCTGCCCAAGATTGTGGTAGCCATCATCATCGTGGTCATCAGCGCGGCGATCGCCGCCGCGGTGAAGACCCTCATCCAGGGATCCCTCGGGGGCCTGTCCTACGGCAATACCCTAGCCAATATCGCCAGCATCTTCATCCTGGGCATCGGCATCATCGCCGCGCTGAATCAGGTGGACATCGCCACCACCGTTACCACGCCGATCCTGATCGCCGTCCTGGCAGCCATTGTGGGCGTCGTTGTCGTCGGTGTGGGCGGCGGACTCATCAAGCCGATGTCCGAGCGGTGGGAACAGTACCTGAACCGGGCCGAGGCGGAGGCTCCGAAGATTCGTGCCCAGGCACAGTCTGCGCCCCCGGCCACGGAGCAAATCAAGGACGCCGCCAGCCAGTACCTTCCGGCCGATGATTCGAACCAGTCCGGCGCCCACCGCGTCTAGAGACCGGCCGGCAAGGACAAGCCCCGCCCGCGGTGGGCGGCGGAAAAATTTTGAACACCACGAAAAACAAGGAGGCACCATGTTGACCAACGAAAACATCGAAGCCCTGCTCAGCAACGGCGGGGACGTCCTGTCGCAGGACGGAGCCAAGATCGGCTCCATCGGCCAGGTCTACGCCGACGACGAGACCGGCCAGCCCGACTGGGTCACTGTCAAGACGGGGCTGTTCGGGACGTCGGAATCCTTCGTTCCCCTGGAAGGGGCAACGGTCCAGGGTCACGACCTCGTCGTCCCCTACAGCAAGGACCTGGTCAAGGACGCGCCCCGGGTCGACGCAGACGGGCATCTGGAACCGGAAGAGGAAGACCGCCTCTACACCCACTACCAGCTCGCTGAGAGCAACCACACCCGGACAGAGACCACCGGACGTGAAGCCGGTATCGCCGCCACGGGGACCGGCCACTCGGGGAACGACGACGCTGCCGGCACCGTGGGCCATAACACCTCCGGTCCGACCACCGACGATGCCATGACCCGGTCCGAAGAACGCCTGAAGGTCGGCACCGAGAAGCAGGCGACCGGCCGGGTGCGGCTGCGTAAGTACGTCACCACGGAGAACGTCACCAGGACCGTCCCGGTCCTGCGCGAAGAAGTCCGGGTCGAACGCGAACCGATCACCGACGCCAACCGGGACGAGGCCATGACCGGGGCCGACATCAGTGAAGAAGAGCACGAGATCGTTCTTCATGAGGAACGCCCGGTCGTGCAGAAAGAAACCGTGCCCGTCGAACGCGTCCGCCTCGACAAAGACACCGTGACCGAGGATGTCACCGTCGATGAGGAAGTCCGCAAGGAACACATCGACACCGACGGGGTCGACGAAACCCACCGCTAGAATGACGTTCGGGGCTCCCAGCGCCCCATCGGGTGACGCCATGGGCGGGACGCAATGTCCCCGCCCATGGCGTCAGCCGTATCACCGTGGTATTCGGTCACGTGATGTGATGCCGCCGGCCCGCGCTGCCCGTCACGTCCTGGGTGTGGCTTTGCTTCCATCCTCCTGCCAGGCCGGGACAACTGTCTCAGGCGGCACCTCGGCCCGGGAGCGGGAACCCGTCGCAGGCTCCACATTGGTCTTGGCCAACAGGGCCGCTACGACATCGGCGACCAGATCTTCCTTTTCACGTTTCCGTGCATCTTCCAGCTGGGCCACTTCCACCCTGGCGGCCTGCCACGCGGACCAATGCCCCGAAACCAGAGCCCACAGCGACAGCGCGGAAACATACACCACCGACTCCAGCCAGCCCATCATCAACGAGAAAGGAATCATCGCGATCCAGAAAACGGCCAACCAGCCATTGACCCTCCGCATAAAAACAGGATCACCCTGAACCATCGCCCAAATGCTCTTGATAGGGCCCACGTTTTTAGTTCTCCTCAATGTAAGGCCGCAGTGAAACTCTTTCAGGTGGGAGACCAGCAGGGGACTAAGGCATCGCCCAAAGGGTGAATGATCCTCCCGACAGCAGGACAAACGCGCCTCCGATCCCAGGCCATCGGATCATCCGCATTCGCTGGCCCGGTCAGAGGAAGGCTACCTGGCCGCGCCGCGTTGACCGGACCTTCCGCGAAAATGCAAACAGTGCCAGCTTCGAATCAGCCCTGTAAAAGTCTTCCACACTTCAAAGTGGCGGCAGGCATCCTGGCACTCCAGCACCCTGAAAAGTGGGACGACTACTGAATTTCCACTCCGGGTGCTGGCCTGCCCGTCGCTACTCCACGGTCCCCTGAAGAACGCGAGGGCGGGTGGATCCACGGCTTATCGGCAGTTCCGTTCCGCCCAACTGGGCTTGGCGGCGATAATAGCTTCGGGTTCACGAATGACGAGGACGTTGCGCTTCCGCCTGGATCTTGCGTTACTGGTTGGCCCCTTCCTGACTGCCCAAATGTACCGCAGGGACTAGTCCACGGCGGCCACTACTGGCCCCTGACAGCGCCTGGCGGAAGCACCGAACTACACAGCCACTCGCTGGAAGCATACTCGTACCCGCATGGTCCGGTATGGAAAAAGCTTCAGCTCAAATCCGCGATTATGCAGTAAATGGCCGAGGCATGCGTGTATCCCGCGGCCTTTAAAGGAACCAGTAACCTGCCGGTGCCTGCACTTGCTGTTCGTAACCTCGAGGCGTTCGTGGCGAGCTTTACAGGCCCGGCCGCTGTGTCGAGTTCCGCGCGGCGCTGCTGGGCCAGGCGGGCGTAGTCGTTGTCCCGGTAGCTGAGGAGGGCATCCTTCTCAAAGGGGGTCGATGTCGAGGAAGCCGCGCCCGCTCTTCCGCCCGATGTTGCCCCGATGTTGCCTTCATTGACTGTGGGGACCAGGGCCTCCGGGGCCAGTGTCAGCGCACCGTTCAATTACCGGCTTTCGTTCATGGCGTCATTAGACGAGGGAATATGCTGCCGCTCCGGGCTGTCATCTTTGGCACTCCATTCTGTCAGCGATGGTCGAAAACTGAGCCATTTCGCGGGCTGAAAACTGAGCCACTTTGACGCTGGTTATTCTGCCGTATTTTCCGGTCTTGTCGAGGGCAGCGAGTCGATCTGAGTGTGTTTGAGCCGGTAGCTGGAGCCCTTGAGGGTGATGACTTCGGCGTGGTGGACGATGCGGTCGATCATGGCTGACGCGACGACCTGGTCGCCGAAGACGTCGCCCCAGCGGGCGAAGGGCAGATTTGAGGTCAGGATCAGCGAGGCGTGTTCGTAGCGCGATGAGACCAGTTGGAAGAACAGGTTCGCGGCGTCCTGCTCGAACGGGATGTAGCCGACTTCGTCGACGATGATCAGTCCGTAGCGGCGTAGCCTGACCAGTTCTTGGGGCAGCCGGCCGTTCTGGTGGGCTGCCTGGAGCCGGGCGACCCAGTCGATGGCGGTGGCGAACAGGACGCGGTGACCGAGCTGGGTGGCTCGTAAGCCCAGCCCGGTGGCGAGGTGTGTTTTGCCGGTGCCGGGCGGTCCGAGCAGGACGATGTTGGACGCTTCGGTGAGGAACGCGCCCGTGGCCAGGTGCGCGATGGTGTCGCGTTTGAGGCCGGGTTGGTGATCGAAGTTGAAGTCCTCGAGTGATTTCCGGGCCGGGAAACCAGCTGCCCGGGCCCTGAGCTCGGCGCCGGAGGCTTCTCTGGCTGCGACTTCCCGGGACAGGACAGCGGCAAGGTATTCCTCATGGCTCCAGCCTCCTGCACGGGCCTGGTCCGCGAGCCAGGTTGCTGCTTCCCGGATCCGGGGTGCCTTCATCGCCCGGGAGTAGTACTCGATCTGGCCAGTCGTTTCTTTGACGTTGGCCATCAGGCGACCTGCCCGTCATCGAGGACCACACCGAAGGCGCGGTCGTAGTCCGCCAAGTCCCGCAGCCCGGTTGTTTCGCCCACGGGCGGTGGGGTTTGGAAGGCGTTCCGCAGCGCCCTTGCCGCCTGGACGTGGGCCGGGTCGGTGATGGTCAGGCCGGAGCCCCACGACCGAGGGTGGGTGCCGACGGATCTGCCGTCCAGGCTGATCATGACGGTCGTCAGGTCCGCGGTGACGTCGACGAACCGGCCGATGGCCTGCGGGTGAACGGAGTAATCATTTGATCCCATCCTGACGTAGTAGTCCCTCGGCAGCCGGACCCTCGCGACGAATCCCGTCACCGGTGGAACCGGCGGCAGCGCCAGCATGGCTGCTTTGTCCGCTGCGAGCAGCTCCGTGGGCCGGGCGCCGGTCCGCCTGACGAGCCGGGTGTTGGCCCTCGGCAGCCACTGGCCGAGCTGGTTGTTGAAGTCTTCCGGCGAGGTGAAGATTCGGCCCGGCAGGAAGGACGTCTCCAGGAACTGGTTGGCCCGTTCGACCACGCCCTTGGTTTCCGGGTCGTAGGGTTTGACCTGCACGACCCGGGTGGCCAGGACACCGGCGAACGCGGAAACGTCGGCAGCGTAACTGTTCCGGCGGCCGATGCCCGTTTCGTTGTCCCAGATCAGCCGCCGCGGAACAGCCCCCAATCCACCGAGCAGTTCCCACATTCCGGCCAGCAGGTCCCCGGTCATCCGGGACGGGATCATCCGGGCCATGATGAACCTCGAATGGGAGGAGACCATCACCAGTACCGGCAGCACCCTGGCTTTGCCGGCGCCAACGGGTATCCGGACCTCAGGGAACCACAGGTCGCACTGCGCCTGGTCCCCGGGCTCGTAGCTAACCCGGTCTGCAGGATCAGCTGGGGCATATTCCGGCCGGATCCTGGCCACGTTCTCCCGGAACCAGGCTGCCGATCCGGACCAGCCAACCCGCTCAGCCAATACTGTCGCCGGCATCCGCGGGTTCTCCAGCAGCAGCGCACGAATTGCCGGTTCCACAGCTTTGATCCCGGAGTTCCGCGGCGCACGGACGTACGCCGGCGGACCGTCAGAACTGACAGCTTTCGCGACCGTATTCCTGGAGATCCCCAGCCGCGCGGCTATCGATCTCATCGACTCACCCTCGGCAAGATGCAACCGCCGAATAAGCGCCCAATCCTCCACTGTGATCACCCACCCAATCGTTTGGAACGGGTGGCTCAGTTTTCAGCCCGCGAAATGGCTCACTTTTCGACCGTCACCGACACATTCTCCGCGGAAGGTCGTACGCGCCTCCGCGTGGAGAACCTGCGCCGGAATCGATCGTGGCCCGGACCAGATGCAACAAACGGTAGGTCGGCATACGTATACATTTTTCGTTCCAAGGCCTTGTGCGAACCCCCGCGCGCCGAGTCGGCTTTCTGGGCGGCGATGCAGGACCGGGCGACCAGCGGCCAGACCGGCCTGCGCCGCGGCCGAGTGTTGGTGCCGTTGCTATCGCCTGTTCCCTTCGTTCAGGTCGACGAACGGCCAGGATCAGGCACGTCAGCGTCAGCCAAGCACACGTATTGAGCCAGGGCGTCCTTTCGGCGAACTCCAGATGGCCGAAGTCCCGCGTAATTTTTCGCGACATCCACGACCGTCCGGGGGTGCAGGCTTTGATCGGTGGGACGTCTCGTATCCCTGCCGTCCCCGTATCCGCTGAGCGTCCAATCTGGACCTGAGCGTATTTTTGGTTTTGCTCAGTTCCTCATCGCGTCCCGGCGGCGGCTTTCCACGACGGCCATCTCGTACCAAAGAAGTGCGGCCAGCTCCGGCGTATGAGTATCAAGGTTTTGGTAGAGGGCATCGAGTAGCCCTGCTAATTCCTCATCCGACAAGCTGGACACCGTCACCACTGGCCCCCGGAAATCACTGATGATTTTACGAAGGGGCGGGCACGCCAGCCGTGGCTGTTCCCCCTTGGCTGCAGAGAATCTTTCCTCATGCGTATTCAGCGCGTTCTCCTTCCATATACATCCGTAAGGCCTGGGGCAGCCTGTGGATCTGTACCGCCGGATAGCGTTCATAACGCATTCGAGGGCCTGTTCACGCCAACAAAGCGGCCGACCTCTTTCAGAACGAGGAGAGCCAGAGTGTCGCCGTCGTTGGATGACAACAACGGTTCCAGAAGAATTTCGCGGCCTGAGCGGCAGGTGTGGGTGGTTCCGCCCGCACGGTTGACCGGGAACGCGGTCATGGACACGGACAGGTCCGCATGTCTTCGCCCTCTTTGGCGTACGGGCCGTGGTGGCCGGCTGCATCGGTGGCGTCAAGGACCTCCAGTGGAGTCATGTGAGCCGCGGCAGCTACATCGGCGATCGGCAGGCCCTGCAATACCGCGTGGGCCACGGCAGACTGCAGAGCCGGTGCAGAGTGTTCCTGATCGAAACCCGATCCTGCGTTCAGCGCTGCGGCCGCCTCAACGGCCCGAAGGGCATTACCGGTCTTGTGTGTTGCACCGACAGGGCACGGGAAGTGACCGCAGGGCGTATCCACCGGGAGATCTGTCTGCAGCGCATGGCCGTTCAGGGAGCTGAAGGCAGTGATGCCGGGCTGCGCGCCCAGACCCACCAGGGAGGCCTGCGGGAAGCATGCTATGACCGTGGTCCCCGAATAACAAGCCCCTGAAAGGGGATGGACTGTCCGCGTTCCTGTCAGGAAGTCATAAGTGGCCATTCCCCTGAGCCCGACTCTGTCGAGGCTGACCGTTAGATGACGGATGGGGTGCCGCCCCTCGTCACCGGCACGCAGGCCAACGACATAGACGCCCTCGCTTCGCGGGGCTTGGAGCAGATCAAAGGTGACCTGCAACCCTGAACCGGAGACCAACACCTTGGCCGCTAGGATCAATGGAGCAGGCAGTACGGGCTTGGCAAACATCGGAAACGCACACTACCTTCCTTGTTCCGGAGCCTTGCCTGCAGGGGGAGTCCGGGAGACCCTAAGGGAATCCGTCCACATCCTGATTCATTGGATGATGGAATTATAAAATAGTCAAGCAAGGTTCTTGTAGAGCCGAGAGGCAGACGTGGAAGAGTTCTCCGATTTCCGTGCACCGCTGTATGAAGTAAAGGCCAACCTGTTCAAAGGTCTGGCGCATCCGGTGCGGATCAGGGTGCTGGAATTGTTGAGTGCCGCCCCGGAGGTGCCGGTGATCGACATGCTCGCCGCGACCGGGCTGGAAGCCTCACATTTGTCCCAGCACCTGGCCGTGCTGCGCCGTTACCACCTGATCAAGGGCGAACGCCGGGCACTCCAGATGTTCTATTCCCTGACCTACCCCCAAGTCGCAGAGCTGCTCGCGGTGGCAAAGCAACTGCTCACTGACATACTGGGCGACACCCGCGAACAGCTTGAACAAGCAGCGGCAGACACTGCTAAGGCTGGCCAGCCGACGCAGTGATCTAAGCGGAAAGCGACGACACCCCGCACACGGAATAACTGACCGATTCTGACCCTTGGCCAGAAGTACACCCCAACCTGACGTCGGAGCCGTCCGACATGGGAAGACTCGCCGCGTGCCCGGTTGTTGGGTCTGCCGCCCTGTGCCGGCAGAGTCGTAACAGGTGACAACGCACTGTTTGTCCCGAGTGCGTGTCATCAATTCCTGATGCCTTGGCCTGTTTCGACCGTTCTCGAGCCGAAGGACCGCGCTTGCCTTGGCTGCGGGCTGTCAGCATGAGATCTAGGATGATCCCCAACACATGTCAGTAAATCGATTCTGGACATTATTCTTACGCGATGCTCCGCTTGACGCGTCAGATATGCCCCTATTTTCCGCTCGCCAGGGCGGCTGCCCAGGCAATGGCGTTCCGTTGCTGGCTTCGCTGCGCACTCCGACCAGGCGGTATTCCCAGTCGGGAGGCAGAATCGCGGTTCTTTTGCCGACCCCTTCGATGTAGAAGCCGTAGGTTGCATGGAACTCCGACCACTCCCCCACGTCGAAGCTGAGCTGATCACTCAGGGCATCGGCGTCCGCATCACGCATCGGGGCGATGTCAATCTCCGGGGACATCGTGGCTTCGGCGGGCAGCTGATCCTCAGTGTAGGAACCGAGGATCGACTGGCTGCCGATGATGATGACCTGGTCATCTTTGATAATCTGCGTCGCGGCACTGCGTGCTCGAGTTCATCCCTTCGCAAGTAACTGCGCCTTCTTCATCGCAACCAGCCTGTCCTCGGGGCTTAGTGCCCCGGCAAAGGGGCTGATCTGGCGCAGGTCCCTTCCCTCCTCGTCATCGGCCAGCATCGCCTTCTCCAACTCGTCATCAGGCAAGCGAAGAAGTTCTTCCCACCGGTCCAGCCACCGCTCTGCGACAGCCGCCCGCGGAGTGCGACGCAGACGTTCAAGATTCTCCCGCGCGAGGCTCCGCAGCCGCGACGGATTCTCCCGCAACCTCATCCCCAGCATGACATGCAGTTCAAACGGGAACCGCTCCTCACGCCGCGCTTGCGGATGCCGTCCCTTGGCGGTGCGGATCGCGTCCTGGATCACCGAAGCACTGCTTCCCAACCGCTCGGCGATTCCCCGCACCGACAGACCCGAGGCGTGAAGACCCAGAATGCACTCCTGCCGGCCACGGGCCAGGACCAGCATCCGCTGCCGGGCAACCTCCGACTCCGCAGCCAAAGCCCTGGCCTCTGCCGATAGCCGCGTGATCACATCATCCATACACGTATGGTACCCCCATACATGCAGGGCGCTTCTACTCCTGGGCCTTATAGGTCGAGTCTGCCCCCCGGAGGGAAACGGCGTCATAACCTCCCGGGTCCAAATCTGCTCCAGGAAACTGACCTACCAGAATAGGTCTCACAGGCGTAGTGTCGAAGACGCCGGGATCGTTCTGGGGACTGTTGCCACACATCCCGCCATGGACAGGTCCTTAGCTGCGCACAGAGACGACGGGTCAACTGAATGTTCGATCGAAGAAGGGCCGAGGATATCCTCGGCAAGGCCGCACGCTCTGTTTCCACACTGGAATTCTGCTTTATCGCAGCTGCCTATCTCGTGGTGGACGGCCATCTGGTTCCGAGCCTTAACCGGGCACCGACGATGCCGGACCATGATGTCCACCAGCTCCAGGACACGGATGGGTCCCCGTCAGCCACGGGCCCAGCCTGGCGTTACGCGCTCTCTGTCTTTGGTGACAGCGGAGAACTGAACGGATGCCTCGTCCTGCATGCCGGCGCCGTTCCCAGTCCGGCGCAGATGGTCCGGTTACGTGCATCGGCCCGCACAGCATTCCCCGGCCCGGCTGAGGAAACGGCAGGAACGCAGCCGCCGGAGCACCCGGGTCTGCCCTCCGATGCCCTTGATATTACCAACCGGGTGGCTATTCTCTCGGCAACGGTAATGCGTCTCGAAACCCGGCTATCGATCCAGAACGCCCTGGATGGCACCCTGACCGCTCCTCTCGGACAAATGACGTCGCGGAACTCCCTCTTGGCGGAAGTGCTGTCGGTGGTGACGGGGCGTCCGGTCTGCATCGAAGACGGGTTCGGCAATATCAGCGCGACGGCCGGGACCAGATTCGAGCGCCCGTATCCCCGGCCCAGCACTGCCGAGCGGGCGCGGACGGCGCAACTCTGGCTTGCCTCCGGCTTGCCTGTCCAGGAACCCCAGGGGCTCGTGGCGCTGGTTTTGCCGGACAGGGACGTGCTGGGGGCAATGTGCTTGCTGGAGAACGGGGTGCCTTATACGGCCGACGACGTCTTCGCCCTGCAGTACGCAACGCGGCTCTTGCAGGTCGAGTTGTCGCACCGCCGCAGCATTGCCCAGCTGGAACTGAAGCTGGGCCGCGACTTGGTGTATGAACTGGTGTCCGGAATGGATGAAGAGTCCGCAGCCGTACGTGCCGAGGCATTGGGATACGACATCAAGGGCTCGCACCACGTCATTGTCGCTCAGTGGCAACCGCCAAGAACGGACGATACTGTGGTGGTCGCCTTGCGCAGGACTCTGCGCGAACTCCAGATCCCGGCCCTCGTCTCACGACGTTCGGACATAGCACTTGCCGTCGTTGCGGGAGAGCCGCTCGACACAGAGCTGTTTACCATTGCGGCAAGGACTTTGCGAAGCGCCACCGGAGCCGTGGGCATCGGGGGGCCGAGCCGGGATGCCACACAGATCCCCCGCTCTTACGCAGAAGCCCTGCGTGCACTGCACGTCCGGGTTCATTCCACCGCCCCCTACGGGCTCACGCGTTACGACCAGCTGGGGATCTACCGAATCCTTGACATGCCCGGCAGCGAAACAGACCTCTCCGGCTACATCGAGGAGTGGCTGGGTGCATTGCAGAGTAATGATGCCCGACGGGGATCTGATCTGGTGCACACTTTGGCGCAATTCCTGGATCATGGCGGCAACTACGACGATACGGCGGACAGCCTTGCCATTCACCGGAGCACGCTGCGATACCGGCTGAAGTCCATCCGCCAGATCACCGGATTTGAACTTGGTGACCCCGAGACCCGGCTCAACCTGCACGTTGCCACGCGTGCCTGGCGTCTGCGATCTGCACGCTCGCGCTGAGACGTCAAGCTCCGCCAGCAAGGCGCGGGACCTGCATCACCGATCCGGGAGTTGTCCTGCGGGATTCAATCCGGGCGATTTTTGGGCACCCCGGGGTTATGCGGCACGACGGCGGCCTAGGAGACTCAAAGAGCTACATGTCGAATCTAGTCAGCCAGAACAGGCAGCGGGTATCCAATGAGTATGAGCAGACCAACAGCCTCCGCAGGACCGGAGTCAGCGAGGTCGAGGACCGCCGTTCTGGGCGCGGGGTTTGCCTTCTGTGGCCCGTTTGTCCGTTGTCCTGGCGGCCCAATGCCCATCCAGGGTTGCCAGAGTCCCTCTTCGCCACATCTCGCCGTTGGGCCGCGCATTCCTGAGGACCACGCAGTGTGTGGGCACCTCATGCCCCAAGCGCTCCGAGGATGGCGACGACGCCATGGAAGGGACCATCAGAAGCTTCATGTCATAGCTTTTCTATTCCGGGTTCCGTCATTGTCGCTGGATTCTGGCACTGTTCCTTGCTCAGGAGCGGCAGTAATTGCCTCCGGAAACGGCAGCGCCGCCCGTTCCTCTGGAGGAAGAGAGCCGCAGGTGTAGGAGCTAACGGCGTCAGGTTGTAATGACCCGTCCAAGGAATCGCGTCGACGCTTGAATAACTGGCACACGACCATCTCTACGGCCCCTAGCGAAGAAGCCCGGCTCAGAAGGCACCCCTTTCCATGACATCACCTTCACTGGCATCAACAGCGAAAAATTCCATACTCTAGAAGCAGGAGAATAAAAATGTTCACCACCGCCCAGGCGGTGGGCACCTATGTCGTCAAGGGAGACAACCCACAGTCGATCCAGGAGGACATAAGCGCCGCCGTCGACATCGCCCATCAACAAGCGATGAAAGATGGTCAGCACGGGATCCTGGTCACAGGCCTTGGATCAGGATCCTTCACAGTGGCCCGGACCAAGAAGGTTCCCTATGGAACCACTCAGGAATCCTGTCAAATGATTTCCGGGCAGCGGCGATTCGGCCAGGTCCCTGAATCATGAAAATCAACCCTGGGACCGTTCCCGAACCGCCTTTTGCGGCAACGCCTGTCTGCCCGCACGATTCTTTAGCTCGACTGCGGAGGCAACGCCTCCATGGCTGAAAACGCCCGTCCGCGCCGCGGGCTCACTGCACTATCGCAGGCAAGGAGATCCTTTGGCTGAGGGGGCCTGCGGCTCACCGAGAATTCCGGACCCAAATGAAATTCTGGACTCTCTGCTGAGCCGTGTTGAAGCGGTTATCAAGGAGACCTCGACGGCCGCTGGCGGCATGCCGCTCTTCGCTGTCGAGGCGGAGCTGACCGAAAGGCTCCGCGCTGCTTTGCCCCAGGTTCGGTTCACCGCGAAGGACATTCGGGCTTGGTCAACACAGATTGCCAGCTGACATGGAAACCCGGATCGGTCATGGCCAAGTTGTGGCTTGTTCTTGCGCTGCCAGACCCAGTCGGACAGGCACACCCCCTCTTCTGCCGCTTCAAGTCAAAGACGAAGCTGCTGAGGAGCACAAGTAAGACGGCAGAGGCAAAGTACTTGTCCAGTTGAAGCACACCCCAACCTGACGTCAGGCAGCAAGGAGAGGAGCGTCAGAATAGGGTCCGGAAGACAGTTCCTGCACATCCCCGGCGAACAGTCTTAGATTCAAACCTGACAGAAGACCCCCAGTGATGAGCTGGTGTCGGCGGGTGCTTGGCAATTGTGCAACAGCCAGTTGCGCATTTGTCCAGACACTGACTGGACAAATCAAGTCCGCTGCCCGCAGCCGGGGACAATCCTGGTGGGTTATCCACCGCTACTGCGGCCGAGGGAGCTTTCCCGATGGCTCCATGTTCTGGCCGTGCATAACCCGGACTGACCTCAACCGTGGACCGCTTGGAGTCGCCATGAGTGCCGGCGCCCCTGAGCCGGTGAATTATTCGTCGAGCTTGATGCGGAGTTCGCGGAACACTGCGTCGCGCTGTTTTTGGGAGAGCTGCATCAGTGGGACATTCCGCAGGTCGTCGGGATTGAGGTCGTCCTCGTCCTGCTCATCGTCCTCGATCATGGCGAGCATGTCCTCGTAGGTCAGGACCATGATGTTGTCGTCCAGGGGACGGAATCCGAATTGGCCCCAGTACTTGGCGAGGCCGCGGCATTCCATCCGGTGTTTTGCGGATCCTTCGTCCATGTCGTCTCTGAGCCCAGGTGCCGCGTGCAGGACGGTGACGACTGTGTCGCGGCCTATGGTGTCGAATATGGCTTTGAGTACTTGGTGCCCTGCGTGGTGCCCGCGGAACCGCGGCTGGACGCTCACCCAAGTCACAATCATTAGGTCGCCTTCAAGGATCGGTTCGCCCTCAATGCTGAGCTGACCGGGTTCGGAGCCTGCAGCTATGAATGCTTCGGCGTATCGGGCGAGTTGGGCGCTGTGCGCGTCCAGGGTGTCGAAGAGATTGACGCCGCCGACGTCGGGGATTAGGTAGACGTGGGCTTCGGCGATAGTGACCTGGCCTTGTGCGTCGGCCTCGAAGTTGTCGTAGTCGTCGGGTTCGAGGATGTCCGCCTCAATGTAGGCGCGAATGCTCCAGGACTGCGGGTAGTCCTCGGGCCGCTCCCAGGAGTCCGACTTGGCCGGGTAGTCCAGCGCATAGGTCAGCCGCATCCACTCAAGGGCGTCGCCGATCTTTTCGTGCTCCTCTGGCTGCACGCCACCGTCCACTTCTTTGCCGCGGGTGTGCTCGATACCGGCCATGAGATTCCTCGCCCGCTCCCACAAAAGGGGTGCTCTGAATGTTGTTGTCCGTTGTCTCGGTTCACCGTACCCGACACCGGCCCTAGAGACAGTGAAGCCCTTCTGAATTCCCGGGGTGGCCGTCAGGCCGGTAGCGTGCGGCGGGGAACAGCCGGCCGAGGACGGGTTCTCAGCCCACGCGGATGCCGTTGTCAGCGAGGAATTCGCGGGCACGGCCCATCTGCCGGTCGGTGGAGAAGGCGTACCAGTGTTCGCTGAGGTTCTCGTAGTGGACGATTTCCCGGAACCGGAAGAAGGCGCCTTTGCCCTCGATCGCCCGCTCCAGCCGCTCTCGGAAGGCTTTGTCGTGCTGCCGCCCGGCGAAAGCTGCCATGTCCTGCCAGCCGTTCCCAGAACTTGTGCGGCTCAGCCGAAGCCATCGGTCCGGCTCATCCTCTACGTCGATCGAGGTGTCCTGCCCGACGATCATCGGGTCAGTGGCGGCCTCGTCGTACACCTGCCCGGTGTGAAGGTCGAGGTAGCCGCCGGTGGACAGATCGGGGCCCCCCTCCAGGATGATGCTGAGCATGTCGAGGTCCACGGGAACAACCTGGCCTGGCAGCGGCACGCGGCGCAGCGATGCCAGCAGGTCCTCGGCCAGCACTTGGTCACCGGCGCAGCCGCGCCGGGTCAGACGATTGATGACCGACAATGCCACGGGCTCGGCTTCCTGGCGTCTGTGCTCGAGGGCCATCGGTATGCCGACCCCGACATGCTGCAGGGTGTCATCGATGTCGCGTCCTGTCAGGGCCGCAAGGAAGCGGAGCGCGTCTGCTGCCGCGATGGCCTTACGCAGCTCGGGCAGGTCAAGTCTGGGCACCTGGACCTGTTCGGGCCACGCGTGCAGCAGCATCGGATGGGATTGGCTTGGTTTCGCCGGGATTCGGCTTTCCCCGTCATCGGCGGCCCACCGGCGGCCGTATTGGTCCGGAATGCTGCCCCAGCCCCAGTAGGCCAGAGGGGAATCAGGGCGGATCCCCAATACCTCCAGCGGGTCGACCTTTTCCTCCCCGATCACGCACCGGTGCGTCCACGCGTCACCGAGGTCAAACATGAACTGGAACTCGGACCCCGGCCCCAAGGTCCGGGCGACCTTGGTAACTGCGATGTCGAGAGCTGTGATGATCGGCCCACCGATGGATGCGCCCATCTCGGCTCCCGTCTCTTGGTCGGTGATTACCCCGCCGTCATCCAGAGTGAACACTGACAGGTGCGAGCGGTCCCATCGGGCGAAGGCATCGTTGATGGCGTTGGCGAGATCCATGAAGGTGTGCGAGGGCCCGACCACGAAGATGCGCCCCGGCCAGGGCCACAGCTCCTCACCGCGGCCACCGAGCAGTTCCACTGTCACCGATAACCAGGTTCTCGCCATACCGTCAAGGATGGCACGAGCCGAGGTAGCGGCGGCTTCTGTCTTAGGCAGCCGGGAGCTGCTGTGAACGCGCTGTACCCGCAGCGTCACCGTCATCATGATCACCACCAGCACGGTGACGACGACGACAAATAACAGTGGGAAGAAGGAGGTGGGAACGGGCCTTCACACTTCCGTTGCGGAGTCACTACAATAGTGTGATGGCACTGAGTATTTCGCAGCTCTCCGAACGGTTGGGTGTCTCCCCGAACCGTGCACGCAATCTGGTCGCGCACGGCGTCATTAAAGGAGAACGTGTCGGCAACCAATGGGTGATCGAGGAAGCTGAAGCCGCGAAGTACCAGCCCCGTATGGGCCGCCCGCTGTCCGCGGTGAACGCATGGCGCCTGGCGCTCTACTCCTCGGGCGATCAGATCCCGGACGCGCACCCGATGGAGCGGTCCCGCCTCCGCGAACACCTCGCATCCCTCCGGCAGGCTTCCGACCCGGCCGCGAAACTCTGCTCGCTGCTTGCCCGCCGTGCCGACAAGGTGGAGTACTCGGTGAGCTCGGCAGACCTTGCCGACCTCCGTGACGATCCGCGGATTCGCCTGTCAGGGGTTTCCCATCCTGACTCCGGGCTGCTGGCCAACTCAGAGATCGAAGGCTACGTGAACCGTCAGGACCTGGACTCCCTGGTTCGTGAGTGGTTTCTCGTCAAAGCCCGACCAGGCCAGCGGCCCAATGTGTTGCTCCACGTCGCCGAGGGTCTCCCTCAGAGTCTTCCTGCCCTGTTCGTTGCTGCGGACCTTGCCGAGCGCGCTGGAGTCCGTGAACGGCAGGCGGCACGCGACCTCATCGTGAGGAGTGTCCTGCATGCCGGTTGAGCTACCCGCGATGCTTGCCGAACAGGAAGAGGCGTGGCAGGCCGTCTTCGAGATCCACGAGGCCATGCCCATAGGCTGGGTGATGATCGGCGGCCAATCTGTCTACCTGCACGCCGTTGAACGAGGCGCCCCCATCGTCCGAGCCACCAAGGACGCCGATGTTGCCCTGGACATCCGGGCCGACTCGAAAATGCTCTACAAGTTCACCGACCTTCTCCTAAAGCTAGGCTTCCAGTCGGACGGGGAGACCTTCAAAGGGCAGCAGCACCGGTGGGTACGGGGACAGGCGCTGCTGGACGTCAGCCACGACTGGCGCGAAGCCTAAGCGACCCCTGCGGGAAAGTCCACATCCCGGATTTGGCAAACGCTTTCCCGTACCGTGCTGGCATGATGGACCGCATGCGCATTCTTATCGCTCCCGACAAGTTCAAGGGGTCCCTGACGGCAGCCGAGGCAGCGGCGGCCATCGCCGAAGGGGCCCTGCGGGTGTACCCGGACGCCGTGGCTACCCAGTTTCCCATCGCTGATGGCGGGGAAGGCACCCTGGAAGCGGCCGTGGCGGCGGGCTATGAGGAGCGGCTGAACGCGGTGGTTGGCCCCATCCTGGCCCCGCTCGGTGCCGCCTGGGCTATCCACAAGGGTGACGGCAAGGTGACCGCCGTGATCGAGACGGCCCAGGCGTCGGGCCTGGCCGACATGGAACCGACACCGGCCAACTCATTGCGCGCCCACAGCTACGGCTGCGGCCAGCTGATCGCGGCGGCGCTGGATGCCGGAGCCACGGAGATCGTCCTGGGCCTGGGCGGTTCGGCCATGACCGACGGCGGCAGCGGCGCCCTGCGCGCCCTGGGCCTGAAACCCCTGGATTCCGCCGGCAACGTGGTGCCCCTGGGCGGCGGTTCGCTGGCCGATGTGGTTGCCCTGGACACGAGCGGGCTGGACCCGCGGCTGTCCGCCACCACCTTCCGCATCGCCGTCGACGTCCGCAACCCGCTGTACGGTCCCACCGGCGCCGCGCACGTCTTTGGGCCGCAGAAGGGTGCGGACCAGGACGCCGTGGAAATGCTCGACGCCGGGCTCCGCAACTGGGCGTCAGTGCTGCGGGAGGCGACGGGCCGGGACGTGAACGTACCCGGCGCGGGCGCCGCCGGCGGCTTCCCGGCGTCGTTCCTTGCCTTCACCGGCGCCACCCTGGAAGGCGGCTTCGCGCTGGTGGCCGACCTCACCGGACTGGCGGACCAACTGGGCCAGGCGGACCTGGTGATCACCGGGGAAGGATCCTTGGACTCGCAGTCCCTCACCGGCAAGGCCCCGATCGCGCTCGCCGATGCGGCCCGGGACCGCGGAATCCCTGTGATCGTGGTGGCGGGCAGGATCCTGGTGACCGTTGAGGAGCTCGCCGGTCACGGCGTGGAGGCGGCTGCCCAGCTGCTGGACGTGGCATCCAGCCCGGAAGACGCCGTGGCGAACGCCGGCAAGTACCTGGCCTGGGTTACAAGCCAGGTACTCGAGGGCGCCTAGCCGACGATCGTGGTGTTCCGGCGCCGCCGGAAGATCAGGATGGCGATCGCCACCAGGACGGCCACGCCCGCAATCACCCACGGGGTGTAGTTAAGGCGCGTGTTCTCATTCTGGGCCGACTCCCCGGTGCCGGGGTTGGCCGGGCCGGTGGACGCGGTATCCCCGGGAGAAGGCGTGGGAGAAGTGCCTGCCGCCCACGCAGCGCCTGTTGATCCCGAGGCCACCTGTTCCGGGACTGCCTGGCTGGCGGCGGATGCCGGTGCCGCCGCAGTTGCCGCTCCGGCCGGCAGGGCCGGGGCGGCCAGGAGCAGCAGGGCCAGAAGGGTGGTTCGCACGAAGGTTCGCATACAGTCTCTCCTTTTGGGTGGGGCTGGTTGGATTGGTGCTGGATTTGTTGGGGTCTTCAGGCGCCGGTTTCGTAGTGGGGTTCGGCGACGGGCTTTGATTCCGGGGACCCCTTTTGCCGCAGGTAGACCGAGGCGCCCACCAGGACGCCCACGGCCAGGAATTCGCTTTGCCAGTTCTGGAAGGACTCGAACCAGAAGCGGCTGCTGCCCAAGTACTGCAGGAAGGTTATGGCGGGCTGGCCGTGGCTCTGCTGGTCCTGGTTGTACTCGTCCACGCCTCCGGCGGCGTGCAGGACGAAGGATCCAAGGAAAAGGGCGAAGAGCAGGATCGACAGGGAGTTCTCGTACAGCTTGAGCACTGCACCGCCCCGCCGCACGGGCCACGGCGTGGCCCTGCTGATCGCCGCCTGCTGCGGGTCCTCGTCCTGCGGTGCTTTCTTTCCTATCGGCTTGGACTCACTTGATCCTTTTTGGAACAGGAAAACCGTGAGGACCACGTACATGGCCATCTGCAGGAACTCGGATTCCCAGTTCTCAAACGTAGCCTCGACGAAAGCGCCGGTGCCCAGGAACTGGAGCACGGACACCGCGGGTTCGCCGTGGGCCTGCTGGTCCTCGCTGTAGGACGCGGCGCCGGAGAGGACCATGCCCACGAAGAACACCAGGAAGCAGGCCAGGTTCGCAACCAGCAGTCCGTGCTCTTTCGCCCATTTACGCATGTCTTAATCCTCCTTCGCGGCGGCCGGGGGAAGCGTCCTGCCGCTGGCCAGCTTGTTCAGCCGAAGCGGGACGAACACCAGCATGACCACCATGACGCCCAGCAGCGCCCCGCCTGCGGCGACCCCCGCGGACCGGCCGGCCGCGACATCGAACACCAGGGCGGCAGTGCCGGCGCTCACCACGTTGGTGAGGTAGAGGCCAACCTCCCAGTCGTCCAGCTTCTCGAAGCGCTGCTGGAACGGCAGCGTCAGCAGGAAGCCGGCCAGTATCTGCACCCCGGTCTGCAGCACGCGCAACTCCTGCAGGAGTTCCGCCCAGTTACGGTCCATTTGCTCTTCACGGGTCTCATTCCGCCCGGTCCGGCCCGTATAGTCCTCAACTTCAGACATGCGGCTCTCCTTCCACTCCGGCCACGGCCGGCCTTCTTTCTACTCCTCCCATACCCAGAAACAAGGCCGGCCGTTGCGCCTGCGACGACATTTGATAAGTTTACTGATTATTACCTTGGAGTGGTGGACTTGTTCCGCCACTCCCGATAGCTTCGAAGGGCCGGAGCGCGGCGGTGCTCTTCCCGACCGAACAGGTCAACCGAGACAGGCAGGCGGACTATGAGCGACACGGACAAGCAGACAGACCAGCCAAAAGATCCGCGCGGCGGCTACCACTCGGGTCCGTTCCCCGAGCAGGAACAGAAACAGCCCGGACTCACTGCGCCCATGGACCCCAAACCGGATCACGGGGAGCACAGCTACAAGGGGAACGGCAAGCTGGAAGGGAAAGCTGCGCTCATCACCGGCGGGGACTCCGGCATCGGCAAGGCCGCGGCCATCGCCTTCGCCCGCGAAGGGGCCGACGTCGCCATTTCCTACCTTCCAGAGGAGGAAGACGACGCGCAGGACACCGCGGAGTGGATCCGGAAAGCCGGCCGCCGCGCACTCCTCCTTCCCGGCGACGGACGCGAAGAGGAATTCAGCACCCGCATCGTTGAGCAGACCGTATCTGGATTCGGCCGGCTCGATGTCCTGGTGCTGAACGCGGCATACCAGAAGAACCGCGAGAGCCTGGAGACGCTTCCCACCGAGGAGTTTGACCGGGTCTTCCGGACCAACCTCTACTCGCTGCTGTGGTCGGCGCGGGCTGCGGTCCCACACCTGAAGGCGGGGGCCTCGATCATCACCACGGCCTCCATCCAGGCCTTCAACCCCTCGCCCGGGCTCATCGACTACGCGATGACCAAGGCGGCGCAGGTGGCCTTCACCAAGGCCCTGGCCCAGGAACTGGGACCCAAGGGGATCCGCGTCAACGCGGTGGCCCCTGGTCCCATCTGGACGCCGCTGATCCCCGCCACCGAGTGGCCGGACAAGCTCCCGTCCTTCGGGCAGGACACACCCCTGGAACGCGCGGGGCAGCCCGCGGAGCTCGCAGCGGCCTACGTGCTGCTTGCCTCCGAGGACGGCTCCTACATTTCCGGGGCAGTCCTGCCGGTCACCGGCGGCAAGGGGCTGTAGCCCCCAAAAGTTCACCAGGCCAGCACCATCGGCAAAGCACAACAGGAGGAACCATGACGCAGGAAAACCAGCAGGCTGAACCCGAGACCGCTCCCGGCGGCTACGGCACCCCCACCGCCGAGCAGGAGGCGGCCGGCACGCAGGGCGGGCAGCAGTCCGGCGGCGGTGGCACTTCTTCGGGCGGCGCGGACACCAACGAGCCGCAGTCGGGCACAGGCCAGAACCCCGTCCCGCACGACATGGACCTTCCCTCCAGCGCCGCGGACATCGATGAGGCGAATGACGATTCCCAGGGGTCGGCGCCGGTCTCATCCGAGTCCGGCCAGGAAGCAGCCGGCATCCCCGACGGAAGCGGCAACGACCTTCCGCAGGAGGAATCGCCCAATGACGACGACGAGAGCTTCGACGCCGGATAAGCCATCCTGATCCACTAATGCCCCCGCTTCCCTGCCGCCCGGCAGCGGAGGCGGGGGTTTTTGCCGTTCCGGGAGGGCCGGGTCCGGACCCAAGGAGCTGTGGCGCGGTACGGCTACGCGAATACATGCCGCACGGCTGGGTACGGACTACACGAAACCAACTCGCTGGCAACAGGCAGCAGCACGTTGGGCTGCCCTGCCGGCGCCAACTTCGACGCCAGGAAGGTGGACCGTGGGCATGAGGTTTTCGGAGCGGTGGGCGCAGCAGCAGGACCGGCCGGACGAGGCAGTGGTGGATGTGCTGGTGCCCACCTGCAACCGGCCGGCCGAACTCGCCGTCACCCTCGCCGGACTGGCCGCGCAGCAGGAACCCGCGTTCGCCGTCGTGGTCAGCGACCAGTCAGCGGGGCAACCTGCCTGGGAACACCCGGCCGCCGCCGCGATGGTGCGGGTGCTTGAGGCGCAGGGCCGGCCCGTCATGCTGCTGCGCCACCTCCCGCGCCGGGGACTGGCAGAGCACCGGCAGTTCCTGCTGGACCAGTCCACCGCGGACCAGTGCCTCTTCCTTGACGACGACGTCTGGCTGGAACCGGGCGCCCTGGCACGGCTGAGCCGGGCGCTTGACGAACTGCAGTGCGGTTTTGTCGGAATGGCGCCCCAGGGCCTGTCCTTCCTGGACGACCGCCGGCCACACCAGACGGCAAACTTCAAGGCCTGGGACGGCCCCGTGACGCCGGAGCGCGTCCGGCCGGGAACCCCGGAATTCGAACAGTGGCCGCTGCACAGCGCCGCCAACCTCAGCCACCTCAGCGCCGAACTGTCGCTGCAGCCGGGCCAGTGGGTGCCGTACCACGTCGCATGGCTGGGCGGGTGCGTGCTGTACCGAAGGGAAGCACTGAACGACGCCGGCGGGTTCCGGTTCTGGACCAGCCTTCCCGACGGGCACGCGGGGGAGGACGTGGTGGCCCAGTGGCAGGTCATGGAACGATACGGCGGCGCAGGCATCCTGCCCTCTGGCGCGGTCCACCTGGAATCACCCACCACCGTAACGGACCGCGCCGTGGAGGCGTACGACGTCGTCCTTGGCCAGGAGTCGGCGCGCACGCCCTAGTCGAGCGGGTATGCCACGTAGGCGAAGCGCTGGGAGTCCGGCGACCAGCTGTTGACGTTGAGGGTGCCCTGGCCACCGAATAGCGGCCACGTGTGCAGCGGCGCGGTCCAGTCGGTGGTGGACACAAGGACGACGTCGACCGGCAGGTCAGCGGGGTGGCCTTGGGTTCCGGCGGGGAAGCGGACGTAGCTGGCCAGCCTGCCGTCAGGGGACAGGTGCGGGAACCAATCGACGGTGCTGCTTTTCAGCAGCCGCTCGAACCCGCTGCCGTCCGGACGGACCCGGGCAAGCTGGGCATGCCCGGAAATGGTGCTGAAGGACTCGGTGTTGAGGTACAGCCAGTTCCCGTCGGGCGCGTACTCGGGCCCGTCGCAGTGTCCTGGGCCGACCTCCACATCGTGGGGAGCTCCGCCTGCTGCCGGGATGGTCCGCAGCCGGCCGGGTTTGCTGAAGTCGCCTGCTGCGATGTCCACGTACGCCAAGTGCCGGCCGTCGGGGCTGACGCCGTGCAGGAAATGCCAGGAGCCGTCATCGTCCGTGATCCTGGTGGCTGGGCCGCCCGCTAGGGGTGCCCGGTAGATATGGCCGTCCTCGCCCGAGAGGAAGATGTGGCCACCGTCAGGGTCCAGGACGTGGTCGTTGTTGAGTTCCGGAATACCCGTAAGCGGAACCTCGCTGAGGGAGCTTTCCCTCAGATCGAACCGCCACAGCCTGCCAGCCCCGTTGAGGATCAGAGCCCGGCCGTCCAGTGTCCAGTTAGGTGCCTCAAGGAGCATATTCCCCGTGGAGTATGCCGGTTCCGCTTCCCCTGAGCCCGAGGCAACCCATACTTCGCAGCGCTGGCCCGGCCGAAGCCCGCGCACGCGCTAGTCCTTGCTGCTGAACGCGGCGTCGAAGCTGGTTTGGGAGGCGGGAAAGTCGTATTTCTTGAGGGCGGCGAGGGCTTCGGGGGCCCCGTGGAGGCGGTCCATGCCGGCGTCTTCCCATTCGATGCTGATGGGGCCGTCATAGCCGATGGCCGTCAGGGCGCGGAAGGAGGCTTCCCAGGGGACGTCGCCGCGTCCTGCGGAGACGAAGTCCCAGCCGCGGCGGGGGTCGCCCCAGGGCAGGTGGGAGCCCATGACGGTGTTCCGGCCGGTCTGGCGGACCTTGGTGTCCTTGCAGTCCACGTGGTAGATCCGGTCCTTGAAGTCCCAGATGAAGGAGACGGGGTCGATGCCCTGCCACATCATGTGGGACGGGTCCCAGTTCAGGCCAAACGCTTCGCGGTGGCCGATGGCTTCGAGGGTGCGCACGGTGGTCCAGTAGTCGTAGGCGATCTCGGACGGGTGGACTTCGTGGGCGAACCGGATGCCGTTTTCGTCGAAGACGTCCAGGATGGGGTTCCAGCGGTCGGCGAAGTCCTGGTACCCGGCATCGATGACTTTTTCCGGGACCGGCGGGAACATGGCCACGTACTGCCAGATGGAGGAGCCGGTGAACCCGACGACGGTGTCCACGCCGAGGGCCTTGGCGAGCCGGGCCGTGTGTTTCATTTCCTCGGCCGCGCGGGTGCGGACGCCTTCGGGGTCACCGTCGCCCCAGACCTTGGACCCGACGATGGCCTGGTGGCGGAAGTCGATGGGGTCATCGCAGACGGCCTGGCCTTTGAGGTGGTTGGAGATGGCCCAGACTTTGAGGTTGTACTTGTCCAGGATTTCGAGTTTGGACTCGACGTAGCCGGGTTCGTCCCAGCGCCAGGCGTCCAGATGGTCGCCGGAGACGGCGATTTCCAGGCCGTCGTAGCCCCAGCCGGAAGCAAGCTTTGCGACTTCTTCGAAGGGCAGGTCGGCCCACTGGCCGGTGAACAGGGTGAAAGGGCGGGGCATGAGGGGTCCTTAACTGGTGGGCGGCGCTAGTGGCGGACGACGGTGAGGGTGCTTTTGTTGGCTGCGGATTCCTCCACCGCGTCCAGGACGTACTGGACGTTCAGGCCTTCTTCGAACGAGGGCGAAGGCTGGGTTCCGTCCTTGATCGCGGTGAGGAAGTCGCGGATCTGGTGGGTGAAGGTGTGCTCCCAGCCGATGATGTGGCCCTGCGGCCACCACGCCTCGAGGTAGGGGTGCTCGGGTTCGTTGACCAGGATCCTGCGGAAACCCTGTTCGCGGACCGGAAGGGTGGCGTCCAGGAAACCGAGTTCGTTGAGGTTCTCCAGGTCGAACAACAGGCTGCCCTTGTCGCCATAAATTTCGATCTGGAGACTGTTTTTCCTGCCGGTGGCCACCCGGGAGACCTCCACTGAGGCAATGGCCCCGGAGGTGAGGGACAGCGTGGCCCAGGCGGCGTCGTCGACCGTTACGTCCTCTTTGGACCCGGAGCCGGCGCCGTTTCCGGCGGGACGCTGGTTGACGAAGGTATTGAGCCGGCCGCTGACCTCCGTGACCTGGTCGCCCAGGAGGAAGAGGACCTGGTCGATGGCGTGGGAGGCGATGTCGCCCAGGGCGCCGGAACCGGCAGTTTCCTTGCGCAGCCGCCATGTCATGGGCGCCTGGGCGTCGCTGAGCCAGTCCTGCAAATAGGCGGCACGGACGTGCCGGACCGTGCCGAGCCGGCCCTCAGCGATCAGTTCCTTCGCCAAGGCCAGGGCCGGGACGCGGCGGTAGTTGAAGCCGATCATCGACTGCACTCCCTTGGCACGGGCCTTGGCAGCGGCGGCCGTCATGAGTTCGGCCTCGGCCAGGGTGTTGGCCAGCGGCTTTTCCACCAGCACGTGTTTGCCCGCCTCCAGTGCGGCGATGGCAATCTCGGCGTGCATCCAGCCCGGGGCGCAGATGTCCACGATGTCGATGTCCTCCCGTGTGATGACCGTCCGCCAGTCCGTTGCGGACTCGGCCCAGCCATACTTGGCCGCCGCCTCCGCCACGGCGTCGGCGTCCCGGCCCACGAGGACTTTCTGCTCGAAGGCCGGGACGTCGAAGAAGCTGGCCACATTCCGCCACGCGTTGGAGTGGGCCTTGCCCATGAAGGCATAACCGATGGCAGCCACCCCCAACGGGCGGGAAGCCGGCCGGGAGGCCGGGGATTCGGACGGGTGAGCGGGTGTGGTCATGATGCGTTCCTGGGTGCTTCCTGCTTGCTGGACTGGTCTTGCCGGGTTAGATCGTTGCGGTTTCCGGTGCCCAGTCCTCGGGGAGGGCGGGGGATGCCGGGGCCGAGCTTTCGACGTTGATGAACGTGCCGGAATCGATGGATTCCGAGATGGAGACCATGGTGTCCAGGACGTGGTAGCCCAACTCACCGGTGGCGCGGTGCGGGACGCCGGCGCGGAGGGAACGGGCCATGTCCAGCACGCCCATTCCACGGCCGTTGGCCGGCCCGGTGGCAGGAACGGTGGTCCAGTCCTCGTCACCGGCGCGCCAGAGCTTGATGTCACCGGTGAAGTAGTTGGGGTCCGGCAGCGAAATGGTGGCCTCGGTGCCCGTGATTTCCACGAAGCCCATGCGGGTGCGCGGAGACTCGAAGGAGAAGACACTGTGCGAGGAGGCACCGGACTCGAACTGCGCCATCGCCGAAACGTGCGTGGGCACCTCGACCGTGAACTCCTCGCCCGCCTTGGGCCCGGAGCCGATCACGCGCACGTCCTTGGCCTTGGACCCGACGGCGGCCACCTTGCGGATGGAGCCAAAGGCCTGGACCAGGGTGGTGAGGTAGTAGGGGCCCATGTCGAACAGGGGACCGGCACCGTGCTGGAAGAGGAACGCCGGGTTGGGGTGCCAGGACTCCGGGCCGGGGGTCTGGAACGTGGTCATGGCCGTCAGCGGGGTTCCGATGTCACCGCGTCGGATCAGCCGCAGTGCCGTCTGCAGGCCCGCGCCCAGGAAGGTGTCCGGGGCACAGCCCAGGCGGATACCTGCGGCGTCGGCGGTCTTGAGCAGGCCCAGCCCGGATTCGCGGTCCAGGGAGAACGGTTTTTCGGTCCAGACGTGCTTTCCGGCGTTGACGGCGGCGGTGGCCACCTCCACATGCGCGGCGGGAATGGTGAGGTTGACGATGATTTCGACGTCGGGGTGGTTCAGGGCCTTGTCTACCCCGCCCCACTCGGCGATGCCGTACTCCTTGGCGCGGGCCTCGGCTGCTTCCTCGAAGAGGTCGGCGATGACATGGACTTTCAGGTCCGGGAACGCCGTGAGGTTGTCCAGGTACTGCTTGCTGATCACGCCGGCGCCGATGACGCCGACGCCTACGGGTCCCTTGCGGGATGCTGTGGTGGTCATGCCTTGACTCCTTCGCCTGCGGCGTCCAGGAAGGACAGGCTTTGGGTGATGCCCTCGAAGATGTCGCCGGCGTAGTCGTCGAACTCCACGACGCCCACCTCGAGGGACTTCGCGGCGGCGATGACGTCCATGACGGGGACCTTGCCCTGGCCTGCCGGCTGCTGGGCCTTGTTGTCCTTGTTCAGCGGGCCGTCCTTGATATGGATGAACTTCACCCGGTCGCCGAGCCGCTGGAGGAGTTCAACCGGGTCCTGGCCGCCGACGGCTGCCCAGTAGGTGTCCACTTCCAGGACCAGTTCCGGATCCAGCAGGGACTCGAAGTACTCCAGGGCGGTGCGGGCCTCGATGGTGGACTCCAGCTCCCAGGCGTGGTTGTGGTAGCCCACCCGGATGCCGTATTCGGCGCCCTTCCTGGCGGCGGCGTTGAGCTTCGCTGCCGTGGCCTGGATGTCTTCGGCCTTCTGCCAGTGCTCGGCGGGCAGGAAGGGGTCGATGACGGTGGTGATGCCCAGCTCCTTGGCTGCCGCGAAAATCTCGTCCTGGTCCTGGCTCATGAGGGGTGCGTGGCCGGACGGGGCGGTGAGTCCGTTCTCCTTCAGGGCCGCGCCAAGTTCCTTGGCGGTGGCCACGAAGTTGTACGGCTCAACCTGGGTGTAGCCGATTTCGGCCACCTTCCTGATGGTTCCCGGGAGGTCCTCCGAAATGGCGTTGCGGAGGGTGTAAAGCTGCAGTGAGTAGGACATAAATTTCCTTTGTGGAGTGGTTGTTCAGGGGAAGTTGGGGTGTCAGCGTCCGGCGAGCGAGCCGCCGATGCCGCCGACGCTGAAGTACTTGTTCAAGGTGGCGAAGACGATCACGGGCGGGAGCATCATGACCACTGCCAGGGCCATGACCGAAGTCCAGTCCGTTGCGTTCTGCTGGAAGAAGGACTGCACACCCATGGGGAGGGTGAAGATTTCGTTGGAGCGCAGGAACACGATGGCTACCAGGTAGTCGTTCCAGGCCAGGAGGAAAGCGAAGATCGCGGTGGACAGGACGCCGGGCAGTGAGTTCCGCAGGACCACCCGGGTGAAGGACCCGAAGACGGAGCATCCGTCGATCCAGGACGCTTCCTCCAGGCTGATGGGGATGGAATCGAAGTACGCCGCCATCATCCAAGTGGCCACGGTCATGGTGGAACCGACGTAGATGATGGTCAGGCCCAGGAGGTTGTCCACCAGGCTCATGCCGGCGAACAGGATGAACAGCGGCACCACCGAGGTGATGATGGGCAGCGACTGCATCACGAACAGCAGCAGCGAGTAGCCGGAGACTGCCTTGCTGCGGCCGCGGGAGAGGACGTAGCCGGCGGGCGCGGCGACGGCCACGGACACCACCACGGTGGAGAGGGTGGTGACCAGGCTGTTCTTGAGCCAGGTAGCGGCCAGGGTCTTGGAGAAGACATTGCTGAGGTTTTCGAAGGTGAAGCCGGTGGCAGTGCTGTTGGGTCCCGGCGTGAAGGCCAGGAGCACCGTGACCATGATGGGCACCAGGACGATTCCGGTGATGATCAGGATCGCCGCGAACCGCCACCAGCGGCCGCGCTGGCCGGCTTCCGACAGGGCCCTGCGCCGCTTGCCGGCATCAATGCCAAGAGACGGGCCGGATTCGGGATGGGCGTGGAGGACTGCGCTCATTATTCGACGCTCGACTTTCGGATCTGGCGGTACAGGATGACCGAGATGACCACCAGGGTCATGGTCATGAGGAAGGCGATGGCGACGCCGGGGCCGGTGGCGAAGTCCTGGAACACGGTCCGGTAGGCCAGGACCACCAGGGACGTGGTGGCGTTGACCGGGCCGCCGCCGGTGAGCAGGTAGATGGTGGGGAAGTCGTTGACGCAGAAAATAGTCATCAGGATCCAACTGATGTACGTGGAGCGGGCGATCAGCGGCAGGGTGATCTGGGTGAACTGCTGCCAGCGGCTGGCGCCGTCCATGCTCGCTGCTTCATAGACAGTGGTGTCCACCGACGCCAGTGCAGCCGAGATCATCATCATCATGAACGGAAAGCTGACCCAGACCTTGAACACCATCACCGTGATGGAGGCCAGGGTGGGGTCGGCCAGGAAGAGCGGGGTGCCCATGCCCAGGTTCCGGAACAGCGACGGGATCAGGCTGTCCGGGGTGGCCACCAGCCAGTTCCAGGCAGTGGATGAGACCACGATGGGAACTACCCAGGGCAGGAGCAACAGGACTTTGAACGTGCCGCCCGCCGGGATCTTGGTGCGCAGGAGCAGGGCCAGGCCCAGCCCCACCAGCCAGGAGCCGAAAACGCCCACAATGGTGAACCACAGCGTGAACTGGGCAGCCTTCCAGAACGCCGGCGAGGTCAGGACGGTGGCGAAGTTCTGCCCGCCCACGAAATTGCCGGTCTGGAGCAGGTTTCCGTCGTGCGTCGCTTGGACGGCGGCGTAGATCAGCGGGTAGCCGTGGATCAGGACAAGGAGGACCACAGAGGGGAGCAGGAGCCAGAAGAATGTCCTGGTGGCCTGCGCCGAAAGCTTGCTCTTGCGTTTTCCGGGGACGGCCCCGGACCCGCCGGGGGCAATCCCGCGGCGGGCCCGGGACAGGCCGGACTGGGTGGTGGTGCTGGACATGGGCGGTTCGTCCTACTTCTTCAGGACCGATTCGAGGCCGGACTGGAAGGTCTGCAGGGCAGTCTTGGCGTCTGCCTTTCCGGTGATGATGGTCTGGCTGAACTGGTTCAGTGCCTGCCCGCCGTCGAGTGCTGCAAGGTTGGCGTTCAGCTTGCTGCCCTGGGCAGCGAAGGTCTTGGCGATGGGCTGCCAGTCCTTGACGATCTTGACGTTGTTGGGGTCGTTGGCGAACTCGGGAAGCTCGGTGATCGACTTGAAGACCGGCAGGGCGGACATCAGCTTCTTCTGCCACAGCTGCTTGAGCTGGCCGAGGTAGTACACAAGGAACTCCTCGGAGGCGTCCTGGGAGGGGGTGTTGGTGTACATCATGATGTTGTTCGGGAAAACGATGGTGGCCTTGTCCCCGTGCGGTCCGGTGATGGGGTCAGCCACCAGGAGGTCGCCCGAGGTGTCGCCGACACGTTGGGGCACGTTCACCTGGAACAGGCCGTAGCCTGCCTTTCCATCCTTCCACTGCGCCGACATGTTGTCCGTGGTGTAGCTGACTGCGGCGGGATCAATGATGCCGTTGGACACAAGTTCCAGGACGAACTCCATGGCCTCGACGTTGCGGTCGTTCATCAGGTCCAGCTCGCCGTCCTTGTTCCAGACACCGCCGCCGTTGTTGACCATCATCATGATCATGGAGTGGTTGGCGTAGTTGTTGCCGGCGCCGGCGCCGGTGGTGAAGCCGAACGCGCCCACCTTCTTCAGGGCCTTGCCCGCTTCAAGGAGGGAGGGCCAGTCCGTGGGAAGTGCCACGTTGGCCTTCTCGAACAGGGACTTGCGGTACCAGAAAACGCGCATGTCCAGCTGCCACGGGACGGCGACGTAGCCCTTGTCCGACTTGAACGGGTCCAGCACGCCGGGCAGGAAATCGTCGAACTGGCCGTTGGCCTTCAGCTTCTCGATAACCTTGTCCGCGTAGGCGATCTGGCCCTGCTGCTCGAACTGGAACGCCTGGAAGCCGCCGCCCGTGGACACAGCCGGGCCGGTCTTGGAGGCGATCGCCGAGGAGAAGGTCTGGTAGAAGTTGTTCCACTGGATGATCTGGTAGCTCGCCTTGGCGCCGTTGGCACCGTTGAAACCTTCCGCGATGCCCTTGGCGGCGTCGTTGTAGGCCGGTGTTGCCCACGGCATGTCCCAGAACTTCACGGTCCCGCCGGCTCCGCCTCCGCCGCCGCCCTGTGACGCCGAACCGCCGCCGCAGGCCGCGAGGAGGGGTGTTGCGGCAGCGGCAGCCGTCAGGCCCAGGAAACCGCGCCGGGAGAAGGAGCGGCGCTGTTCGGAAGTTGCGTTCATGATGTGTCCTTTCGGGACCGCTTGCGCTGAGCGCCGTTGGTGCGGTCCTGCTCATCGTTGAGAGTGGAGGTGGGACTGGATTGTTCGGTTGTGCTGTTCGGTTGCGTATCGGTGGGCTGGTTACGTGGCAGCGAGGGTTGCGTAGAGGTCGGTCAGCCGGGCGAACCCGGCCAGATCGTCCGGGCTGGTGCCGGCGCGAAGATGGTCCTTCAGGCGCCGCCACGCTGACCGGTGGGCGGATTCGTAAAGCGTGGGAAGCAAAAGTTCGCCTTGGGTCCCCGTGACCCGGACTTTCGCCGGCCAAGCGGCGTCCGGATCGGGAACCTGGACGCTGACTCCGCCGTCGGCGGTGTAGAGGCGGATATCGACGCCGGCCATTCGGGCCGAGGTCAGCACGCCCTGGGCGGTGAACGGGGCTCCATTGGCCAGCCTGCCGCGCACCGCGTACCCGGTGGCGCCGCTGCGCAGGACCCGCACGCCGCCGAGCGGCCCGCAAACGGCCAGCAATGCGGCGAGATGGTCGACCAGGAGCCGCTGCGGATCCGTGCCGGGAGCCGCCGTCGCCACACTGTCCAGCAGTGAGGCGGTACCGGCGGCGCTGCGCACCGCATCACGGGCGTCGGGTTCCGTGGGATCACCCACCAGGGCCGGATTGGAGGCCCAGCGGAGGTCAAGGACGACGGCGGTTCCTGCGGCGCCTGCCGCTGCGGCCAGTTGCGTGGTGTCTTCGGGAGCAGGGTTGGCCACCACGATCCCGCGGGCGCCCGCCGCGACGGCATTGGCGGCCTCGGCGGTCCAACCGGGCTCACCCGCGATCACCAGCACATCCGCGGTGCCCTGCCGGCTGTCCTGGGCGGGACCGAAGGTTTCAGGCAGTGAAGCCATGGTTTGGGTGACAGCGCCGGCTTCCCGGGCCCCGGTGCCCGCCGAAACTGTGTACTGGCCGCTCATGCCGAAACTCCTGCTTTTTCTGCGGCGCCGGCGTGTGCTGCCGCGGCGCTTGCCACCGTTGCTTCGGCGATGGCCAGGGCGAACGTGAGGTCGTCGATCAGGGTTTGGGCGGAGGGGGCCCGGCGGGTTCCCGTGGCGAGCCCGGCGAGTTCACGCCATTCGCCCTCGTAGCCGTTGTGGCCGTACGGGCCAAAGCCGGTGGTTTCGGTCCCTTTGCCACGGGAGATGGTGGCGACGGCGGAGCCGGCCTGGATATAGGACGGCGTGAAGTCGATGTGCAGGGCGGCATCATCCCCGATGGCCTCGAAGGTCCATTCCGGCTTCCAGGTGCTGTTCATGACGGCCCGCAGTTCGATAACGCGGGTGGGAGTGCGGAGCGAGACTGCGTAGCCGAACGGGCGGACGTGGAACGCGTGGAGGACCTCTACGTCGGCGAAGTCGGGCGTGAACCGGCGGACCAGGGGCAGGTCGTGGATGGCCAGGCCCATGATTCCGCCCTGCAGTGCGCCCTTGATGACCTCGATGTCCGAGTAGTCAGGGTTGCCTGCGGTGGGCCGGGTAATGATTTCCGTTGCGAAATCCTCGAACCGCGCATTGGGCGGCAACACGATCGAAGAGCGGATGGTGTGGACCTGCTCCGGGAGGTCACCCCAGTTCTGTTCAGCCGCCAGCCAGCCGGGATCGAACGTGTGCATGGCGCCGACGACGATCGGAACGCCGGTTTCGGTGCTGACGGCCGAGATGCGGGCTGCTTCTTCAGCATTCATGGCGAAGGGCTTTTCGCAGAGGACTGCCTTCTTGCCGGCCCTGCAGGCGGCGATGACCTGGTCTGCGTGGAACTGGTGCGGGCTGCAGATCGCCACGATGTCTACGCCGGGGTCCGCCAGCAGGGCCTCCATGCTGGTACCGGCCACGGCGCCGACACGGGCGGCCACGGAGGAAGCGACGGCAGAGTCCACATCCATGATGTGCCGCACTTCCAGGATGTCCTGGAGGCGGGCCAGGGCCGGGAGGTGGATGGCTTGGGTGACCGGTCCGGCGCCGAGGATGCCGACGCCGAGGGGGCGGCCTGCGGGCGCTGCGTGCTGGGACAAGTTCCTACCTCTTTGTAAGCGGACTCCGGGATGCTGGGCCATCACTGCGGCCGATGCCAGGCATCGGATTCGCAAATGTGCCGTGAGTCACAACCTAGGACCACTTTTGACACGCGTCAAGCAAAAGTTGTTTGTTGCGCGTCATTCTTCTGCCGTGATGACAGTAGTAAGTAAGAGTGTTATGACTTAGACATGACTCAAGCCACGGGGAAACAGGCCGCGAAAGACGCTGACGTCGGCAGCCTGTCGCGTGCGGGCGACCTCTTCCAGCTGCTCCGGGACGGCAGGGCCCGTACCCGTGCGGAGCTGGCCCTGACCACGGGGCTGGCCCGTTCCACCGTCGCTTCCAGGATCGACGCCTTGATGCTGTCCGGCCTGGTGGGTCCGGCAGGGGAGGCGCTCTCCAGTGGCGGCAGGCCGCCGTCGCGCTTTGCCTTCAACCCTTCCGCCCGCCTGGTCCTGGCCGTGGACGTGGGCGCCACGCATGTCATCGTGGCGGTCACCGACCTTGGCGGAACCATCCTCGCCGAACACCGGCTGGCCCAGCAGGTGGCCGACGGGCCGGAGGTGGTGCTGGACCGGGTGGTGGCGCAGGGCAAGGAGCTGCTGGCGTCCGTGGGACGCAACGTGGGGGAGCTCGCCGGCATCGGTATCGGGCTGCCCGGCCCGGTGGAACACGACACCGGCAAGCCGGTGAAGCCGCCCATCATGCCGGGGTGGGACGGGTTCGACGTAGTCAGCTACGTCCAGCGGTCCCTGCCGGTCCACGTGCTGGTGGACAACGACGTGAACATCATGGCGCTGGGGGAGCAGTCCGCGCACTGGCCCGAGCACAGCAACTTCTTCTTCGTGAAGGTGGCCACCGGCATTGGCTCCGGAATCATCAGCAACGGGGAACTGCAGCGCGGCGCCAACGGCACGGCCGGCGACCTGGGGCACGTCCAGGTGGCACGGGGCTCGGATGTCCTGTGTGCCTGCGGAAACTTTGGGTGCCTGGAGGCACTCGCGTCAGGTCCCGCCGTCGCGCGCTCCTTGAAGGAGCAGGGACTTGACGTGGCAATAGGCGCCGACGTGCTCCGGCTCGCCGCCGACGGCAACCTGCAGGCCATCCAGGCCCTGCGGCAGGCCGGACGGGACATCGGCGAGGTGCTGGCCACCGTGGTCAACCTGCTCAACCCGTCCGTCATCGTGGTGGGCGGCAGTGTCGGCGAGACGGGGGAGCACTTGGTGGCCGGAATCCGCGAGGTGGTGTACCGGCGCTCTCCGCCGCTGGCCACCTCGCACCTGCGCATTAACGTTTCGCGGGCCGGCGCCCATGCGGGCGTGCTTGGGGCCAGCCAGCTGGTCACCCAGTACGTCCTCTCGCCGGCCATTATCGAAGCGACGCTGACGGCCGCAGCAGTCGGGTAGCGCCGGGGTTTTCCGGCGCCACCCCCGGCGTTAGGCCTCGGCCTCCGGCTCAGGTGCCTCGGTCAACAGCAGTGCAGTGCCGCCATAGGCGGGCAGTTCCAGGAAGAAGCTGTGCAGGTCGTCCACCTGGCCCACTGTCTCGCCGCTGAAGAGGTCCGTGACGTTGGCGCCGGATGGCAGCTCGTTGGACTGGATGCTGCCGGCGATGTCCTGCCCGGAGAAGTTGAGCGCCGTGACCTGCAGCCTGCCGTCCGTCAGCCGGTTCACCAGCACCAGTGCGCTGCGGTTGGAGACGTCCGGCACGTCCAGCAGGGTGCCGGTGGCGATCCCGTTGTCCTCGCGGACCGCAAGGATCCGCTGCAGCCTGCGCGCGAACGAGTCCGGGTCCTTCAACTGTTCTGGTAGTGGCCCGTAGAGGCTGCGGGCCCGCGGCATCCCGGCCGATGACGTGGTTGCGTCCGGGCTGGTTCCCATGAGGTCGTGGGCACCGCGGTTGATCCAGCGGGTATCGCCCTGGGACGTGAGTTCCCGGACCCTGCTGCGGTCCAGCGCCTGGATGCCGGTGAGGTCCCAGCCGGAAAGCGCGAAGACGCCGGGCTGCAGGGCGTTGTACATGGCCAGGAGCAGGTGGACGTCCCGGATCTGGGCTTCCTGCTCCGGGGTGGCGGCGTCCGGGTCCTGGATTCCCAGGGCGGCCATGATGAAACTGACCGACGTGCAGGCAATGCCGTTGGTGGTGAACACGGCGTTGTAGGGCGCGTTTTCGCCGGTGAGCCGGTCCCGCAGGGTCTGCTGGACCTGCTCGGCCAGCTGTGCGCCGGTAAGTTCCTCGCCGTTGAGCTCAAACATCTCGTCCCGGTGCCCGGCCGCGAAGTGCAGGAGTTCGTAGGTGAGCTCGTCATGGTTCTGCAGGGCATGCACCAGCGAGGCCTGGTCGACGCCGATTTCCAGGGACAGTCGGAGGGTCAGCCGCAGGAACTCGGTGTCCGCGGTGACCAGGGCATAGTGGTACGCCGGCCGGGTGATGAAGTCGTAGGACAGGTCCGGGCCGGACTCCGAGGTTGCCTTGATGTCGTCGATGGTCAGGTTCAGTTCCTGGAAGGAGAACCCGCCCACCTTGCGGATCATGGATCCGATGAGTTGGTTGGCGGCCTCGGAGAGCGGGTGGCCTTCCGACCAGCCGGGCTGTTCCTCTGCGCTCTTTTCCACGCCCAGGAAGCCGTTGGCGTCAAGGCGCAGCGCTCCGGTGCCAAGGTCCACGAGCGAGTGCAGGGCATCGCCGACCACGAGCCGCATTCCGGCGAACGTGGGGTCCAGCCAGTTGATGGAGGGCTGCCCGGCCTTGAAGTAGTGCAGGTAGACCCAGCGGCGGGTTTGGCCGGTGGTGTCCACGATGGGCCGGGTGACGCTCCAGTTGGTTTCCTTTACCCCGGGCTCGTAGAAGATGACCCGCTGCAGCCGGCCGATGATGTAGCCGGCCTTCTGCAGCGCCTGCTCGGCGTCGGGGCTGAGGTTGACCGAATCGGCACCTTCGGGGACGTCCGGGAGCAGGTTCCAGTCCTCTTCCGGGATATCGATCATGTGGTAAATCCCGGGGTAGTCCCGGAAGTTCATTTCGGCGAGCCGGAAGTCGGCTCCCTTGCCGGTGTGGCCGGGGACGATGTCGTCGATGATGGTGCCCTCGTGCTCAGCAGCCACTTCGCACATCCTGCGGAACTCGTCCTCGGTGCCGAAGACCGGGTCGATGGCCATGCTGATGCGGTCGAAGTGCCCGTCCACGCTGGGCGTGTGGGACCAGCCACTGATGCCGCCGGCAAGTTTCACGGGACCGGTGTGGATGCCGCGGATTCCGATTTCGCGGAAGGCCTTCCACATCTGCGGGTCTCCCAGTGCCGAGAGGAACGACTGGCCGGTGGGGGTGATGAAGGACAGCGGGTAGGCGGTGAACCACACGGAGGCGCGTTCGACGGCGGCACGCGGGTTTGGGTGCGCGTACGAGTTTTGCCACATGCTGGCTTGGCCTGACAGCTGCCGGGCCAAGGTGTTCGCGTCCCCGAGCATGGCCTGGTTGCGCAGCCACTCCACATAGGCGGCGTTGCGCCCGTCGAATTCGAAGGATGGCCTGCTGCCGACGAACTGGCGCCGGCGGGCGATGGGCCGCAGTGCCTTCGGCCGGGCGGCAAAGAACTGCTCGTCGAAGTTGACGTCCAGTTCCGCTGCCTGCTCCGCAGCGCCCGCTTCCACTTCCCCGTTGCCTGCGGCTGTATCCGCTTCTGAAGTGTGCTCGCTGGTGCCCGGCTCCTGCATAAAGCTCCTCTTTCCATTGCTCGTTTCCGTGCTGGCATGGATGCTCCACGACCCCTTGCTCAAGGACAGGTACCCAAGCGAGCAGGGAGTATTCGGCGTTCCCTCTCCCGATGCTACTGCGCAGGGGGCCGGCGGAAGGGGACACCGGCGCGCCGCTCATCGGTAACCGGGCGAATCCCCCTTGTTTCCCCGCTATTCCCCACCGGGGTGCAATGGGGTCGTATTCTTGAATCAGAGGTTTTGCAGTGGGCCGAAGCGCTGATAGCAGGGCTGGAGCATGGCCGCTGATCCCACGGGGCAGGTTGGCTGGGGACCGCTTCCAGTTACCCCGGAGCCCGTTTTCGACAGCAAGGACGTTGAAGACTACCTCTGGGAAGTGACCCGCGACTTCATGACGGGTATCAAAGGTGAGCGCCGCAGCATCAGCTGGGCGGCCACCCTCTTTCGCTTGGGCAAGGCCCGCACCCTCGCGGCCAGTACCGAGCAGGCGCGCGAAGCGGACCGTGAGCAATGTTCCTTCGCCGATGGACCGGTGATGGAAGCCGTGCGCACTGGGGAATTCGTCCTGCTGTCAGATCTGAGCCGGGATCGCCGCTGGCCTGGGTATTCCAGTGCTGCCGCCGTCCACGGCGTGCAGTCCCTGCTCTCCGTCCCCATCCTCACCGAGGGTGCCACCAGCGCCGCCATCAACCTTTACTCACCGTCACCGCACACCTTCACCAGTGATGACCTGGTGCACAGCCAAAGCTACGCGCGGCAGGTGGCGCGGGCCCTGCGTGTTGTGGTCCGGGTGGCTGAGCGTGCGGAAACGACGGCGGGTCTCGCCGTCGTCCAAAGTTCCCTGGTCCTGGTGGACCTTGCGGTGCGCAGCCTCATGAACGAATACGGGCTCACCCGTGAGGGGGCGCTTCGGTTCCTGCAGACGCAGGCGCTGCACCACGAACTGGACCTCCGGGACGCGGCACTGAATGTGGTGGCCCCCAGCGGCATGGACCGTGGGGCCGGGCAGCCTTCCGGGCTGCGGCAGGAAACGTACGACGGCGTGTCGGAGCTTCCGCGGCCGTCGGCGGCGGGGCGTGACTTTCCAACCGGGTCGTCGCCCCGCAAGGACGCTGCGGCGGGGAAGGAACCCCCGCCCGCTGCAGAAGGGAGGACGGCATGACCATCGCGAAGCAGGAGCTGCGCTCCATTGCGGGAGGACCGGCCAAGCACCCCTGGCACCGGTTCGTCGCACTGGGGGACTCCTACACCGAAGGAATTGGCGACCCCGAACCGCAGAGCCTGGGCGGCCTGCGGGGCTGGGCAGACCGGGTGGCAGAGGAACTGGCCGCCGGCCAGCCTGATTTCGCCTATGCCAACCTGGCCATCCGCGGCATGCTGCTGAAACAGATCCTGGACGGGCAACTGGCACCGGCCCTGGCACTCAAACCCGACCTGGTAGCCATGTCCGGCGGTGGCAACGACATCGTGTTCCGCCACGGGGATCCGGACAAGCTGGCGGAAAAAATCGACGAGGCCGTGGGGGTCGTGACCGCTACGGGTGCCACCGTGCTGCTGTACGCCGGGCCCGACTGGGGGAATACGCCGGTCTTTGGCAAGATCCGTGGCCGCGTGGCCATCTACAACGAGCACCTGCACCGGATCGGGGCCAGGCACCACGCCATCATGGTTGATCTGTGGTGCCTGCCCGAGCTCCAGCACGCGCTGATGTGGGACCCGGACCGGCTGCACCTGTCCCCGCTGGGCCATCACTCTGTTGCCGTGGCCACCCTCAACGCCCTGGGCGTGGCGCACGCGCTCAAGCCGCTCCAGCCGCGGCCGCTTCCGGCCCACGGGTGGACGCAGGCCCGGGCCGAGGACCTGGTGTGGGCGCGGCAGTATTTCGTGCCGTGGGTGCTGAAGCGGCTGCGCCCGCATCAGTCCGACGGCTCTTTGGCGGCGAAGCGGCCGCTGCCGGTTCCGGTGTTCGGCCTTGGCCGTCCAGGTCCGTTCCCGCCGGGCCACCCGGTCGCGGGCCTGCACGCCGGGATGGCGGGCGGCCCGGCACCGGAAGGACATGCGGCCTAGCTGCTACCCGACTGGCCTAACCAAAGCCGGATCCGCTTGTCGCGATGCCGCCAACCAGGCCGGCGTCACGACCTGCGGGCGTCCCTTATCAGCGCCATGAGTGCCGGGACTCCCGCCGCCACGGCGGGAGCGGCCAGCAGCAGCCCGAAGTCGGGTTGGGACGCTGAAAGTATCGCCGCGATGACGGCTGCCGCCAGGGCCGCGATGAGCGCAAGGGACAACCACCTGCGACGGTCCCTTGCATTGAAGAAACGGAAACCCCCAAGGCCCGCGGTGGCCACGGCGGTGAGGATGACAATCCCTGATATGACCGCGACCCCAGGCCCGGAAGCATCCTTTAGCCGGTCAATGAGTCCCACCGGAACTGCGAGCATCCAGCCGCCCAGGAGAACCGCGAGGACGCAGCCTGCCAAGCGGCCTTTGGGTATTGGAGGCTGGGTATGGATCTGCTCCGGCGGCAGGTCCGCCTGTTGGACGTGGCGGTGGGCTGCCGGCGGTGGCGGCTGCGACGGACGTGCAGTGTTCTCAAGCATGGTCCCCCAAAGGTAGTGCCTGATGTCCGTCTACCCTACAGGGGCAGCCCCGGAGCCCGCCTCTTCCCGGCGTTCCGCCTTAGCGCTTCTTCGGTGCGCGTTTCGCCGCGGCCTTCATCGCGGCCTTGGCCGCGGGAGGCAGCACTCCCTGCTCGGTTTCGGGTTCGGCCACCGTTCCCCGTGCCTTCGCCACCGCCTTCATGCCGTGGTAGATCACCAGCGCGGCAGCGGAGCCCAGGGCGATGCCGGTGAACTTCAGGTCGCCGATGGTCCACGTGTAGTCGGCGATGCCGATGATCAGGGCCACGGCCGCGGTGGTCAGGTTGACGGGGTTGGAGAAGTTGACCTTGTTCTGCACCCAGATCTTCACGCCCAGGACGCCGATCATGCCGTACAGCATGGTGGCCGCGCCGCCCAGCACGCCTGCCGGGACGGTGGCAATCAGTTCGCCGAACTTCGGCGAAAAGCTGAGCAGGACGGCGAACATGCCCGCCACCCAGTAGGCCGCCGTCGAATACACCTTGGTGGCCGCCATGACGCCGATGTTTTCCGCGTAGGTGGTGGTGCCGGAGCCGCCGCCGAAGCCTGCCAGCATGGTGGCGGCACCGTCAGCCATCAGCGCGCGTCCGGAGACGCCGTCGAGGTTCTGTCCCGTCATGGCCGCAACCGACTTCACGTGGCCGATGTTCTCCGCCACCAGCACCAGGACCACCGGGACGAACAGGCCCAGGACGCCGATGTGGAACTCGGGGGTCTGGAAGTGCGGCAGGCCCACCCAGGCCGCGGCGTCCATCTTGTCGTACTTCACCTCACCGCGGAGCATGGCCACGACGTAGCCCACCACCACGCCCACCAGGATGCTGAGCCGGCCCAGGATCCCGCGGAACAGGACGCTGACCAGGAGGATGGTGACCAGCGTGACCAAGGCGGTGATGGGGGCAGCGTCGAAGTTCTGCTTGGCGGCGGGGGCCAGGTTCAGGCCGATCAGCGCCACGATGGCACCGGTGACGATGGGCGGCATCAGCCGGTTGATCCACCCGGCGCCGAATTTCTGCACTACTGCGCCCACCAGGGCCAGGGTGGTGCCGGCCAGCACCACGCCGCCAAGCGCTCCGGGGATGCCGAACTGCGCCTGGGACGCGGTGATGGGCGCGATGAACGCAAAGCTTGAACCCAGGTAGCTGGGCACCCGGCCCTTGGTGATCACCAGGAACAGCAGCGTGCCGATGCCGGAGAAGAACAGCGTGGTGGCCGGCGGCATCCCGGTGATGATGGGAACCAGGAAGGTGGCGCCGAACATGGCCACCACGTGCTGCATGCCCACGCCAATGGTCAGCGGCCACGCCAACCGCTCGTCCGGGGCCACCACCTGGCCGGGCTTGATGTTTTTGCCGGTGCCGTGCAGCTTCCATTTGATTCCGAGCATGCTCATGGGAAGGGATGCCTTTCAGGGGGTGCCGCGAGGGGGCGAAGATCAACTCGCTCAAGAATACCGCCAAGTTTTTCGCGCAGCCCTGCTGTGTCCAAGGTCACCCGGCGTCACGGGAAGAGGAGGAAAGCACTTGAAGTTGCAACTATGGAAAGCAACAGAGGCCACCCCGGCAGGCGGGCGGCACAGCGAAAGGTAAGCCAATGACCATTGCCCATGACGAAGCGGTTATCGACTCGGCAGCCGTGGACGCCATCTTCGCCCAGGCCCGCACCGCCAACTCCTTTACCGGTGAGGTGACCGAGGAGCAGGCACAGGCCATCTACGAGCTCACCAAGTTCGGCCCCACCGCCTTCAACTCCCAGCCGCTGCGGGTCACCTACGTCCGCTCGCCCGAGGCCCGCGCCACGCTTGTGGACGCCCTGTCCCGCGGCAACCAGGCCAAGACGGCCTCCGCACCGCTGGTAGCCATCCTCAGCTATGACACCGACTGGGCCGGCAAATGGGACAACTTCCTCCCCGGCTACAACGCGCCGAAGGCCATGTACGACGCCGATCCCGCCCTGGCTGCCGCCACCGGCAACAACAACGCGCACCTCCAGGCCGGCTACTTCATCCTTGCCGTCCGCTCCCTCGGCTTCGCCGCCGGCCCCATGACGGGCGCCGACTTCGACGCGATCGACGCCGCCTTCTTCCCGGCCGGCGACCAGAAGAGCTTCCTGGTGGTCAACATCGGCCAGCCCGGTGAAGAGGCCTGGGGCGAGGCAAAGCCGAAGTTCTCCTACGACGAGGCCGTCCGCACCGTCTAACGTCTGCCCCCCAACAATCGCCCGCTCACTTTTGGCGGTCTTCTAGTGAACGCCCGCTCACGATGGTGAGCGGGCGTTCGTTGTTTTACCGTCACATGTGAGCGGGCGTTGGAGCATCCGTTGCCAAAAGTGAGCGGGCGTCGAAGGGGCGGGTGGGAGACTGGGGTATGGCGATGCGGAACCTGATCTTTGTGGCCTTCGTCGAGCCCGTGGCTGAGGGCCAGGTTTTCCCGCGGACTGACTGGCCGCTGCACATCACCCTGGTGAGGTTCGACGCCGGCAGCCAGGACAGTGCCGACATCGCCGAACGCATCGCCGGGCTGGCCCACGCTGCCGCCGCCACAGCGCTCGGTGCCGGACTGACAGTGGGGAAGGACGCCGCTTTCGGGCGCAACGGCTCCGTCCCCGTCAACCTCGTGCAACCGCACCCAGCCCTGCAGGAACTGCACGAGCGGCTGGTGCAGGTGGTGACGGATGCGGGCGGCAGGATCCTCACCCCGCACCACACCCTGACCGGCTACCGCCCGCACGTCTCCCACCAGGCGGTCACGAACCAAACCAGCACCAGCCCGGCCACCGCAGAAACTGAGGCCAAGCGACTCCACCCGGGTGACGCCGTCGTGCTTGACCGTATTGCCCTGGTGGACATGGCCCCCGAAGGCGACCACACCATCAGGCGGATCCTCGGCCTCTGGCGCCTCGAAGGTGGAAGCTAGGCGATAACGCTGTCCACCAGTGCCTTGGCCTCGGCCTGCACCTGCTTCAGGTGCTCCTCGCCCTTGAAGGACTCGGCGTAGATCTTGTAGACGTCCTCGGTGCCGGACGGGCGGGCAGCGAACCAGGCGTTCTCGGTGACCACCTTCAGGCCGCCGATGGGCGCGCCGTTGCCAGGGGCCTCGGTGAGCTTGGCCGTAATGGTCTCGCCGGCAAGTTCGGTAGCGGTGACATCCGCAGCGGAAAGCTTGCCCAGCTTCGCCTTCTGCTCGCGAGTGGCGGCCGCGTCGATCCGTGCGTAGACCGGGGCGCCGAACTGGTCCGTCAGGCCCTTGTAGAGCTGGGACGGGGACTGGCCGGTCACGGCGGTGATCTCGGAGGCCAGCAGGGCCAGCAGGATGCCATCCTTGTCCGTGGTCCACACACTGCCGTCCAGCTTGTTGAAGGAGGCACCGGCGGATTCCTCGCCGCCGAATGCGCCTTCGCCGGACAGCAGGCCGGGGACAAACCACTTGAAGCCCACCGGAACTTCAACAAGCTTCCGGCCCAGGCTCTCGGCCACGCGGTCGATGATCGAGGAGGACACCAGGGTCTTGCCCACCACCGAGGCCGGGTTCCAGCCGCTGCGGTTGCGGTAGAGGTAGTCGATGGCCACGGCCAGGTAGTGGTTGGGGTTCATCAGGCCGCCGTCGGGGGTGACGATGCCGTGCCGGTCGGCGTCGGCGTCGTTGCCGGTGGCCACGTCGAAGGCCGGCTGCCCGGAAGCTGCGGCGTCGGACATGCGCTGGATCAGCGAGGCCATGGCGGACGGCGACGAGCAGTCCATGCGGATCTTCTCGTCCCAGTCGAGTGTCATGAAGGCCCACTGCGGGTCCACCGTGGGGTTCACCACGGTGAGGTCCAGGTGGTGGCGCTCGGCGATCTCGCCCCAGTAGTCAACGGAGGCGCCGCCCATGGGGTCCGCGCCGATCCGGACGCCCGCGTTGCGGATAGCGTCCAGGTTCAGGACGGACGGAAGGTCGTCCACATAGCTGCTCAGGAAGTCGAACTTTCCGGTGGTGTCCGCGGCCTGGGCTTCCGCCAGCGGGATCCGCTTCACGCCGCGCAGTCCGTTTTCCAGCAGTTCGTTAGCGCGGTTGGCAATCCAGCCGGTGGCGTCCGAGTCAGCGGGGCCGCCGTGCGGAGGGTTGTACTTGAAGCCGCCGTCGGCCGGTGGGTTGTGGCTGGGCGTGACCACAATGCCGTCAGCCTGCGGTGCACCCTGTGCCGCCTTGCGGTTGTACGTGAGGATGGCGTGGCTCAGCGCCGGGGTGGGGGTGTAGCCGTGGCGGGCGTCGACCAGGACCTGGACTCCATTGGCTGCCAGCACCTCCAGGGCCGAGTTCTGTGCCGGCTCGCTCAGCGCGTGCGTGTCCTTGGCCAGGAACAGCGGGCCGGTGACGCTCTGCGCTGCCCGGTATTCGACAATCGCCTGGGTGATGGCCACGATGTGCTGCTCGTTGAAGGAGGCCTTGAGGCTGGAACCCCGGTGCCCGGATGTTCCGAACACCACACGCTGCCCGGGATCACCAAGGTCCGGTGCGATGTCGTAATACGCGTCAAGGAGCGCAGTGATGTCAACAAGGTCCTGGGGTTGGGCAACTGTGCCCGCGCGGCTAGCCATGGCTCCAGCATGCCAGAACCTGGCAGGAGTCAAAACGACCCGCCCAAAATCCGGACCCTGTGACACGCCATGACGCCCACAACCAAGTAGTCCACCTGAGTACACGGCCCGGAAAGTACCTATATACCCGCGCTTTCCCGTCCTGCTAATTTCGAAAAAATTCCAGGAAGAAAACCGGAAGGAACGGACGACGGCGGGCCGCCGGCGTCATCCCATCGGCAAGGAAACGGGGACGTCCAATGGGGGCAGGAGACGGGGCAGCGGAGCAGTCCAGACTGGCGGCCGAGCGCGTTGCCCGCCTGAAGCGCCGGCTCGACCAGGCCGAGTGCGCCACAAAGTCGTGGGATGCCGCGGCCGTGGGGGAGCGGGTGGTGGCCGACAAGCTCAGCGAGTTGGTCCCGCGCGGCTGGTACGTGCTGCACGATGTCCACTGGCCGGGCCGCCCCAAGGCCAGCCTTGACCACGTCCTTGTGGGTCCCGGCGGGGTAGTGGTGGTCGATTCCAAGAACTGGACCGGTGAAGTCCGGGTGGCATCGGGTGTGCTGTGGCAGGGCCGCTATGCCCGGACCCAGGCGGTGGAAGGTGCGCTGGCCCAGTGCGCTGCCGTGGCTTCCGTGCTGTCTCCGCCGCACCGCAGGCTGGTGCGTCCGCTCATCTGCATGGCCGCACAGCCGGACCTGTTCGGGGTGACCGACTCGGACGTTGCCGTGGCCGGTTTCCAGCGGGTGGTGGCGGCCATCGAGGCGCTCCCGGCAGTGCTCGACCAGCAGGCAGTTGTAGGGCTGTACGCCCAACTCGGCCAACAGCTCACCCATGAGCAGGAGCCCGGCATCACTGCCCTTCGGAACGTGCGCCCGGGAACCGTGGTGCGGCCGGCTGGAGCACTTCCCCCCGCCGGCCCCTCGGCCGGCCCGCAGCGAAAGTCCAGTTCAGACGAGGACGCGGACCGGACCCGAAGTGTGTCGAGGCACCCCGCCGGCCGTGCCCTGCCTGCGAAGGGAGCGGCAAAAGGAACGCCGGCAAGAAAGTCCACGGGAGACCGGCAGGCAGTCCCGGGCCACCAGGCGGGAACGCCGGGGCGACCAATCCGCCACGGCCGGAACGGCAAAGCGCAGCAGCAGGGCGTTACCAGTGGAGGAAAGCTCGCCCTCCTGGCGGCCTTCGTCATTTTTGCCGTCTATATCCTGCCCTACTTGGGCCGGTAGCTTCCCCCGATTCACCCGGCCGCAGCTGGTCTTTGGCGGCGCTGCGCACTGCGGCGGTGACCCGGTTGAGCCGTTCCGAATCGAGCGTCCAGGCCTGCCAGTAAAGCGCCACATCATGGTAGGCGGTGTCATCCAACCGGACCAGGACGCCGTCGGCCAGCTCATCGGTGAGCTGGAGTTCCGGGATCATGCCCCAGCCCAGCCCGGCTGTGACCGCGGCGAGGAATCCCTGGGAGGAAGGCACCAGGTGCGTGGGCGGAAGCTGCAACACGTTTTTTGCGGCGAGCAGCTGCTGCTGCAGGGTGTCTTTCGTGTTGAATTTCAGGACCGGCATTGCGGCCCAATCCAAGCGCCCGGATGCGGAAAAGCGGCGCCGCAGCCCCGGGGCAGCCACCGGGATGTACCGCATGGAGCCCAGCAGGTCCACCCGGCAGCCGCTCACGGGAACAGGATCCGAGGTCACAGCCCCCATGACGTCCCCCTCGCGGAGCAACTGGCTGCTGAAGCCCTGGTCCTCCACGTGGAGATCGAGGGTGGTGTCCTCCCATTGCGCGGCCTGATGCAGGACGGGGACAAACCAGGTGGCCAGTGAATCCGCATTGATGGCCACCGGCAGGTGGGCCCGCGCGTTCATTCCTGAACCAAGCGCTGCCGCCGTCTCCGCCTCCAGTACCTGCACCTGGCGGGCCATCCGCAGCAGCAGCGCACCGGCGTCGGTGGCGGTGCAGGGCAGTCGGCGGCGTACCAGGACCTGGCCCACCGAGGCTTCCAGGGCCTTGATCCGCTGGCTCACCGCGGAAGGGGTGATTCGAAGCAGGTCCGCGGCTGCCTCGAACGTTCCCTCGTCGACAACCGCCACGAGGGCTTTCAGGTGTTCCAGGTTCATAAAGACATCCTAATGATTCCCCAAGATCCTTTATTTGCCTGAACTTCGCCTGGATCCTACCGTCGTCCTTATGTGGACCGCAGGAATAACCGGAATGCTGACAGGCCTCGCACTGATCGTGGCCATCGGCGCGCAGAACGCCTTCGTGCTGCGCCAAGGCATCCGCAGGGAGCACATCGGTGCGGTGGTGGCCGTGTGCATGGCGGGGGATGCCGTGCTGATTGTCGGCGGGACGGCGGGGATCGGTGCGATTGTCACCCACTTCCCGGGGGCGCTGGAAGTCCTGCGCTGGGCCGGGGCCGCCTACCTGCTGTGGTTCGCGTTGCGCTCCTTCATGGCTGCGATGAAGCCCTCGGCCCTGGCAGGGCAGGCGCCCCGGTCGAAGAATTCGGTGATTGCCACCACCGCCGCCCTGACCTTCCTCAACCCCCATGTCTACCTGGACACCGTGGTGCTGCTGGGCAGCCTGGCCAACCAGCAGGGCCCCGACCTGCGCTGGATCTTTGCCGCAGGCGCGGTCACCGGGAGCGTGCTGTGGTTCTTTGGCCTGGGGTACGGGGCCAGGGCGCTGGCAGGCGTGCTCAGCAGTCCCCGCACCTGGCGGTGGATCGACGGAGCCATCGGCGTGCTGATGGTAATCCTGGCCATCCGGCTGGCGCTGCACTGAAGTAGGCTGTAGCCAGATTCATAGGGGAGAAATCATGAGCAACCAGCCATCCCAGGGACCTGACTACCAGCGCAGCGGTTCTTCGCCCTGGCCCGGCTACCAGCCGCCGCCGCAGAACCAGGGGCCCTCCTACGGGCAGCCGCAGTACGGCCAGTCCCAGTACAACCCGGGGCAGTACGGCCAAGGACAGTACAACAACGCCCAGTACGGCCAGCCCCAGTACTTCGGCCAGCCGTACTACGGCAGGGCGGTGGAACCGAAGACCCTGAGCATCGCCAGCATGGTCTGCGGCATCGCGTCGGTGATCATGGGCTGGCTGCTGCTGCCCCAGTTCGCCGCCATCATCACCGGCCACCTGGCCCTGCGCCGCGAACCCTCGGGCAAGGGAATGTCCATCACCGGCCTGGTGCTGGGCTACCTCTGCCTGCTGGGCTACGGCGCCATCTGGCTGCTGTTCATCATTGGCCTGGCCGTCGCCGCCACCACAGGGTCGAACACCGGCACCTTCTAGCAGCAGGTTCCCGCGGGCCTACGCCCTTGGCTGACCTAGCGGAGCAGTTCCACGTCCGAGACCAGCTCGATATGCGCCAGCATGGCCTTCGCGGCGGCATCCGCGTCTTGCGCGCGGATTGCGTCGGTGATCTTGCGGTGCGAGGCGAGGGATTGCTCGGGGCGTCCGGGCTGGCCCAGCGACTCCATCCGGGTTTCCAGGATCATCTCGGCGATGAAGGCCATCAGCTGCGCGAGCACCGAGGAGTGGGCTGCGGCGGTGACGGCTTGGTGGAACAGTTCGTCGCCCTGGGCGCCGCGGTCGCCGTGGTCGATTTCCTTCGACATGACGTCCAGGGCGTTGTCGATGGCGGCCAGGTCTGCGTCGGTCCGGCGTTCCGCCGCGAGGGCGGCAAGCTTGACTTCCAGGGTGCTGCGGGCTTCCACGATTTCCGGCAGCCGGCTCTGGTGCTCGCGCAGGCCCTTGACCACCGAGGCGACGCTGGGCCGCCGGGCCAGGACGGCGCCGGTGCCATGCTGCACATCGATCACGCCCAGTACTTCCAGGGCCACCAGGGCCTGGGCCAGCGTGGCGCGGGAAACCCCAAGCCGCTCCGCGAGGTCCCGTTCCGCCGGGAGGAGGTCGCCGGGCTTCAGCTGGGCGGACTCAATGTACGCAAGGATCTGCTCCACCAGCTGCTCGTAAAGCCGCGGGCGCGAGACCCGCTCCAGGCCCAGCCGTGCTGTCTTCTCCACAAAGCCCTCCCTCGGACGTACCGGATCAGGATACCTGCTTCGTCTATTGACAGATGGACTCAGTGTCTAAGAGGCTAGTCCAGTGAGCCAGTAACTCACGTCACACTCCTCGCACCCCCAATGGAGAACCAACGATGTCCGCTCCTGTCTTATCGATCATCATCCTGGCGGCGATGTTCCTGCTCGCCACCGTCCTGCCCCTGAATATGGGGGCGCTTGCCTTCGTCGGCGCGTTCCTGCTCGGCGCCCTGGTGCTGGGCATGTCCACCAACGAGATCCTGGCCAACTTCCCCGGTGGCCTCTTCCTGACCATCGTCGGCGTCACGTACCTGTTCGCCATCGCGCAGAACAACGGCACCATCGACCTGCTGGTCCGCGGCGCGGTCAAGCTGGTAGGCAGCCGCGTGGCCCTCATCCCCTGGGTCATGTTCGCCATCACCGCCGTCATTACCGCCGTGGGCGCACTGTCTCCCGCCGCCGTCGCCATCATTGCCCCGATTGCCCTGAGCTTTGCCGGCAAGTACAAGATCAGCCCGCTGCTGATGGGCATGATGGTGATCCACGGCGCCCAGGCCGGGGGCTTCTCACCCATCGCGGTCTACGGCGTTACCGTCAACGGCATCCTTGCCAAGACCGATCTCGCCTTCAGCCCCACCGCACTGTTCCTCTCGAGCCTCATTTTCAACCTGGTCATCGCAATGGTGCTCTTCGTGGTCCTGGGCGGCAAGAACCTCCTGTCCTCCAGGGTGGGCCACTTTGTGGAGCAGGCGGCCGAGGCCCGGATGTCCGTCAGCGTCGGTGCCAAGGCCGCCGGCGGCGACGTCCCGTTCAAGGGCTTCGGCTCCGGCATGTACGGCCCCCGGGACCCCGCCGGAGACGGTATCGCTGCCACCAAGGAGCGCAAGGACCGAATCCCGCAGCTGGTCACCATTGCCGGCCTGATTGTGCTGGCCGTCGTGGCCCTCGGTTTCAAGATGGACGTCGGCTTTGTGTCCATCACCATCGCCATCGTGCTGGCCCTGGTGTCACCCGCAGCGCAGAAGGGCGCCATCAACAAGATCAGCTGGTCCACAGTGCTGCTGATCTGCGGCATGCTGACGTTCGTTGGAGTGCTGGAGGAAGCCGGCACCATCAAGTTCGTGTCCAGCGGCGTGGCCGACATGGGAATGCCGCTCCTTGCAGCCCTCATCATTTGCTTCATCGGCGCCGTGGTGTCCGCCTTTGCGTCCTCCACTGCCATCCTTGCGGCCCTCATCCCGTTGGCCGTCCCGTTCCTTTCCACCGGCGAAATCGGCGCCGTGGGCGTTATCTGCGCGCTCGCCGTCTCCGCCACCATCGTGGACGTCTCGCCGTTCTCCACCAACGGCGCCCTGGTGCTCGCCAACGCCCCCGAGGGCGTGGACAAGGACCAGTTCTACAAGCGGATCCTCGGCTACAGCGGGATCGTCATCGTGGCCGGACCCGTCCTGGCGTGGCTGGCATTGGTGGTCCCCGGCTGGCTCTAACGGCCATCGCACCCCAACCCAGCCTGTTTTTTAGAGAGGAAACCAGAACATGAGCACCGAGAACCGCCAAGGCCCCCTGGCCGGGCACACCGTCGTCGACCTCAGCCGGGCACTGGCCGGACCGCACGCCGGCATGATGCTGGCGGACCTCGGCGCCCGTGTCATCAAGGTGGAAAACCCGGGCACGGGGGATGACACCCGGGGCTGGGGCCCGCCCTTCGTGGGCCCGGAGGACGACCTGCAATCCACCTACTTCATGTCCTGCAACCGCAACAAGGAATCCATCACCCTTGACCTGAAAAGCGACGACGGCAAGGCGGTGCTCCGCGGCCTGCTGGAACGGGCAGACGTGGTGATCGAGAACTTCCGGCCGGGCGTCATGGACCGGCTGGGCTTCTCAACCGGCGCCATGCACGAGATCAACCCGCGCCTGGTGATCCTGTCCATCACCGGCTTTGGCCATGACGGGCCCGAATCCCAGCGCAGCGGCTATGACCAGATCCTGCAGGGTGAAGCCGGCCTGATGTCCCTCACCGGGTCGGGCCCGGACGATCCCCAGCGGGTGGGGGTTCCCATTGCCGACCTGCTCTCCGGGATGAACGGGGTTGCCGGCGTGCTGGCCGCCCTGGTGGAGCGGAACCGAACAGGCCAGGGCAAGATGGTGCGCACGTCGCTGCTGGCATCGCTGATCGGGGTCCATGCCTTCCAGGGCACCAGGACCACCGTCGCCGGCGAAGTTCCGCAGGCCCAGGGCAACCATCACCCGTCCATCGCCCCCTACGGCCTGTTCAAGTGCAAGGACGGCAGCGTGCAGATCAGCGTCGGCAGCGAGAAGCTGTGGCAGTCGTTCGCTGCGGCCTTTGGCCTGGACCCGGCCGCCCCGGGCTTTGCCAGCAATGCCGAAAGGGTGCGGAACCGCGCAGAGGTGATTGCCGCCGTCGAACGGGCCTTTGCGGCGTTCGGCGCGGAGGAGTTGCTGCAAAAACTGAACGACGCCGGGATCCCGGCCGGGAAGGTCCGCTCACTGGACGAGGTGTACGCCTGGGAGCAGGTGGCGTCCCAGGGGCTGGTGGTGGATGTGGAGCATCCCCTGCTCGGCAAAGTCAGCCTGCCCGGCCCGCCGCTGCGGTTCTTCGCCCCCGGCGACGCCGCCGAAACCACCGGGAAGCACCATGATGCCCCGCCGCTGCTCAACGAGGACGGGCCGGCGATCCGGGAGTGGCTGGGCCTCGCTTCTGCGGCCGGCAACGGCACGGCTCCCGGGGCCGAATAGCATGGCGACGGCGGAGAAGGTGCGGCACTTGAAAGCGACCGAACTGCTGGATGCGGTGGTGGACCCGGGTTCATTCATCTCATGGGATACGGAGCCGGAACAGCCGGTCCTGTCCTCTGAGTACGCCCGCGACCTGGCCAGGGCCCGCGAACGCAGCGGCGCGGACGAGTCGGTCATCACCGGTGCCGGTTTCATCCGAGGCCGCCGGGTGGCGCTGATCGTCAGCGAATTCTCCTTCCTGGCCGGGTCGATAGGCCACGCGGCGGCGCAAAGGATCGTTGCCGCCGTCGAACGTGCCACTGCGGAGGGCCTGCCGCTGCTGGCCGGCCCCGCGTCCGGGGGGACGCGGATGCAGGAAGGGACGCTTGCGTTCCTGTCGATGGTCAAGATCACCGGTGCCGTCCGGGCGCACCGCCAGGCCGGGCTTCCGTACCTTGTCTATCTGCGACACCCCACCACCGGCGGCGTCATGGCATCCTGGGGATCGCTGGGGCACATCAACGTGGCCGAGCCCGGCGCGCTGCTGGGATTCCTGGGCCCGCGGGTGTACGAGGCGCTGTACGGCGAACCGTTCCCTGAGAACGTACAGGTGGCGGAGAACCTCTTCCAGAAGGGTTTGATCGACGGCGTCGTGGAACCTGGCGACCTGGCCGACCTGGTGGGCCGGGCGCTGGACATCCTGGCCATGAAGGAGGGTGCCGCTGCAGGGGTTCCCGCTCCGCCCGAGACCCTCAACGTCCGCCCCTCGACCGTTGATGCCTGGACGTCCATCGAGATCTCGCGGCGGCAGCGGCGGCCCGACCTCCGCCAGTTGTTGAAGTTCGGTGCCACCGACGCGCTGCCCCTGAACGGGACCGGGCAGGGCGAGAAGGACCCGGGGCTGCTGTTGGCCCTGGCGCGCTTTGGCAGCCAGCCATGCATCGTGCTGGGGCATGCGCGTCCGCTGCGGAAGGACGCGGTCGGCATGGGGCCAGGTTCGCTGCGGGAAGCGCGCCGGGGGATGAAGCTGGCGGAGGAGTTGCGCCTCCCCCTGCTCACGGTCATCGACACCGCGGGCGCAGCCCTGTCGCAGGAGGCGGAGGAAGGCGGGCTTGCGGGTGAGATTGCGCGCTCGCTGCACGAACTGATCGGGCTGGAATCGCCGTCGGTCTCCGTGCTGCTGGGCCAGGGCGCAGGGGGCGGCGCCCTTGCGCTGCTCCCGGCCGACCGGACCATCGCGGCGCAGCACAGCTGGCTTTCGCCGCTGCCCCCGGAGGGTGCCAGTGCCATCGTGCACCGGACCACCGCGTTCGCCCCGGACATGGCGCAGGCACAGGGTGTGAACGTCACGGCACTGTATGCCAACGGCCTGGTGGACCACATCGTGGATGAGCGCGGCGATGCTTCTGTGGAACCACGCGAGTTCTGCAGCCGGATGGCCAGGGCCATTGAGTACGAGCTGGCTTCCGTGGCCGGTGTTCCCGTGCCTGAGCTGGTGGCCGCCCGGGCCCGCAAGTTCGCCAGCCTGGGCTCCCGCTGACGCTCGGTTCCGCCGAGGGGCGCGGGGTTTCCCGGTGCCCCACGCTCTGGCCGCCTGATCCGGCCGGCGTTCCTAACCAGGCTTGTCCGGGGTGTACAAAGCCATGAGGACGCCGGTGCTTGTATGGTCGGCTTCGATGAGCCGCAGCGGGGTTTTGGTGCCGCCCGCGAAAAGCTGTTGCCCGTTGCCCAGGACGACCGGGTGGATCATCAGCAGGTATTCGTCAATCTGGCCAGCAGCCATGAGTGCGCGGATCAGCACTCCGCTGCCCATGATGACGAGGTTGGAGGCGAAGCTTTCCCGGAGTTCCTGCACGGCCGCGGGAACGTCACCGTGCAGGAGCATGGAGTTCGGCCACTCCAGCCTGGTTGCCGGATCCCTGGTAGCGACTTACTTCGGCGTGTTGTTCAGGGCCTCCTTGAAGGGGCCGCCCTGGGCGTTCCATGACGCGAGGAGCTGCCCGTAGGTACGACGCCCGAACAGGAAGGCATGGTCCGGACCCATCCGTTCGCCCATCTTCTGCACCGTGGCCTGGTCGGCGTAGGGAACCGCCCAGCCGCCGTCGCTGAATCCGCCCCGCGTATCCTCATCCGGCCGGCCGGGACCCTGCATGACGCCGTCGAGCGTCACGTGGTTCATCACCACAACCTTGCCCATCGCCAGCAGCCTCTCCTTGCCGGGCGGCTTTCTGTATTGGCCGTGCCTCTACCTGCGCTGCTGGACCCTGGACCGGTGGGCGTTCCGGCGCAGTTGCAGGATCCGTGCGCCGCCTGCCACGGCCACCAGGACGGCGCCGGTCACGGCGGCGATGAACAGTGCCATGCCCAACGGGACGGATCCTTCGAAGCCCAGGAACTTCACCAGGACCAGCTCCTGGTTCTGGAGGATGAAGATGATCAGCAGGATCAGCAGCACCAGGGCTGCTACCACGGCCGCCCAGATGACACCGGTGCGCGTGACTTTGCGTTCCGGAGCGCCGCCGGCCCTTGGGGTGGTTCCGGCGGCAGGTGTTCCCGGCTCACCCGCTGAGTAGGATGGCGCGTTGCCGTAGGTTGCGCGGTCTGCTGCCGGCTGGGCTGTGTTCGACGGCGTCATGTTTGAGGGTGCTGCGTTCGACGGCGTCATGTCGGTGTCCGTTTCCGGCCGACGGTCGGGCCCCGGAGTGTATTGTCCTGCGCTCATGCTCATCCCCTTTCCCAGAATGCTAAGCATGCTTATTGTTCAACCATAGACGCACTGCTGGGACAGCACAACGACCGGCCGGGCCGGCGGCGCCGTGAGTTGCGGCCGTAAGCTGCTGCATTTGGGGCAGGCTGCAGGGAAGACCGCGGAGGGGCCCTCCAAGGACCCCTCCGTTGATTGCTGACTTTTGCGCGGGCAGGTGCCCGGACGTCAGACCCTCTCCCTGCTCCGTTGGGTCTTGTCCCCGTCGGCGGAGGGGGTGCGCGGCGCAGGGGTCCTGCGCCAGTTGGGGAAGGCCCAGAACGTGAAATTCTGTGCCTTGACCGGCTCCTCCGGAGGTTCCGCAGGGGTTTCCGGTTCCGCTTCAGGCCGGCGCGTGGTTTCTTTCTTTGCGCCCCACCCGAAGTCCTTGCTCGATGCGTAGCACATCACAGACCTCCTTATGGTGACTGCCTTTTAATCGTCCTCCTGCCGGGCGTGGGAGTCGAGAGAGCAGTGCAGGAAGCTGTCAGTCGCCGCTGGACACCACGTCCTCCGCCTCCTGCGGGCGGTGGAACTCGCAGGGCCCTTGATGGCGGAGGGGGAGGAGGCAGGTCCGGCCCGTGGGCAGGTGGACCAGTCCGCACCTGCCGGCCAAAGCCACGTCCTCCCTGACGTTGGCGTTGCTCAGGTCCGGCCGTTCGTCGTCGACTGTCTCGGTGGGCCCAGCGCTCGCCGCAGCCTGTTCAGCGTTCATGGTGGCAACTCCTGGTCGGGGGGAGGACGGATGCAGGTGCAGAAACGTGCATTTCCAGTTTGCGCGGCCACGGTTACCAGCGGGTTAAGGTGGCGTTAGATCCAGGTCAACAGCCTCGGGGGGTCGCCTAACAGGCCGGCTTTCCTAGAAGCCCAGCTGACGCGCCACCTGCAGGAGGAGGGTTTCCGATCCCATGGGCCCCACCAGCTGGATGCCCATGGGAAGCCCGCTGCCGGCGGGTCCTCCCGTCCAGTGCACGGGAAGGGTGATGGCCGGCAGTCCGCACACGTTCACCATGGAGGACCATGGCGCGTATTCGCACTGTTTCCGGTAGTCGCCGTCGGCATCCCCGGGCCACTCGGCGGCCGGCCAGCGGTCGCTTCCATGGGCCGTCCCGGTGAACCAGCCCACCGGCCGCGGAGTCTGTGCCAGCGTGGGCATCAGCATCAGGTCCCACTGCCCGTACTGTGCCAGGGTGTCGTGCTGGAACTGCCGTAGGAAGGCCAGCGCCTCGGCGAGCTTGGCCGGGCTGCGCTGCTGGGCCCGCCGCCGGAAGGTCCTGGTGAGGGGTGCCAGCAGCGCCTCCCGCGTGGGGCTGATCCTGGCGGCACCCACCCCCGCGGTCCAGGCCGTAGTGAAGGCATCTGGATAGCGGTTGTCGTAGCGGATGTCGGCATCACCAAGAGCATGGCCGGCCTGCTCCAGGAGTGCAAAGCCTGCGCGCAGCGCGTCCAGAGCCTCCTGCTCCAGGGTGAAGGGAAAAGTGCTCGACCACGGGCTGTCCAGCGTAACACCGATCCTTAGCCGCGGTGGCTCGTGCTGCAGCGCCTGGAGGTAGGCGTGCCCCGGGGCCAGGACGTCCATCATCAGTGCTGTGTCCCCTGAACTCCAGGCGAGGGGACCGGGCACCACCAGCCGGGCGGGGTCGCCCGCGCTTTCCCCGGCCGTTACGAGGCCCCGTCCCGGCTTCAACCCCACCAGGCCGCACGCGGCCGCCGGAATCCTGACTGACCCGCCGCCGTCGGTCCCCGGGGCGAAAGGCAGCAGCCCTGCCGCCACCGCAGCGGCGCTGCCGCCGGAGGAGCCTCCCGAGCTCCGGCTGGGTGCGCGGGGATTGCGCGACGGCGGTGCGATGCGGTTTTCGCTGTACGCGGTCAGTCCAAATTCTGGCACCTGCGTTTTGCCCAGGACGGTCACGCCGGCGTCCCTAAAGAGGGCCACCAGCGGGCTGTCGACGGGGGCAGGTTTGTGCTCCAGTGCGGCGCTGCCGTGCGTGGTCACCACGCCCGCGACGTCGGTAAGGTCCTTGAAGGCAAGCGGCATGCCGTGCAGCGTGGGCAGGTCCGCGGCGACTGTCCGCGAGTGCCTGACGTCCGCCGCATGGGCCTCCTCCAGGGCCTGGTCCGCAGTCACGGTGATGAAGGCGCCCAGGAGGGGGTTCTGCTGCTCGATCCGTGCCAGGAAATGCTCGGCTGCCTCCACCGCGGACACCGTTCCGCTCCGCAGGAGATCCCGCAGGTCCAGGGCCGGGAGTTCGTGGAGTTCAGCCATGCAAACGCGCCACCGTTCGTCGTCCGGCCGCCGGTTCCATGTTGCGGCCGGTGAGTGCCAGTGCCCCGGTGAGGGTGGCGATCTGTCGGGACATGGAAACCTCCTTGGGTTCCTCCAGCCTAACCCGCGGCTTTTCCGGCCTCTTCAAGTTTTCCGGCCTCTTCAAGGCGGCAAGGGGCAGAAGGGCTAGGCTTAAAGCGAACTCTGATCCGCCAAGACAGGACTCCGATGAGCGATTTCGATACCGTCCCCGTCCACGACGTCCCCGCTGACGCAGTGATCCTGGATGTCCGGGAGGACTACGAGTGGGTTGCCGGTCACGCCGACGGCGCACTCCACATCCCCATGGACCAGATCCCGGCCCGGCTCGGCGAACTCGACCCGGACGAGGACCTCTACGTCATTTGCCGCACGGGCGGGCGGTCCTTCCGCGTTGCCCAATGGCTTACCGGCCAGGGTTACACCGCCATCAACGTCTCCGGCGGCATGGACCAGTGGCTGGAATCCGGCAAGCCCCTGGTCTCGGACAACGGACTTAAGCCGCTGGTCCTTTAGTGCCCGGCAGTCCCCGAACCTACTCCTTCCTGGGACCGGAGGGCACCTTCACCGAGGCGGCCCTCCTGCAGGTGGCTGATGCACTCCAGGCCGTCAGGGTCCCGGCCTCCAACGTCAATGCCGCCCTTGACAGGGTGCGCGACGGGTCAGCGGACGGCGCCATGGTCCCCATCGAGAACTCGGTGGAGGGCGGAGTCACTGCCACCCTGGACGCGATCGCCTCCGGCCAGGAACTGCGCATCATCCGCGAGGTCCTGGTTCCCATCAGCTTTGTCCTGGTGTCCCGGCCCGGAGTAGGAGTGGAAGACGTCCGGCGGGTGTCCACCCACGGCCATGCCTGGGCCCAGTGCCGGTTGTGGGTGGAGAAGCATATACCTGAAGCGGAATATGTGCCCGGCTCATCAACAGCTGCAGCGGCACTCGGACTGCTGGAGCGGGACTGCACCTACGACGCCGCAATCTGCGCCCCGCTCGTTGCCCGGGAGCACCCGGAGCTGTCCGTGCTGGGAGAGGACATCGGCGACAACCCCGGTGCCGTGACGCGCTTCATCCTGGTCAGCCGGCCCGGTGCACTGCCGGCGCCTACCGGAGCAGACAAGACGACCGTTGTGGTCCCGCTTCCGGAGGACCGTCCGGGCGCTTTGATGGAGATCCTGGACCAGTTCGCCAGCCGGGGCGTCAACCTCAGCCGGATTGAATCCCGGCCCACCGGGCAGTACCTGGGCCACTACTTCTTCAGCATTGACGCGGACGGCCATGCCTGCGAAGCGAGGGTGGCGGATGCGCTCGCCGGGCTGCACCGCATCAGCCCGGGAACCCGCTTCCTGGGCTCGTACCCCAGGGCTGACGGGCAGGCCACGCCGGTGGCGGCGCACACCTCCGATGCAGCCTTCTCGGCGGCGCACACCTGGGTCCAATCCATACTTGCCGCGGAATCCGTCGCAGGTGAAAGCGGTTCCGAGGCTTCGCGCACAGCGTAGGCGAATGCCTCTGGAGGTACTTCCGCGGGCTGTGGACAATGCGTATGCTTGCTTGATCCACATGGGGTATGGCCCCTGATGAAGGGAGCGGGTCATGACCAGCAGCAATGACAACGACGGCCAGGGGATGATCGTCAACCCCAAGCCGACGGCGGACAACCAGGATTGGGACGGGGACGACGCTGACCGCGCCGACCGCCTGCGCTTCGAGGAGGAGCAGGCCATGATCCGCGAGCAATCCGAAGCCCACGCCGCTGCCAAAGAAGCCCATGCCGCTGCCAAGCAGGCCGCTGACGCGGAGAAAGAGTCCGGGACCTGAGCTGGATCCCGGCGCTGCGTAATGCCGGCATTCCTGCCGGCCCCGCTTTTACCCCTTATTACCGCGCGGTTGCCCCGGTGGCCTGTACCTGCCCTTTCACCCGGATCAGGAGCGACCGGGGCTCCACCTGAACCGTAAGCTGTGTCGCTTCCCCTGATGTGTCGCCGTCGAGCTGTGTGGGCATGGGCTCGGGGCACTTGATGACCACCCTGGTTGACCGGTATACGGTCATGACGGGCAGCTTTCCGCTGTGCTTGAACATGATTTTCACGTACATCAGGAGCCAGCCAAGGGCGCTGCGCGGGCTCATCACCACTACGTCCAGCATGCCGTCGTCGATCATGGCCTGCGGGATGAAATCGATGCCGCCCGGTACCAGACCACAGTTGGCGAACAGCACGCTGCGGATGTTCCGGATCTGCTCGGGGCTCCCGTCCAGGGCGATGGATACCCTCTTCCGCCGGCCGGGGAGGTGCCGCACGCCGGCCTCCGTGTAGGCCAGCCAGCCCACCGCCTTCTTCAGCCCCGCGTTGGTGTCGGCCAGGACCTCCGCATCCATGCCGATGCCCGCGATGACCAGGAACACGTGCTCGGAGTAATGCCCGGTCCGCGAGTTCTCAATGGCCATGCGGGCAGTGTCGATATAGCGCTGGCGGCCGAAAAGCGCTGTCTGGACGTTGCCGTGGAGGTCGTTCACGTCCAGGTCCACGTTGCGGGCCAACAGGTTGCCGGTGCCCAGCGGAATCAGGCCCATGGCAACGTTGGTGCGTGCGAGGGCCTCAGCCACCACGCGTACCGTGCCGTCCCCGCCGCCCACCAGGACGACGTCGGGCTTTCCTGCCAGTGCCGCCTGCATCTGGGAAAATCCGGGGTCCTCCGCCGTAGTTTCGAAGAAGACGGGCTCGTCCCACCCGGCGGCAAGGCAGGCCCTGTGAATCATTTCCCGGGCTTCTCCAGCCCGCGCCTTGATGGGGTTCAGGACTACTGCCACGCGCTGCTGCGCCAGCCCGGAGTCATAAGCTTCACCGGCCACGGTACTGCGAACGTGCAGGGCCTTGAGGCGCCGCACCCCCCACCAGCTGGAGGTGGCAAAGGCAAGCGCCACCGCAATCAGCAGGTAGAGAATCCAGTCGCTCATGGTGTTTCAACAGTAGCCCGGCGCACGGCGGGAGGGGGCACGGAGCCGGCCGCCCGCCGTCGTGCAGTGAATTGGATACCCTTGTCTGGTGATCGACGTAAAAGACCTCAGCGAAAACCCGGACAAGTACCGTGCCAGCCAGCGTGCCCGTGGCGCGGACGAATCAGTGGTGGACGCGATCATCTCCGCGAACTCCGCCCGCCGCGAGGCCCTGCTCCGCTTCGAGAACCTCCGCGCCGAGCAGAACGTGTTCGGCAAGAAGGTGGCCAAGGCCAAGGGCGAGGAGAAGCAGGCCCTGCTGGCCGAGGTCAAGGAGTTGGCCAACTCCGTCAAGGCAGCATCGGCCGAGGCTGATGCTGCGCAGACCAAGCAGGAAGAACTGCTCCGCACCATCCCCAACCTCGTCGAGGACGGCGTTCCCGAGGGCGGCGAGGACGACTACGTAGTGGTCAAGACCGTCGGCACGCCGCGCGAATTCCCTGACTTTGAACCGCGCGACCACCTGGAGATCGGCGAGCTGCTTGGCGCGATCGACATGGAACGCGGCGCCAAGGTCTCCGGCGCCCGCTTCTACTTCCTCAAGGGCGTTGGAGCGCGGCTGGAGATGGCGCTGCTGCAGATGGCCATGGACCAGGCCATCGAGGCCGGCTTCGTCCCGATGATCACGCCCACCCTGGTGCGTCCGGAGACCATGCAGGGCACGGGCTTCGACGTGAAGCACGACGCCGAGATCTACCGTCTCGCCGAAGACGACCTTTACCTTGTGGGCACCTCAGAGGTGGCCCTTGCCGGGTACCACGCGGACGAGATCCTCGACTTCTCCGCTGGCCCCATCCGCTACGCAGGCCAGAGCTCCTGCTACCGCCGCGAGGCCGGGTCGCACGGCAAGGACACCCGGGGAATCATCCGCGTGCACCAGTTCAACAAGGTGGAGATGTTCATCTACACCACCGTTGAGGAAGCTGCCGCCGAACACCAGAGGCTCCTTGCCTGGGAAGAGGAGATGCTGGCCAAGTGCGAGCTGCCCTACCGGGTGATTGACACCGCGGCCGGCGACCTGGGCATGTCCGCCGCCCGAAAGTTTGACTGCGAAGCGTGGGTTCCCACCCAGGGCGCGTACCGCGAGCTGACCTCCACCTCCAACTGCACCACGTTCCAGGCACGCCGCCTGAACATCCGCGAACGCATTGTCAATGCGGAGGGCGTCTCCAAGGGCACCCGCGCCGTGGCCACCCTGAACGGCACCCTGGCCACCACCCGCTGGATCGTGGCCCTGCTGGAGCACCACCAGAACGCGGACGGTTCGGTCAACGTGCCCAAGGCACTCCAGAAGTACCTGGGCGGCCTCGAGGTGCTGCCGGTCCTGTAGGGGTCTCTTCTTCGCGGCGCACCCGCAACTTGGCGGTGCACCCTTGAACGGACAGTGCACCGCCGAGTTCGGGGGTGCACTGTCCGTTAGCGCGTGCCCGGTTGTCTGCTCCGGCTGCTAGGCAGCCCTGCCTGCCGGAGGCATGCTGCAAAGCGGACAGGGTTCGACGCCGTTGCCCAGTCCCACCTGACAACCCGGAAACCTGCCGCCCGAAGCCTGTCCTCGCGTTTCTTTTCCGCCAGCACGGCCTGGCGGGCTGTTTGAGTGCCCAGATATTCATCATTGAGGTATTTGGCGTCGCCGTCGAACTCGCCAATGAGCCGGTACTTGGGCCAGAAGAAGTCGGTCCGGGCGAGCAGTGAACCTTCCTGCAGGAACTTTGCCTGGAGCATGGGGGCCGGAAAGCCGAGCAGATGCATCTGGGCGCGGCTGAGCGATTCACCAGCCGACTCTGACTGCGGCGATGCGAAGTCGAGCACCTGTGCCACCCAGTTCCGACGGGCCGCTGATTCGAGCGTGAAGGCCGTTCTCAACAGTTCGTCCTTGCCAAGTGGGGGCCCGGATACTCGCCGACTGCTGATCGCATGATCCGCCAACACCACTCCTGCCGCGAAGTCCTCCGTCGCAATGACGCCAATGACTGTTTCCGCAAGAGGGGTTACCAGCAGCCCTCCTCGTTGGACTGCTGCTGCGTTCGCGAAATGCCGGTGGATGCCGTAGGCGGTGATGTGTTCGATTCCTGTTTGTCCGGAGCTGTCACGTGCCGCGGACGTTGTTGGTTTCCTGCGGCCCGTGTGGCCTCTGGTTGCCCCGGAGAGGTGGATGTACGCAGGCACGGCGAGAAGTTCCAGGTCCCATATGACAGCGGCCGTGTGCAGGCAGAATGTCGATTGCGGGAGCTCCAGATCTACCGCGCGGACGGTCTGGACGTATCTTTCCCATGGCGGCAATGACACCCATGCACGTTTCTCGGCATAAACACCTTTGCGGACACGGACAAGTTCACCCTGCGCGTAGCGTCTACTGAGTGAACGGGTGTCCCCCGTGGTGCGGCGGAGGTCCTGCGCGGAGATCAAGTGCATGCCCTTATCGTCACCGGCCAATGAGTGGCCGTTGAAGGGGCCGGTGGGCGCATGTGGACAACCAGACAGCTCATATTCGCACCGGCTGATGGACGTTGCACCGGCGCGTTCGGGGGTGTGGTGTCCGCGGGCGGCTGCGTACCGCAGATGACGGCGCTTCCGCGAGTGGTCCGCGCAGCCGCACGCATGTGGAAACCCGCCGAGTTAATCAACAGTTCATTAAACCTGTGGTCCCCGTCCTAGCGCGTGTCAGTTACGTCTGGTTCACTATGTGGATGACAACGCTGACTGAAACCTCAGTCGCCGGCAACGATGACCGGCGAGAGAACAACGAAAACAACGCCCTGAACAACATCGAGTTCACCGCTATCGACCGGAAGTTCATGGTCGCGCTGGACGTGGACGGCACACTGGTGAACCATGACGGCCACATGTCCCCGGGTGTCCGGGAGGCCGCCCAGGCAGTGGTGGCCGCCGGGCACGAGGTGATGATCGCCACGGGCCGCTCCTTGAATGCCACGCTTCCCATTATCGAAAAGATCGGGATCGAGCGCGGATATGCGGTTTGCTGCAATGGCGGCGTGACTCTCCGGCTCCACCCCGAACTGGAGAATGGCTACGAGGTGATCCACAAGGCCACCTTTGATCCGGCCCCGGCCCTGCGCGCCCTGCGCGAACGCCTCCCGTCCGCCAAGTACGCGCTGGAGGACGCCGACGGCAACTTCCTGTCCACCGAGCGGTTCCAGGACGCCAGCTTCGGCGTCGAGGCGGTGGGCGTGGACTTCCACACCATGCTGGAGTCCACTGCCGTCCGCGTAGTGGTGTTCAGCACCGAGAACACCCCCGAGGAGTTCACCGAGGCCATCAACCACGTGGGCCTTGCGGGAGTTACCTACTCCGTGGGCTGGACCGCGTGGCTGGACATCGCGGCCGCAGGCGTGACCAAGGCCAGCGCCCTGGAAAACCTCCGGGTCCGCCTCGGCTTCGAAGAGCACCTCACCGTTGCCGTGGGTGATGGCCGGAACGACATCGAGATGCTCACCTGGGCCGGCCGCGGGGTGGCCATGGGTCAGGCCCCGGCGGAGGTGGTGGCTGCAGCGGATGAGGTCACCCACTCAGTGCACGACGACGGCGCCGCCCACGTGCTGCGCAGCCTCCTCTAAGTCGCCCGGCGACGAGGCCCGCTGCCGCGATTCCGGTCCTGGCCTGGAGCCAAGGCAGAATAGGGGCATGACCCTTACGACGTTCGCCCTCGTCCGCCATGGCCAGACCGACTGGAATGCCGAGCGCCGGCTGCAGGGATCAACCGACATCCCCCTCAACGACGTTGGACGTGGCCAGGCACGTGAGGCCGTCGCCGTCCTTGCCCCGTACGAGTGGGACGCCATCGTTTCCTCGCCGTTGAGCCGCGCCGCCGAAACCGCGGACCTCATTGCCGAGGGGCTCGGGCTGACAGTATCCCGGCGCGTCCCGGAACTCACGGAGCGCAGCTTCGGCCCGGCCGAAGGGATGCAGGCCGGACCGGAGCTGGACGCCCTGCGGGTACCCGGCGGGTTCAAGGGCGCCGAAAGTGAAGACGAGGCCGCAGACCGCGGAATCGCGGCGCTGGAAGCCCTGGCGGAGGAGTTCCGCGGGCAGCGGCTCCTGGTGGTCACCCACGGAACCCTGCTGCGTGTCACGCTCAGCCGCGCCATCGGCCAGACCCTGGCCAGCGTGGACAACGCCGTACTGAACCTGGCGCACCACCACGCGATCGACGGGTGGAAGCTGGAGTACTTCAACGGCGAGCCCGTGATGGCGGCAACCGGCAGCTAAGGGTCCAAGGGCCCCAAAAACAGATTGCGACGGCGGCCCCCGGCGGGGGGTCAGCCCACCGCAAGGATCAGCGCCAGCAACCGGGCAGCTGCGGGCCGGGCGGCATGTTCCTCATTCCACTGGGCCCGCGCGACGGCCTTGCTGACGGCCTGCGTGGTGATGCCCAGTTCCTGCGCCACCGCTTTCTGCTGGCCGCGGACTCCCGGTGTCAGCAGGTCCAGTACCCGCCATTCTGCCCCGGAGCGGTCCCGCACGATGTGGCCCAGCAGCCGGAGGATGGCTTCGGCGTCGTGGGCAACATCGGCCAACGGTCCCTCCACTGCAACCGGTACCCGCTCCTTGCTGTTGCGGAGCCGGTCCACCGCCCGGCGGGCGTAGACCAGGCCGTGGCCGGATGCGTCCTTGATCTGGTTGGGCAGCGGTTCATCCACCGGCCCGGCCCCGATACCCACGTACCAATGCCCGCTGCGGAGCGCGATCAGGGCGGCATCCACCGCCTGGTGCGGGCAGTCGACAATCCCCTGGACCTCGTCCTCGACGGACCTGTCAAAATCCAGGCGCGCGGGGATGTGCCGCAGTGCCTTGAGCAGCTGCGGAACCTGGTCGCCGTCGCGCCGGCTGTCCGTCTGGTTGATGGTGAGGGTGAACATTCTGGGTCCACACTACCCGGAAGTAGGAACTGCGAAACGGCCTGTTTCGCGCGCAGGCGCCTCGCCGGGCACTGGCGGAAATGACGAGGGGCCCGCATCACGTTCGATGCGGGCCCCAGCCAAAACCAGCGGAGCGGAAGGCCGGTGCAGGCCTACTGCGCCGCGGAAGCGGACGCGCCTACCCCGGTCGCCGGGAACCTGTCCCACGCGCGGTGCGCGGCAAGGAGTCCGGAGACCTCGGCGGTGACTTCGGCCGCGCTGTCCCCGGCAGCGATGCCAACCGTTTCCTGCCGGATGCCGATCGCCTCGAGGACGGCAGAGCCGGAGCCCCACACGCCAATGGCCTTGGCGTGGCGGTACGCCTCGGACAGCATGAGCGCGATGCGCGGATCCGGGGTGTCAACAGGCTCCCCGGCCTTGGCGTCGCGCCCGGCGGTGGCGTCAGGCGCGGACTGTTTGCCTCCGGCGACGATCAGCGCGTCGAACTCGGTGGACCGCGCCGTAAGGAAGGTCCGCTGCACCGTCACCGAAAGCCCGTCGGAGGAAAGCACGCCCCCTGTTGGTGCGATGACCAGCGGGACCATGCCTTCGCCGTCGAGCGCCTTGCGGGCCGCCTCCACCTGGGCCAGGTCGCTGGAGGAATCGGCAAGGATGCCCACCACGCGGCCGGCAACCGGCCACGTTTCGCCCACCTGGGACACAGCCGGGCTTGGTGCCCGGTCCGGGACCTGCTCCGTCGCATCGGGGGCCGGCATTCCCAGGCCCGCGGCGACGGCGGCGCAAAGCCCGGCATCGATGTTGGCCAAAGCCTGCAGCTGGCGTTCGCGGACGGCGGTCTCGAAGCACTTGCCGAGCTCGAATGTGTACGCCTGGATCACGTGGTCCTGCTCCACCGCGCTCAGGCTCCGGAAGAACAGCCGGGCCTGGCTGTAGTGGTCATCGAAGGATGCAGGGTTGCGCCGTTCCTTGATGGATTCCGCAACTGCCTCCGGCACGTCCACGAACGCGCCCATGTCCTGGCCGGCCAGGAACGGGCACCCGCCGTCCAGGGAATTGGGCCGGTATGGCGCAACTCCAGCATGGACTGCCGTCTGGTGCATCCCGTCGCGCAGCATGTCGTTGACCGGAGCATGCGGCCGGTTGATGGGGATCTGCGCGAAGTTGGGCCCGCCCAGGCGCGAGATCTGGGTGTCCAGGTAGGAAAACAGGCGTACCTGCAGCAGGGGGTCGTTGGTGACGTCGATGCCCGCCACCAAGTGGCCGGGGTGGAAGGCCACCTGCTCCGTCTCGGCGAAGAAATTGGTGGGGTTCGCGTTGAGGGTCATGAGTCCGATGGGCTGCACCGGCGCGAGTTCCTCGGGGACAAACTTGGTGGGGTCCAGGAGATCGATGCCCTGGAACATCTGGTCTTCGGTATCCGGGAAGGTCTGGATGCCCAGTTCCCACTCCGGGAAGGCCCCCGCCTCGATGGCGTCAGCAAGGTCGCGCCGGTGGAAGTCCGGGTCCATGCCGTTGATGATCTGGGCTTCCTCCCAGACCAGGGAGTGCACGCCCTGCTTGGGCTTCCAGTGGAACTTCACCAGCGTGGTGTCCCCGGCGGCATTGCTGAGCCGGAAGGTGTGGACGCCAAAGCCTTCCATGGTCCGGTAGGACCGGGGGATGCCGCGGTCGGACATGTTCCACAGGGTGTGGGCCTGTGCCTCGGTGTGGAGCGACACAAAGTCCCAGAAGGTGTCGTGGGCGCTCTGGGCCTGCGGAATCTCGCGGTCCGGGTGGGGCTTGGCCGCGTGCACCACATCCGGGAACTTGATGCCGTCCTGGATGAAGAACACAGGGATGTTGTTTCCCACCAGGTCGTAGGTGCCCTCATCCGTGTAGAACTTCGTGGAGAACCCGCGGGTGTCCCTGACTGCGTCCGCAGAGCCCCGCGAGCCAAGCACGGTGGAAAACCGGACAAACACCGGCGTCTCGACGTCCGGGGCGAGGAAGCCGGCGCGGGTGACCTTCGAAGCCGTCCCGTACGAACGGAACACGCCGTGCGCCCCGGCGCCGCGTGCATGGACAACGCGCTCCGGGATCCGCTCATGGTCGAAATGGGTGATCTTTTCACGCAGATGATGGTCCTGCAGCAGGATGGGACCGCGGGCACCGGCCTTGAGGGAATGATCCGTGTCCGGCAGCCGGAGCCCTTGGGCTGTGGTCAGGTATTGGCCCGACTGGGCGCGGGCGGTGGCTGGGGCACCGGTCGGGCTGCCGGTTGGGGACACGGCTTCGGGACCCCGTTGGTCCGGTTTCGGCGGCAACGGCTCCCGCGGGGTGGTGGGCTCTTCAAACGCCGGAGGTTCACTGGACGGAACTCCGGGAATTACAACGTCGTCTTCGGCTGGCATGTTTCGATCTCCCCGCATTCGATGGTCCCAGCCCCGCCGCAGCGGAAGCTAAGCTTGCTTACTACCCTACAGGTGGTCAGGGGCAGCAAGACAAGGTCCGACGGCGGGGGTTGCCTGCCTGCCCCTTCATCTGTTGCGATGGGGGAACGGCCGCCTGCAGCGGCACACCCGAGGTGAGGATGGTTATGGCCGGCAGCGCAGGGCACGATGTAAAGCCGCAGGACGAGACGCAGCAGGAGGACCTTCCGCAGGAGGAACTGGACCTCGTCGACAAGTGGTGGCGGGCGGCCAACTACCTTTCGGTGGGGCAGATCTACCTCCGCTCCAACCCGCTGCTGCGCGAGCCGCTGCAGGCAGAGGACACCAAATCCCGCCTGCTGGGCCACTGGGGCACCACTCCCGGGCTGAACTTTGTCTACGCGCACCTGAACCGCGTGATCCGCCGCGACAACCTTGAGATGCTCTTTGTTGCCGGTCCCGGCCATGGCGGCCCCGCCGTCGTCGCCAATGCCTGGTTGGAGGGAACGTACTCCGAAATCTATGCGCACGTGGGCAACGACGAGGCGGGTCTGCATGAGCTGTTCCGCCAGTTCTCCTACCCCGGCGGCATCCCCAGCCATGCGGCCCCCGAAAGCCCCGGCTCCATCAGCGAGGGCGGCGAGCTCGGGTACTCCCTGGCCCACGCCTACGGATCGGTGTTCGACAACCCCCAGCTGGTGACCGCCGTCGTGATCGGCGACGGCGAGGCCGAAACCGGGCCGCTCGCCGCCAGCTGGCACTCGCACAACTTTTTGGACCCCGCCGTGGATGGCGCCGTGCTGCCCATCCTCCACCTGAACGGCTACAAGATCGCCAACCCCACCGTCCTGGCCCGGATGCCGCAGGGCCAGCTGGAGCAACTGCTGCGCGGCTACGGCCATGAGCCGTACTTCGTCACCGTGGCCGATCCGGACGATACCGAGCAGGCACACCGTGATTTCGCCGCCGTGCTGGACCGCTGCCTGGCCCGGATCAAGGCCATCCAGGACGCCCACCGCCAGGATCCGGCCGCCGAAAAGGCGGGGGAGGGCGGGCACCGCTGGCCCCTGATCGTCCTGCGTTCCCCCAAGGGCTGGACCGGGCCCCGCACCGTGGACGGGCTGCAGGTGGAAGGCACCTGGCGCGCCCACCAGGTGCCGCTGTCCGAAGTCCGCACCAACGGCGAGCACCTGAAGCAGTTGGAGGAGTGGCTGGAGTCCTACCGGCCGGACGAACTGTTCGACGGCGACGGCCGCCTCCGGCCCGACGTCGCCGAAGGCGCGCCCACGGGAGACTTCCGCATGAGTGCCACGCCCCATGCCAACGGCGGCGTGCTGCGGCGCGCGCTGAAACTGCCCGCGTACCAGGACCACGCCGTCGAGGTCCCCACTGCCGGCGTCGAGCGCGTCAGCCCCATGGTGACGCTGGGCTCCTGGATGCGGGACGTCATCGCCCAGAACATGGAGAACTTCAGGCTGTTCGGCCCGGATGAGACGGCGTCCAACCGGCTGCAGAACGTCTACGAGGTCACCGACAAGGTGTGGCAGTACCGGATTGACGACGTCGACGAGCACCTTGCGCGCTCCGGCCGGGTCCTGGAGGTACTGAGCGAGCACCTGTGCCAGGGCTGGCTGGAGGGCTACCTGCTGACCGGGCGGCATGGGGTGTTCAACTGCTACGAAGCGTTCGTGCACATCGTGGACTCCATGTTCAACCAGCACGCCAAGTGGCTGAAGGTATCCCGCGCACTGCCCTGGCGCCAGCCGGTGCCGTCGCTGAACTACCTGCTGTCCTCCCACGTGTGGCAGCAGGACCACAATGGGTTCTCGCACCAGGACCCGGGCTTCATCGACCACGCCGTGAACAAGAAGGCGGAGGTCATCCGGGTCTACCTGCCGCCGGATGCCAACACCTTGCTTTCGGTGATGGAGCACTGCCTTGCGTCCACGGACTACGTGAACATCGTGGTCAGCGGCAAGCAGCCCTCGCCCACTTGGCTTGGCCCGGCTGACGCCGCCAACCATTGCCGCCGCGGCCTGGGGATCTGGACGTTCGCCGGTTCCGAGGTGCCCGGGGAGGAGCCCGACGTCGTCCTGGCCTGCGCCGGTGATGTCCCCACCGTGGAGACCGTGGCGGCCGCCGAACTGCTCCGCGAAGGTGCGCCTGGGCTCAAAGTCCGCGTGGTCAACGTGGTGGACCTGATGCGGCTGCAGGACGAGAGCGAGCACCCCCACGGCCTGCCCGCCCACGATTTCGACGGGATCTTCACGCCGGACAAGCCCGTCATCTTCGCGTACCACGGCTACCCGGCGCTGATCCACCGGCTGGCCTACAAGCGCACCAACCAGCAGGGCCTGCACGTGCACGGTTATAAGGAGGAGGGGACCACCACCACGCCGTTCGACATGGCCATGCTTAACGGAATCGACCGCTTCACCCTGGCCGTTGACGCGATCGACCGGGTGCCGGGGATGGCCGAGAAACACTCACTCCTGCGCCAGGACCTGCAGGACCGGAGGGCCCGCGCCCGCGATCACACCCGCACCCACGGCGAGGACCCGGAAGAGATCCGGAACTGGAAGCTCGGCGGCTAGTTCTCCCCTCAGCAGGGCAGTTCGTCCAGGGTGCAGGACGGCAGGTGGATCCAGCCTTCGCTGCGGGCTGCGGCGGCGTGGGCTGCATCCGGCAGGAGCGTGCGACGGCGGGGCACGGCCCGGGCGGCAAGGGCGGCGATGACGGCGTCGAACAGGTCGTCCGAGGCTGCCAGCCTGTCCCGGTGACCTGACAGGTCCAGCCATGGTGCCTGCTCTTCCAGCGAGGCGAGCAGGACACCGAGGCGCTCGGCTTCGGGGATGCCGCGGCCCTTGTAGCCGCGGCCATTGAGGCCCCAGATCTTCAGTGATGCCGCGGGGTACACCTCGGCGAGCCGGCCTGAGCCGTCGCGCGGCTGCGGGCCGTGGAGCCCGGCGATCTTCGCCTGGATCACGGCGCAGCGCATGGCGGGATGCGCCAGGCGGTCGGCGGACACGCTGAGCGGGATCAAGCCTGTTTCCCGGGTGACGAAGCGGTCAGTGTCCCGGTAAGCCAGCAACCGCCGGCCGGCGATCCCGTCGTGTTCCAAGACAGGTGCGGCATCGAAGTTCAGGTGCCCGGTCAGAAAGGGGATCAGTGCGTCCGGCCAGCCGACGGGACAGTCGACGCCGGTCATGTCACAGGTGCCGAACAGGTCCACAATCTCCTGGTCGTCCACGTCCAGAGCCAGGTGAGCGAGCCTGGCGGACGGCTGCGTGCCGGCCTCCGCGGCCTCCCTGGCCTCCGGGTGCCGGTCCCACTCGATCACGGCGACCGCCGTCTTCTTCGTTGCGGCGGCCAGATCCACGCCGAGGGTCCTCATCGGCCTGTCAGACACGACGGTAGTGGAGCGCGTCGTCCACTGCGCCGGCTTCACCCAAGTCATCCCCGCGGGCAAAACCGGCCCACAATGAGCGCACTGCCCGCCCGGTCATATCCACTTTCGCCCAGTCGGCCCCGGCGATCAGTCCCACGCCGTCCCACGTCTTCTTGCTGCCGAGCAGCAGGGGCAGGTCCACGGTATGGGCGGCGCCAAAGATGTTGCCGGGCGCATGCCAGTCCAGGACATAGCGGTGCACTTTTCCGCCCGCCTTGGCATGCCGGCGCGCAAACTTGCGGGTTGCCCGACCGTACACGGTCTCGGTCACCAGCCAGTCGATGGCCCGGACGGCCGCGGGACCCACCACGGGAGCGCCCGCCAAGCGCATCAGGCGCGGACTGCGGGGGAGGAACAATCGGGCCTCCTCCGAGGTATGTCCGATCAGGACTTCGATGGCAGGGGCAGTCCGGTTCCAGGCCGCCTCTATTTCGGACTCCTCGGGGAGCGGATCGTGGCCGTACTGGGTGCCGAACGGCATGGCCGCCAACATGCCGAACTTCTTGGCCACTTGCGTAACCTGTGCTTCGAGAGCCACCACATCCATGGCGGGCGTCTGCTCCGTGACGCCGTCGGCCGCGATGCCCATGGCGTGGTTCATCTTGGCCCGGCCCCGGGTAATGCCCAGTGGCGCGCTCTGGATGATGGCGCGCTGGAAAAGTGTGGGCGCCTCCGGGGTGGCCATCAGGTGGGCGATTGCATCGCCCCCGGCGGACTGGCCAAACGCGGTGACCCGGCCGGGATCGCCGCCGAAGGCAGCGATGTTCCGCTGCACCCAGCGGAATGCCTCGAGCTGGTCGAGGAGCCCCAGGTTGCCGGGACGCCCGGCAGGCGTCGCCAGGAACCCGAACAAACCGAGCCGGTACGTCACCGAGACCACTATCACCCGGTTCTCGGCCACCAGCCGGGCGGGATCGAAGATCGCCAGGTCACCCGATCCCGTGGTGTAGGAGCCGCCGTGGATCCAGACCATGACGGGCAGCTTTTCGTCCCGAGAGAGATCGCCGGGCATGGTGATCGACAGGTTCTGGCAGTCCTCGCTGCCGGGAAGCTCGCCGTACTTGGTGCCCAGGACATCGTCCAGGAACGGGACCGGCGCCTGCGGGCAGGCGGGCGAGAGGGACGTGGCGGCGAATTCGGCGGTCCAGTCCGGCACTGGCGCCGGCGGCTGGAACCGTTGTGCCCTGGCGTAGGGGATACCGGTGGCACGAACAACCCTGTCGTCGCGCCATCCGCTGACGGGGCCGCAGGGGGGATGAAACAGAAGCTGGGAGGTCAGCGCGGGCTCGGAACTCACAGCCCCACCATGCCACAACTTCCTGAAACAACGACGGCGGGTGTCCGGCTTCGAAAAGCCAGGCACCCGCCGTCGGACTGGTGTAGATCAGTGGCCGCTGGGCACGTAGCGCTTGATGGATGCTTCCAGTTCGGCTTCCGCGGCGGCGCGGTCGCCCCAGCCCTCGGCCTTGACCCACTTGCCCGGCTCCAGGTCCTTGTAACGGGTGAAGAAGTGCTCGATTTCCTTGATCAGGAACTCGTTGACGTCGCTGACTTCCTGGATGTGGTCAAAGCGGGCATCCACGGGGACACAGAGGATCTTGGCGTCTCCGCCGCCGTCGTCCGTCATGTTGAAGACGCCGATGGGGCGGGACTCGACGATGACGCCGGGGTGCAGGTCGAAGTCCTGCAGGAGCACCAGTGCGTCCAGCGGATCGCCGTCCTCGCCGAGGGTGTTCTCGAAGTACCCGTAGTGGGTGGGGTACTGCATGGAGGTGAAGAGGACGCGGTCCAGGCGGACGCGGCCGGTCTCGTGGTCAACTTCGTACTTGACGCGCGATCCCTTGGGGATCTCGATGGTCACGTCGTGCTTCATGGGAATGCTCCTCGGCAATTGCAGGGGGTGCGCGGCACACTTGACGGGCCCACAAAAAAGAGTGTCGGTGCCGCCGACTACAATTGAGGATATAGCGAGAGGCCCTGGAATCAGGAACTTGTGGGGAAATTTCAGGACTTGAGGACCAGCACCAGCATGACCAAATCAACCGGCGGGGAACCGTTGCGCAGCCGTCGGTCCAGCCGCGGGGGAAGCCCGGGCCAAAGTCCGCGCAAGCCATGGCCGCTGGCGCTGGCGGCCTTGATCCTGATCGTCCTTGCCATCCCGGGAGCACTGCTGGTGGCCCCGGGCTTCAAAGGCCCCGAGGCTCCCGCACCCGCCCCGGCGCCGCCCGCCTGGCAACAACCACCCGCCACGCTTTCCGCCCCCCAGGTGCTTGCCCCGCTCCAGCCCTCCGCCCCGGTGCCGGTGCCCTCAGCGGTGAGCGCCCAGGTGGACCCGGTGTTGAAGGCTGACGGCGGCGGAACCTTCACGGGCATGGTGCAGGACGCGCTCACGGGCCAGGTCCTCTTTGACCGGGGCGGCGCAGAGGGACGGGTGCCGGCGTCGAACCTTAAGCTGCTGACGGCGGTCACGGCGCTGCGAACCCTGGGTCCCGACCACCGGTTCAGCACAAAGGTGATTCAAGGCCCTGCCCCGGGACAGGTGGTGCTGGTGGCCGGCGGTGACGTCCTGCTGGGCGCCGGGGAGTCGAACGCGGAACAGGTGATGGGCCGCGCCGGCCTCGCCACTCTTGCCGCAGCCACCGTGCAGGCGCTGCAGGCCACCGGCACCACGGGCGAGATCAAGGTGCTGGTGGATGACTCCCTCTTTACGGGACCCGCGCTGAACCCCAACTGGCAGTCCGGCGACGTCGAAGCCGGCGAAATCGCCCCGCTGTACCCGCTGGCCCTCAATTCCGCGCGCTTTGACCCCGCCGTCACCACCGGCCCCCGTCCGCAGGACTCCGCCATGGCCGCGGGCCAGGAATTCGCCGCCCGGCTCCGTGCGGCAGGTGCCGGTGCGGGACTGACCGTGGCACCCGCCGTCGAACGTTCACCCGGAGACTCCCAAGCCAACGCTGCCGTTCTCGCCGCCGCTGACTCCGCCACGGTCGCGGAGCAGGTGAACCTCATGCTGCAGGTCTCGGACAACTATCTGGCCGAGACCATGGGCCGGATGGCCGCGGTGGCCACTGGCCGGCCGGGCAGCAACGACGGCGCCACTGCGGTGGTTGCTGCCGAACTCGGAGCCGCGGGCTTGTCCTCGGACACCATGAAACTCGTGGATGTGTGCGGCCTGGCCATGGGCAACCAGGTTCCGGCCCGGCAGTTCACGGACGTGGTGCGTGCCATTGCCACCGGTGCCGACGCCAGGCTTCGCGCCGCTTTGGACGGCTTCCCGGTTGGGGGCTTGTCCGGCACTCTGGACACCCGGTACGGGGACGCCACCACCTCCGGCGGCGCCGGGCTGGTGCGCGCCAAGACGGGGACTTTGAACACGGTTCTGGCCCTGAGCGGCTATGTGGTGGACGCCGATGGCAGGCTCCTGGTGTTCTCGTTCCTCGGCAACGGCCTGGTTCCAGGGGCGGCCGGCAACAAGGAAGCATTGGACCGGGCGGCCACGGCGCTTGCAGGCTGCGGCTGCCGCTAGCACTGTCCAACGGCTGTTCAGCGGCTGTGGAAGTTCGCCGGTGAGCGAACTTAAGGACGATCCCCAGCCTGCTGTGTTCTGATGGGACTCATGGAGTCCACTGCGCGCGAGTCCGCATCGACGTTGTCCTCAGCTGCCCAGTCCAACGGGGCCCAATCCAATGGGGTCCAGTCCGACCAGGCGCAGGCCCTGATCAATTGGGACCTCGCTGCCTCCACCGCGGCGCGGCTGGCTCCGGCCGGCCCCGTGCTTGACGAAAAGGCCATCGGCGAGGCGGTGGACAGCCTGCGCCGCCTGGCGGACGCCTCTGTTTCGCACGTCCATGACATCACCGGGCTGGAGGCTGCACGCGACCTGCGCGACTCCTCCGTACTGGTGGTGGACCGGGCATCGTGGGCCAAGGCCAACACCCAGAGTTTCGCGGTGATGCTCAAGCCTGCCATGCAGAAGATGCTGGACAGCCGGCGCGGGTCCCTGAGCCCCTCTGCGGCCAGTGTCAGTGGTGCCATCACCGGCAGCCAGCTGGGTGCCGTCCTGGCTTTCCTGTCCAGCAAGGTTTTGGGCCAGTACGATCCCTTCGCGGCGCTCGCGGAGAACTCCACGGCTCCCGCCGGTGGCCGGCTCCTGCTGGTGGCGCCGAACATCATCTCTGTGGAGCGCGAGCTCAACGTCACTCCGGAGGATTTCCGGCTTTGGGTGTGCCTTCACGAGCAAACCCACCGCGTCCAGTTCGCGGCCGCACCCTGGCTGCGCCACCACATGCTGGAGCAGATCGATAGCCTCAGCGGCCACCTCCTGGGCAACGTCGATTCCCTGATGGAGCGGGCCTCCGCTGCCGCCCGTTCCCTGAAGGACCGCTCTGCATCCGGGGACGCGCCGCGCCGCGGTGCCATCCTTGACCTGCTGCAGGACCCCGAGGAAAAGGCCGCAATTTCGCACCTGACCGCGGTGATGAGCCTGCTGGAGGGCCACGCGAACGTGGTGATGGACGCCGTGGATGCCAGCATCGTTCCGTCGGTGAAGACCATCCGGCAGCGCTTCAACGACCGTGGCAAGGACCGCGGCGTGGTGGAGAAGTTCATCCGCAGCCTCCTGGGCCTGGACGCCAAGATGCGCCAGTACTCCGACGGCGCCCGGTTCGTCCGCGCCGTGGTGGATGTGGCTGGCATGGACGGATTCAACAAGGTCTGGGAGTCGGCGGACCACCTGCCCACCGAGCCCGAGATCCATGACGCCAAGCTGTGGCTTGAGCGGATGGGCCTCTGATTGCCTGACGCCAAGTTGCCTGAAGCGGCGCCCGCGCCTGCCGCCGTTCCCAGCGGACGACGCCGGCCCGGAAGGCTGGCACCCGTCGTCGGCACTGCGCGCAAAATGCTGCAGGACGCCCTGGCGGACGCCGGTTATCCCCGCCACGTCCTGGTGGCCTGCAGCGGCGGCCCCGACTCCCTGGCGCTCGCCGCCGTCGCATCCTACTTCGCCCGCCGCGGCCACGTGAACGCACATCCGGTGACCGTGGGTGCCGTGGTGGTGGACCACCAGCTGCAGGATGGATCCGCTGACATCGCTGCCCGCACCGCCCAGGCACTGGAGGAGCTGGGCCTGGCGCCGGTGGAAGTCCGGACAGTCACCGTGGCCGGCACCGGCATGGGTCCGGAGGCTGCTGCGCGCGAGGCCCGTCACGCAGCCCTCGAAGCCGCCGCTGCGGAGCAGGGTGCGGAGGCAATCCTGCTGGGCCACACCCTTGACGACCAGGCCGAACAGGTACTCCTGGGCCTGGCCCGCGGCTCCGGCACCCGCTCGCTCGCCGGCATGCGGCCAGCCCGTGGCAGACTGCTGCGCCCCTTCCTGGGGCTTCGGCGCGCAGACACGGAGGAAATCTGCTCTGTGGAGGAGCTGAACCCCTGGCACGACCCCACCAACACGGATCCCGCGTTCGCCCGCTCACGGACCCGCGTGGAGGTCCTCCCGCACCTTGAGGACAAACTCGGCCCCGGAGTGGCCGAATCCCTGGCCCGCACCGCCGCCATCCTGCAGCTGGACGCCGATTACCTGGAGGATGTGGCGGAAAGCACCTACGCCTCCCTGGTGGAGCAGGACGGCGACGGGCTGGGCCTGCCGGAGGAGGCCTTGCGCGCCCTGGCCCCTGCCATTAGGTTCCGGGTGATCGCCAAGGCAGCGGCCGACGTCGGCGGCCAGCAGCCCAGTTACCAGCGCCTTTTGGCGGCGGAAGCGCTGCTGCGGCGGCAGGGTTCGGCCGGTCCGGTTGAGCTTCCGGGCGGCGTGAGTGTGTACCGGTTGTCGCTGGCGCAGCTGGAGGAATCGAAGGACGATGCGGGCACCGGCGCCGCGGGGGACGCCCCTTCCGTTCCCCGCGAACGCGCGCGCTGTGGGAAGCTAGTATTCCGGCCTCAAAAACCGCCCGCAAAATAGTCGCACCCCGCATCTAAACAGGAGCCATTGGTGGATTCAAACGACGTCCAGGCAGACCTCAAGCACGTTCTCTACACCAGGGAACAGATCCAGCAGCGCATCACCGAACTCGCAGCGCAGATCGACAAGGACTACGAAGGCCGCGAGATCCTCATTGTGGGCGTCCTCAAGGGCGCGGTGATGGTCATGGCGGACCTGGCGCGGGCACTGCACAGCCACATCTCCATGGACTGGATGGCCGTGTCCTCCTACGGCTCGGGAACCCAGTCCTCCGGCGTGGTGCGCATCCTGAAGGACCTGGACACTGACCTCATGGGCAAGGACGTGCTGATCGTCGAGGACATCATCGACTCCGGCCTCACCCTGTCCTGGCTCAAGACCAACCTGGAATCCCGCGGCACCGCCTCGGTCGAAATCTGCACCGCGTTCCGCAAGCCCACTGCCGCCAAGGTGGAGATCGACGTCAAGTACGTCGGCTATGACATCCCCAATGAGTTTGTGGTGGGCTACGGCCTGGACTACGCCGAGAAGTACCGCAACCTGGACTTCGTCGGCACCCTGGCCCCGCACGTCTACGAGTAACCCCAGGCCCTTCCGACGCCTTCGGTGCGCTGTCTGTCCCGCTACGCCCACAGGGAACTTTTGCTTTTCGCTATGCGTGATGTACTCCGGACGGTGTATAGCTAGAAGCTGACGCAGCACCATCACGTGCGCAGAGTACTCGCCGTGAAGCACTACCGGAAGGACGGGGCCAGCCCCCGAACAGATGAAAGCTAAGAACTTCTTCAAAGGCCCGGGCATCTGGATCGTCGTTGTGGTCGGTCTGCTCCTTGTGGCTTTTGCAACGCTCGCCCCCGGCGGTGCGGCCCGGATCGATACGGACAAGGGCCTGGAATTGCTCGCCAATAACAAGGTGGAGCAGGCCAAGATCTTCGACGGCGAGAACCGCGTTGACCTCACACTGAAGGACGACCTGCAGCTGGACGGGCAGGACAAGGGCAAGAGCGTCCAGTTCTTCTTCGTGGATGCCCGCGGCCAGGACGTGGTGAAGGCTGTCACCGACGCCAAGCCCGCCCAGGGCTTCACCGACCAGCCGATTGAAAGCAACTGGTTCTCCGGCCTGCTCTCCCTCCTGATCCCCGTCATCCTGCTGGGCGCCCTCTTCTGGTTCCTGATGACCCGCATGCAGGGCGGCGGCTCCAAGATCATGCAGTTCGGCAAGTCCAAGGCCAAGATGGTCAGCAAGGACATGCCGCAGGTCACCTTCGCGGACGTCGCAGGTGCGGACGAGGCTGTGGAGGAACTGCAGGAGATCAAGGAATTCCTGCAGGAACCGGCCAAGTTCCAGGCCGTGGGCGCCAAGATTCCCAAGGGCGTGCTGCTCTACGGTCCTCCGGGCACCGGTAAGACCCTGCTGGCCCGTGCCGTTGCCGGTGAAGCAGGCGTGCCTTTCTTCTCCATCTCGGGCTCGGACTTCGTGGAAATGTTCGTCGGCGTCGGCGCGTCCCGCGTCCGCGACCTTTTCGAGCAGGCCAAGGCCAACTCCCCGGCCATCATCTTCGTGGATGAAATCGACGCCGTAGGCCGCCACCGCGGCGCCGGCATCGGCGGCGGAAACGACGAACGCGAGCAGACCCTTAACCAGTTGCTGGTGGAGATGGACGGCTTCGACGTCAAGACCAACGTGATCCTGATCGCCGCCACCAACCGGCCCGACGTCCTGGACCCCGCGCTGCTGCGTCCCGGCCGTTTCGACCGCCAGGTCTCGGTAGAGGCGCCGGACCTGATCGGCCGTGACCAGATCCTGCAGGTGCACGCCAAAGGCAAGCCGATGGCGCCCGGTGTGGACCTGAAGGCTGTGGCCAAGAAGACTCCCGGTTACACCGGTGCCGACCTTGCCAACGTCCTGAATGAGGCTGCGCTGCTCACCGCCCGGTCCAACGCCAACCTGATCGATGACCGCGCACTGGACGAGGCAATCGACCGCGTCATGGCCGGCCCGCAGAAGCGCAGCCGCGTCATGAAGGAGCACGAGCGCAAGATCACCGCGTACCACGAAGGCGGCCACGCCCTGGTGGCGGCTGCCCTGCGGAACTCGGCTCCGGTCACCAAGATCACCATCCTTCCCCGCGGCCGTGCCCTGGGCTACACCATGGTGGTTCCGGAGAACGACAAGTACTCCGTGACCCGCAACGAGCTCCTGGACCAAATGGCCTACGCCATGGGCGGCCGCGTGGCCGAGGAGATCGTCTTCCACGATCCCTCCACCGGTGCCTCAAACGACATCGAAAAGGCCACCGGCACTGCCCGCAAGATGGTCACCGAGTATGGCATGAGCGAACGCGTTGGTGCTGTCCGCCTGGGCCAGGGCGGCGGCGAACCCTTCCTGGGCCGCGATGCAGGCCACGAGCGCAACTACTCGGACCAGATCGCCTACGTGGTGGATGAGGAAGTGCGCCGCCTGATCGAGCAGGCCCACGACGAGGCCTACGAAATCCTTACCGAGAACCGCGACATCCTGGACCTGCTGGCCCTTGAGCTGTTGGAGCGGGAGACCCTCAACCAGGCCGAGATTGCCGACATCTTCCGCGACGTGCGCAAGCGCGACTTCCGCGAGGTGTGGCTGTCCAAGGAAACCCGCCCCGTCCTGGCAGGGCCGGTGGAGACCCGCCGGGAGCGGGCCGAGCGGGAAGCGCAGGAAGAAGCGAAGAAGGCCCGGCTGGACGAGCCGCTGGACGCCCAGCCCCCGCACCCGCAGGGCGTTCCGGAGGATGCACCCTTCAAGGGCGGAGTCACCGACTCGGGGCCCGACACCCTTCGCGGCTAAGCTTTCCCTGTGACTTCCTTCGACGACGACGACGTTCCCGCCTCCGCCGGATACCTGGCCCAGGACGGTTCCCACCATTCGACGAGCCACAAGGTGGACCGGCCACGGATCGAGGCGGCCGTCCGCGAAATCCTCCTTGCCATCGGCGAGGACCCGGACCGCGGCGGCCTCCTCGACACCCCCAAAAGGGTGGCGAAGGCGTATGCCGAGGTGTTCGCCGGGCTGCACCATGACCCCGCGGAAGTCCTGTCCACCACCTTCGACCTGGACCATGAGGAACTGGTCCTGGTCAAGGACATTCCGTTCTACTCCACCTGCGAGCACCACCTGGTGCCGTTCCACGGGGTGGCCCACGTTGGCTACATCCCCTCGCACGACGGCAGGGTCACCGGGCTGAGCAAGCTGGCCCGGCTGGTGGACATCTACGCACGGCGGCCGCAGGTGCAGGAGCGGCTCACCACAGAGATCGTCGAAGCGATGGTCCGCTACCTCAAGCCCCGCGGCGCCATCGTCGTTGTCGAATGCGAGCACATGTGCATGTCAATGCGTGGCATCCGCAAGCCCGGAGCGAAGACCGTCACCAGTGCGGTCCGCGGGCAGCTTCATGACCCGGCCACCCGCGCCGAAGCCATGAGCCTCATCCTCGGAAGGTAACCACAGACCCATGGATTCACTCGCTGCAGCCCCCGGAACGGGGCCCGCAACCTCCCCGCTGCCCATCCTCCGCAAGCCCCGCCCCGCCGCGCGCTTTGAAGACCTGCCCACCGGCCGGACCTTGGTCATGGGCATCCTGAACGTGACCCCTGATTCCTTCAGCGATGGCGGAAAGCATGCCACTGCGGACACCGCCATCGCGGCCGGCCTGCGGATGTTCTACGCAGGTGCGGACATCATCGACGTGGGCGGGGAATCCACCCGGCCGGGGGCAGACGACGTCAGCCCCGACGAGGAACAGCGCCGGGTCCTGCCCGTGATCGAGGCGCTGGTGAAGGCCGGGGCGCTGGTCAGCATCGACACCACCCACGCCTCTACGGCGGAAGCGGCCGTCAAGGCAGGCGCGGCCATCGTCAATGACATCTCCGGACTGAGTATCGAGCCCGAAATGGCCGAGTTCGTCGCAGCGTCCAAGGTGCCCTACGTCCTCACCCACCGCCGCGGCGACGCCCGCACCATGAACTCGCTTGCAGAGTACGCCGATGTTGCCGGGGAAGTGGTGGCGGAACTGGCAGGAGTGCGGGACAAGCTCTATGCCGCCGGAGTCAGCCCGGAACAGATCATTATCGATCCGGGCCTGGGCTTCGCCAAGAACGATGCCCAGAACTGGGAACTGCTGCAAAACCTTGACCAGCTGGACAGCCTGGGCCACAAGGTCCTGGTGGGCGCCTCCCGCAAGCGCTTCCTGGGCACCCTGCTCACCGTGGCAGGAAAGGCCGCCGCTCCCGAGGAGCGGGACGGTGCCACGGCGGCCATTACGGCCATCAGCGCCTACCGTGGGGCCTGGGCCGTCCGGGTCCACGACGTCGGCTCGAGCCTTGACGCCGTCAAGGTGGCCGCGCGCATGGCGGCCGTACCTACGGCACCAGCCGTACCCAAAACGCAGTAGGGCCGGGGGACCCATGGACAGGATTACGCTGACTGGAGTGACCGCAGTTGGTCATCACGGTGTCTTCGATTTCGAACGCCGGGAGGGCCAGCCCTTCGTGGTGGACGCGGTGCTCTACCTGGACTTCACCGAAGCGGCGCAGTCCGATGACGTCCGGGACACGGCGCACTACGGCGAGGTGGCGCAGCGTATAACCGAGTGGATTTCCGGGGAACCCCTGAACCTCATCGAGGCACTGGCGGTACGGATCGCGGACAGCCTCCTGGCCGAATTCAAGCTTCAGGCCGTGGAGATCACCGTCCACAAACCCCAGGCCCCCATCGAGGTTCCTTTCGGCGACGTGGCCGTCACCGTCCACAGGACGCGGGTCCCCGCGGACAATGCCCTGGCCGGGGCCGGCAGATGAACGGCATCTACACCAAGGCCGTCCTCGCGCTCGGCAGCAACCTTGGTGAACGGAACGAGACTCTGACTGAGGCCGTGGCGGACCTGGTGGATCCGCCGGAGGTGCGCCTCCTCGCCGTCTCACCCATCGTCCAGACGAAAGCCGTGGGCGGCCCCGCCGGCCAGCCCGACTTCCTGAACATGGTCATCACCGTGGAAACCAGCCTGACCCCCAAGGAACTGCTGGAACACTGCCAGGCCGTCGAAAACAAGCACCTCCGCGTCCGCGAGGTGCATTGGGGACCGCGGACGCTCGACGTCGATATCATCACCTACGGGGACCTCCGCAGCGACGATCCCGCCCTGACGCTCCCGCACCCCCGCGCTGCCTCCCGTGCGTTCGTCCTTTACCCCTGGTCGCTGATCGAACCCGCCGCCACCCTGGAGGGCGAAAGGATCAGCGCGCTGGCCGCCCAGGCGGACGATTTTCCCGATCTGGCTCCGTTCGACGGCTTCGGCGATTTCGACGGGATGCCCACGGCCGGCGCGGTGGAGGAGCGATGAAGCCCATCAACCCCCTGCGCCTGCTGCTGATCGGCGTCATCCTCGCCATCGCAGGCTGGTCTGCCACGGTGGTGACCAGCCGCTACAGCATTGCCACGCCTGTTTTGCCTGCCACCGCGCTTGCCACCATGGGCGTCATCGTCATCATCACGCTGATCCTTGGCATCCGCATCCTGAGGTGGCGTAACAGCCTCAAACCCAACAGCACCGTAAAGAAGACCCAGTTGGACCCCCTCCTGGCCGCCCGGACCCTGGTCCTGGCCCAGGCATGCGCGTATGCCGGAACAGTGCTGCTCGGCTGGCACGTCGGCATCTTCCTGGACCAATTGCGGATCTGGAGCATGCGCAGCGACCAGGGAATCACCTGGCTGGCGCTGGCCATGGCCGGCGGCGGCCTGGTGATGATCATCGTTGGGCTCATCGTGGAGCGGTTCTGCAAGATTCCGCCCGAGGACAGCGATCCAAACCTGGACGGGAAAAAGGGCCGCCCTGCCCGCGGGGAGGCTGCTGGGGAAGGCGAATATGCATACCGAGGCGATTGACCCCCCGGGTATCGCCTGGCAGCGGGTGTCGCCAAAATACATAACAGTCCGCCTCGTGGAATGGGCCCTGGGCAACCTGGTCGCGGTCCTGATCCTTTCCGTTCCGCTGGTGTTTGTCCTCCTGGGCTGGTGGCGGTGGCCTCCACTGTGGCTGGCCATTACTGTTCCGGCCGTCATGATGCTGATTGCCGTATGGCGGCTGGTGCTCATCCCGCGGCAGGTCAGGGCCATCGGCTACGCCGAGCGCGACGACGACCTGCTGGTCAGGAGCGGCATCTTCTTCCAGCGCACCATGGCCGTTCCGTACGGGCGCATGCAATACGTGGACATCGCGGTGGGGCCCGTGGAGCGCGGCCTGGGACTGTGTACCGTGAAGCTCCACACAGCATCGCCCGGCACCAACGCCCGCCTCCCCGGCCTGCCGGCTGCGGAGGGTGCGCGGCTCCGGGAACAGTTGGCCGCCCGCGGCGAAGCCAGGCTGGCAGGGCTGTGACGGCTGACGGCCAGCTGCCCGGACGGCCAGTCGTGCCTCCTGCGGCGGCCGGCCCGGAAACCATAGTGGCCGACGGCGAGTGGCTGCGTGTCCATCCCGCCTCACCTTTCATCCGCGGCTGGGTGGCCCTGGCTGCCATCGCCTTCTTCTTTGGCAGGGACCTGTTTGAGCGGTCCCTGCAGGGCCAGCCAGTTTTCGAGGAAGGGTTTTCCCGCCGCGCGCCGTGGCTCCTGGGAGGCGGTGCCGTAGTGCTGGCCGTGGCGGTGCTGGGATTCGTCCTGACCTGGTACTTCACCAAATACCAGGTGTCCGCCGGCTATGTCCGCGTCAACAGCGGACTCCTCTTCCGCCAGCACCGGCAGGCGCGGCTGGACCGCGTGCAGGCGATCGACATCGTGCAGCCCCTCCTGGCCCGAATCTTCGGCCTGGCCGAACTCAAGTTCGAGGTGGCAGACGCCGGCGAATCAGCTGTGCGGCTGGCTTACCTGAAGATTTCTGACGCCCGCCAACTGCGGGCCACCATCCTGGCGCACGCTTCCGGTGCTGTTGCCGGCGCCGGCTCAAGCACTGGGTTCGTGGGCGGTTCGGGCGGCCCGCCGGGCACCGGTTCAGCAGGCGCGGTTGGCCGGCAACATCCCACCCAGCACGCGTCCGAGGCGCCGGAGTTTACGGTACTTGCCGTGCCGCCGTCGCGCCTTGTCGGATCGCTGCTGCTGAGTGAGCAAAGCTTCTTCATCGTGATGGGAGGCGCCGCTTCGGTGGTCCTGTCCGCGCTGACGGACAACCGGGCCTTCTACTTCTACCTGGTGCCGGCTGCCCTTGGCCTTGCAGCCAGTTACTGGAATTTTTTCAACAAGGGGTACAACTTCACCGCCGCCATTTCCCCGGACGGCATCCGGCTGCGGTACGGGCTGCTGGACACGCAGGCGCAGACGCTGCCGCCGGGCCGGATCCAGGCAGTGAAGGTTGCCCAGCCTCCGCTGTGGCGCCCGTTCGGCTGGTACCGGATGCAGGTGAACGTGGCGGGCTACGGGACGTCGGGCAACGCCGTCGAAGGCAATACCAGGACCATCCTGCTGCCGGTAGGTAAATTCGCCGATGTCCTTGCCATGCTCTCGCTGGTCCTGCCCGACCCCGGAACCAACCATCCTGAGGCGGTGTTTTCTGCCGGGCTGGGTGGTTTCGATACCGACGGCGGCTTTGTCACCACGCCGCGGCGGGCGTGGCTGCTGGCACCACTTGCATGGCGGCGGAACGGCTTTGCGGCCACGGACACTGCCCTGTTGATCCGCTCCGGCCGCTGGTGGCGGGAACTTGTTGTCGTGCCGCACCAGCGGACGCAGTCGATGGCGCTTCAACAGGGGCCCCTGGCGCGCCGCTTCCGCGTGGCGGACCTGGTGCTGCACACCACTGCCGGCCCGGTGGCCCCGCGGCTGACCCAGGCGGGGCTTGACGAGGCCCGGCAACTCTTCGACGAGCAGTCCGCACGCGCCCGGCTGGCACGGAAGCGGCAAACCACCGAACAATGGTTGCGGCAGGTTGTTCCGGCAGTTGAATCAGCTCCGGAATCCACGCCGGCCGTTGAGCCCGGGGCTGCCCCAGCGCCCCGCACCCATTACCAACAGGAAGGCCAGCAGCATGGCTAAGCCCGGACGCCTCGGCGTCGGAATCATCGGCGCCGGCAAGGTAGGGGCGGTACTAGGCGCCGCCCTGCGCGCAGCCGAGCACGCCGTCGTCGGGGTGTCAGCGGTGTCCGAAGCCAGCCGGGAGCGGGCCGAGACCCTGCTGCCCGGCGTGCCCATCCTGGAAGTGCAGGACGTCGTGGAGCGCGCGGAACTGGTGCTGCTGGCGGTGCCGGACGACGCACTGCCCGGGTTGGTGGAAGGGTTGGCAAAGCTCGGCGTGTGGCAGCCGGGCCAGTTGGTCGCACATACCTCCGGGCGCTTCGGCGTGGGCGTGCTCCATCCCGTCCGCGCCGCCGGGGCCGTTCCACTGGCGCTGCACCCGGCCATGACCTTCACCGGCATGAGCCTGGACCTCACCCGGCTGCTCGACTGCACCTTCGGGGTGACGGCCGATGCGCCCATGTTGCCCATCGCCCAGGCGCTTGTGGTGGAGATGGGGGCCGAACCCGTGGCCATCGCCGAGGCGGACCGGACGCTCTACCATGCAGCCCTGGCCCACGGCTCCAACCACCTGGTTACCTTGGTGGCGCAGGCGTCACAGCTGCTGCGCGAGGTTGGCGTCGAATCGCCCGAACGCATGCTGGGGCCGCTGCTGCGGGCCACCCTGGAGAACGCACTGGCCTCGGGGGAGTCTGCCCTGACCGGTCCCGTGGCACGTGGGGACGTGGGAACGGTCAGCGCGCACGCCGAGGCGTTGCGGGAGTTCGACGCCGGCGGGCACGGCGACGTGCTGGAGGCCTACCTTGCGATGGCACGCGCCACAGCCCTCCGCGCCGAAGGGCGCGGACTGCTGAAACCTGACCAGCTGAAGGGGCTGCACGAGGCCCTCGATCCGAAGGAGGACTGAATGTCCATTAAACTCGTCACCACCGTGGCCGGCCTGCACGCCGAAAGCGCACGTCTCCTCGCGGCGAAGCAGGGGACCTCGCAGGGGCTGGTGCCCACCATGGGCGCACTCCACGAAGGACATGCCGCCCTGGCCCGCGCCGCCGTCGAAAATAATGACGTGGTGGTGGCGAGCATCTTCGTGAATCCCCTGCAGTTCGGCGACGCTGTGGACCTGGGCCGCTACCCGCGGACGCTTGAGGCGGACCTTGCGCTCCTGGAGGAGCAGGGCGTGGACCTCGCCTTCGCCCCCTCCGTGGAGGAGGTCTACCCCGGCGGGGAGCCTTTGGTGCGGGTTACGTCCGGGCGCCTGGGGGAGAAGTGGGAAGGCGCCTCCCGGCCCGGCCACTTCGACGGCGCCCTGACTGTTGTTGCCAAACTGCTGCACTATGGGATGCCGGCGGCTGGCCTTCCGGCAGGATCTGCGGGACCGTCCGGCAGCGTCCCGGCCTACCGGGCCTACTTTGGCCAAAAGGACGCCCAGCAGTTGGCCCTGGTCCGGCGTATGGCCGCAGACCTGAACTTCCCGGTGGAGATCGTGGGCGTTCCCACGGTCCGTGCTGACGACGGGCTGGCCTTGTCCAGCCGGAACCGCTTCCTGTCCGACGAGGAGCGGGACGCCGCGCTGGTCCTGTCCAGGGCGCTGCGGCTGCTGGAAGAGCGGGCGAACGCGCACGAGCCATTGGATCTTGATTCTGCCCTGGCGATGGTGGAGTCCCAGCCCCTGGTGGAACTCGACTACTTCGACGTGGTGGACCCGCGAACCCTTGAACCCCTGGCGGAGAACTGCCGAGAGACCCCTTTCCGTGGCGAGGCCCTGGCGCTCATTGCAGCCAAGGTGGGTCCGGTGCGGCTGATCGACAACGTCCCGCTGAGCTCCTGACGCCGGGTTAGCTTCCGATCCAATCTGTTGAAGTGTGCAGGGTCGGCAGGCCTTGCGGGGGCGCGGGAGTTTGTGGATGCGGGCCGTGGGCCTGGAGGCCCAGCCCGTCCTCACTTGCCATGAGCTGTTCCAGGAGTGCCTTCTCCGGCCGGCCGGGATTGCGCGCTACGGAGCGGCGGAGCCGTGCCCTTGACAGTTCTTCGGAGGGATCGGTGCTGGAGAGCAGTTCATCGATAATCTCCTGGGCCTGCCACCGGAGGGACTCGATGGCAAACTGGCGTATTTCGGCAGGAGTGTCACTGGGAAGCCATGGCTCCGGGTCAGGGGGTACCGGGGCGAGCTGCTCTGCTGTCATGGCGGCCTCCTTGCATCAAGGCGCAGGGGCCACATAGACCCGTGCGACGTTCGAATGCACTGCACGTAGGACAAGACTATATCGGGAAGACAGCGAATAGTCAGCTTGCTTATTACTTTCAGCTTTCTTAGGCTGGAACATGTCAGGCAATCAACTCTTGGGCGGTTGCTGCGCGCCTCAAGGCCGCAGGCCGCCTCAGTCGAGGAGGAACAATGGCAGAGCACAGCATCGCAGGCAAGAAAGTGGCATTCCTGCTGACAGACGGCGTGGAGCAGGTAGAGCTCACCAGCCCCTGGCAGGCAGTGAAGGATGCTGGCGGCGAGCCCACCCTGATCGCTCCCAAGAGCGGCAAGCTGCAGGGTTACAACGGCACAGACAAGGGCGATACCTTCGACGTGGACCTCACGGTCGCCGACGCAAACGCCTCCGACTTCGACGCCCTGGTACTTCCGGGCGGCGTCGTCAACGCGGACCACCTGCGTGTCGACAAGGATGCGCAGAACTTCACCCGCAGCTTCTTCGAGCAGCACAAGCCGGTGGCATCAATCTGCCACGGTCCCTGGCTGTTGATCGAGGCCGGCGTGATCAAGGGCCGCAACGTCACGTCCTACTTCACCCTGGAAACGGACCTGAAGAACGCAGGCGCCAACTGGACTGATGAGGAAGTGGTGGTGGACCAGGGCCTGGTGACCAGCCGCAACCCGGACGACCTCCCGGCCTTCAACAACAAGCTGGTGGAGGAGATCTCCGAAGGGCAGCACGCAGGCCAGACTGCCTAACCCCTAAAGTTCCCTCAGGGTTTTTAAACCCGTATGGAGGAATTACTCCAGCGGGTAGAGTGTTGGAACCTGCAGCGGCGTCCACCGCGCATCACTCATAAAACACCCCTGAGGGAACACCCATGTCTACCGAAGTCTCTCCGAACGCCGGCGGCCAGCCCGTCAAGGGCGAAGGAAACCGGGCTCTTCAGAATTGAGAGTGTAATCAGGGCTGCCGCGTGAGATGTCCGGGGCGGGGAGGGTGTTTCGGCTGGGGTGAGGGCCTTGGGCGAGAATCAGGGTATCGACTCCACCGTTTCT
>NZ_JBHDJA010000015.1:0-118355 GCF_041877125.1 Arthrobacter sp. E44
CCTCGGGGCCGGCGTCGGCAATGCTCAGCAGCACCTTCCCGGTAGCGGGATCCTCGACGTCGAACGTCTTGCCCGAAGCGGCGTCGCGCCACTCACCATCGATGAGCAGCCCGGTGGGAACGGAGGCCAAAAGCCGGGTTTCGCGCTCGGCGGTAACGGCCGGCTGTGCAGTGACAGTCACGATGACTCCCTCGTCAGTAGGGTTGTGGCAGCCCGCCGCCGCGGTTCGGAGTGACCGGGATCATGGGGCTGATTAACAGCCAGACTACTGCGGGGCACCGCCAGGGTCTACGCCGTTGCGCACTGCAGAATCGCAGCTTTGCTGTGCAGCTGCACAGGAATCGGAAGGCCCCTGCGGAGGTTACCGGGCGGCGAGCACAGCCGAATACAGTTCCCGCTTGCTCACGCGCGCGTCATCGGCAACGGCGGCTACAGCCTCCTTCAACCGGATGCCCTGGTTCACCAGCTCGTTGACTGCCGCGACGTGGTCTTCCGGGGTTCCGGCTGCCTGTTCCGGCGCACCGCCGAGCACCACGGCGATCTCGCCGCGCACCTCATTCTCCTCAGCCCAAGTGAGGAGTTCGCCTACAGTGCCGCGGATGACTTCCTCGTACGTCTTGGTCAGCTCCCGGCAGACGGCGATGGGACGGTCCGGGCCGAAGCGCTCCCGCAGGGCCCGCAGCATGGCTTCCAACCGGTGCGGAGCTTCGAAGAAGACCATGGTGCGCCGCTCCCCCGCGAGATCGGCGAGGCGGGAGGCCCTTTCGCCGGCTTTGCGGGGAAGGAACCCTTCGAAGCAGAACCGGTCCGTCGGCAGGCCGGACAGCGCCAGTGCCGTGAGCACGGCTGAGGGGCCGGGGACGGCGGTGACGGTAAGCCCCGCCGCAATGGCGCCCTCAACCAGCCGGAAACCGGGATCCGAAACCGCAGGCATCCCGGCGTCGGTCACCATGAGGAGCGTGCTGCCGGCACGCACGTGGTCAAGGAGTTCGGCCGTCCGGGTGGCCTCGTTGTGTTCGTGGTAGCTGATGACGCGGCCGGTCACGGTAACGCCCAGGCTCTGGACCAGGCGGTGGAGCCGCCGGGTGTCCTCGGCGGCGACGATGTCTGCCGTGCCCAGCAGTTCCACGAGCCGGGCGGAGGCGTCGCCGGTGTTCCCGATCGGTGTGGCGGCAAGGACGATCCGCCCCACAGTCGAAGGGGCGGGCTCGGGGAGGGGGCTGGGGTTCGGGTCCACCTACCAAGCCTACTGCTGCCGGGTCTTCCAGCCGCAAAAGGTAGCATGGGGCTCGTGACGCAGACCTCGACGCGGCCCGCCGGGGCCTGGAAACGCAGCCTGGCGGCATCCCCTTCAGCAGGCGCCACAGCGGTGGAGCCTCACGGGAAGGCTGCCCAGTCCTGGATCAGCCGGCCGGATGAGGCGTTCACCGTCGAGGCGCTGCGGGCAAGGCTGATTGGTACCGGTACCTCGTGGCGTGACTACCCGCCGTCGCTCCGTCTTTGGTTCGTCCTGGTTCCGGTCCTGACGGCAGTCATTGGCGGCCTCCTCCGGTTCATCCGCCTCGAGGTTCCGCACAAGCTGGTGTTCGACGAGACGTACTACGTCAAGGATGCCTACTCCTACCTCATCAGCGGCTACGAACGCAGCTGGCCGGACAAAGCGAATGATGCCTTCAACACCGGCAATCCCGACGTCCTGCTGGGCACCCCCGAGTATGTGGTCCACCCGCCGGTAGGCAAATGGATGATCGCCGCGGGCATGTGGCTGTTCGGGCCGGAGAACCCGTTCGGCTGGCGCTTCGCCGCAGCCCTCACCGGCACCCTCACCGTCCTGTTGGTCTCCCTGGTCGCACTGAAACTGTTCCGCTCGCTTCCGCTGGCCGGCGCCGCCGGGCTGCTCCTCGCCGTCGACGGCCATCACCTGGTAATGTCCCGGACCTCGCTGCTGGACATCTTCCTCACGTTCTGGATCCTTGCCGCCTTCGGCGCCCTGCTGATGGACCGCGACGACGGACGCCGCCGGCTTGCCGCACGGCTGGCCCGGGCCGCTGCCGCCAACGGCGGGCAGCCGCCGGAAGGTGCGCTGCTGTCCGGGCCGTGGCTGGGCGTGCGCTGGTGGCGGGTCGCCGCGGGCGTCTGCATGGGCCTGGCCGTGGGAACCAAGTGGTCCGGCCTGTTCTTCCTCGCCGGATTCGGCATCCTCACCGTGCTGTGGGACCTCAACGCGCGCCGGGTCGCCGGCATCCGCGGCTGGATCAGCGGCGGCGTGATCCGGGACGGGATCCCCGCGTTCCTCGGCATGGTTCCCGTGGCAGGGCTCATCTATGCCGCCACCTGGACGGGCTGGTTCCTGTCCGACAACGCCTACTTCCGCCATTGGGCGGAAAGCAATCCGTCAGCCGAATGGGGCTGGCTCCCCAACTCCGTCCGCTCCCTGGTCCACTACCACTTGGAAGCGTACAAGTTCCACCAGGGCCTCAGCGCCGAGCACCCTTACCAGGCCAGCGCCTGGAGCTGGCTGGTGATGGGACGGCCCACGTCGTTTTTCTATGAATCCCCGCCCCAGGGCACTCCGGGCTGTGACGTGGAGAAGTGCACATCGGCCATTCTGTCCGTCGGAAATCCGCTGATCTGGTGGTCGGCGGCCATCTCGCTGGTGGTCCTGCTCTTTTGGTGGGCCGGACGCCGGGACTGGCGCGCGGGTGCCGTGCTGGCAGGTGTCGCCGCCGGCTACCTTCCGTGGTTCATGTACCCGGAGCGGACCATGTTCTACTTCTACGCGGTGTCCTTCGAGCCGTTCCTGGTCCTGGCGCTGGTGTACTGCCTCGGGTTGGTCCTGGGCAGGGCCACGGACCCGCCCTGGCGCCGCCGCTCCGGCCTGTACCTGGTGGTCCTGTTCCTTGTGGCGGCGGTCCTGCTGTCGGCCTTTTTCTACCCGATCTGGACTGCCGAAGTCATCCCCTACGTCGACTGGAAGGTCCGGATGTGGATGCCGTCCTGGATCTAGGGCAGGATGTCAACAGAGACCTGAAGGAGCCGCTGCCGCGGCGTGGCAGCGGAAACGGAGACCTGCTGTGAGAGAAGCAAGCACCGAACTGCTGGTTGAGATGGACGCCAACAGCAACGTGACCGACCTGCTGCTGGAGCAGCACGCCGCCAACCCGGCCCGTGCCCTGTACCGCCGGAAGGGCCCCAACGGCTGGGTGGATGTTCCCGTGCAGAAATTCCTCCAGGACGTCAGCGCGCTGGCCAAGGGGCTCATTGCCGGCGGCCTGGAACCGGGTGACACCGTGGCCGTGATGTCCCGTACCTCCTATGAGTGGACCTTGGTGGACTTTGCCATCTGGTTCGCCGGCGGCGTTACGGTGCCGATCTATGAGACGTCCTCCGCGAGCCAGGTGGAGTGGATCATCCGCGACGCCGGGGTCCGGCGGGTCTTCGCCGGCGAACGCGCCATGGTGCAGCTGGTCACCGGCGTGGTGGCGGCCTCTGCCGAGCTCAGCGACCGCCTGGTCAACGTGGTGCGGATGGATTACGACGGCGAGGCCCCCGACCTTGCCAGCCTCGCCGCTGCAGGCGCCGGAGTCAGCGACGCTGAACTGGAGCGGCAGCGCACCCGTGCAGGCCTGGCGGACCTCGCCTCGCTGGTATATACGTCGGGCACCACGGGCAAACCCAAAGGGTGCGAGATCACGCACGGGAACTTCGCCCTGGTGGCCAAGAACATCGTGGCGTTCCTGCCGGAGATCCTGCAGAAGGATATGGCGCGCACTTTGATGTTCCTGCCGCTGGCCCACGTCCTGGCCCGGGCGGTCCAGGTGGTCTGTGTAGCCGCCGGCGCAACCGTGGGCCACAGCCCGGGGGCGGCGCAGCTCCTCGAAGACCTTGGCACCTTCCGGCCCACGTTCCTGCTGGTGGTGCCGCGCATCTTCGAGAAAGTCCGGGCAACGGCCGCTCACAAGGCGGCGGTGGCAGGCAAGGGACGGGTGTTCGATGCCGCGTCCGCTGCAGCCATTGCCTACTCGCGCGAACAGGACCGGCTAAACCGTGGCGAGGGTCCCGGCCCGGGACTGCTGAGCCGGGCCCGGCACGCGGTGTTTGACCGGCTGGTCTACCCGAGGCTGCGACAGGCGTTCGGCGGCGAGGTGGAGTACACCGTCTCCGGGGCCAGCCCCCTTGCTTCGGAAGACGCACACTTCTTCCGGGGGGTGGGCATTCCCGTCCTCGAAGGCTACGGGTTGACCGAAACCACGGCGCCGTGCACCGTGAACACACCCTCCCGCAACAGGGTGGGAACGGTGGGCATCCCCATCCCCGGGACCACCATCCGCGTGGCCGAAGACGGCGAAATCCTGGTCAAGGGAATCGGTGTTTTCCGGGGGTACCACGACAACCCGGCCGCGGACGCCGAAGCGTTCGTGGACGGCTTCTTTCGCACCGGCGATCTTGGCGAGCTGGACAAGGAGGGCTTCCTCACGGTCACGGGCCGGAAGAAGGACCTCCTGGTAACGGCCGGCGGCAAGAACGTTGCCCCCGGGCCGCTGGAAGAGATGATCCGGAGCCACCAGCTCGTGGCCCATGCAGTGGTGGTGGGTGACGGCAAGCCCTACGTATCAGCCCTCCTGACCCTGGACCCGGAAGGCGTTGCCGACTGGCGCGCCGAGCGGGGCCTGCCCCCGCTCCCCCTCAGTGAAGCGGCCAGTGACCCCCAGGTCCTGGCTGCCCTTCAGGAAGCCGTGGACCTGGCAAACAAGATGGTGTCGAAGGCGGAGTCCGTGCGCACCTTCCGGCTGCTGGACGCTGAGTTCAGCGTGGAGTCCGGGCACCTGACGCCGTCGCTGAAACTGAAGCGGTCCGCCGTCGTCAGGGAGTTCCAGGCGGAGATCGCCAAGATCTACGGCTGAGAGGCCTTTTCCTGCTCCGCCGTTTCCTGGTCAGGCTTTCCCTGCCCAGCCCTTGCCGGCTCTTCCCCGCGTCCTACGCCACGGCGGCGGCGCGTGGGCCAGGTAAGCACCAGCGTCACGATGGAAGCCAGGAGCACCATCGCCGCGATGGCGATGCCGGCATCCATCCAGAACTGGCTGGGGAACAGCCGGATCAGGGTATCGTCCAGGCTGAAGGTCCAGGACCCGTCGGCGAAGAAAATCCGGTGGAACTCGGTAAAGAACTGCTGCCAGCCCAGGGCCGCCAGCGTACCGAGGCCCAGGATCAGGACCAGCGTGATGATGGAGCCGGCGAAAAGGCCGCGCCTGATCCCGCCGGTGCTGCGCTTGCGCAGGTACAGGATGGCGATCAGGGCAAGGAGGAGCAGCAAAACGCCGGCGCCGAAGGTCGACAGGATGACAACTTTGACGTCCGCCATGTGGCTGACTTCGCCGTCCTTGAAGAGTTTTTCGCCGCTGCGGCTCACCAGGTCACCCAGGTAACGCGGGCCCGCCCAGTTGCTGAGGTAGTCCACGGCGTAGGAACCATAGGTCATCCGGTCGTCGGTGTTGAAGCCGTAGCCGTCGCCCGGGAAGCCGGGCCGGTTGTATTCCACCCAGAGGAAGAGCGGGCTGGTCACGGCCCGGACGGCCAGGATCAGGAGGATAACCGGATAGATGACCGCGAGCAGGACCTGCATGACGCGCGGCGCCACCGGCTTGGCATTGGCCGCGCTTTCACGCTGCGCGTTGCGGCGCTCCACTTCCTCCTCCGGGGGACGCACGTGCAGTGCCGACGTCGGAAGGGGTTCCTTGAACACAGGAGAATCGGTGCCGTCCCGCTGGTCCGCAGCGGATCCGGTCGTGGAGGACCCGGTTGCGGACGAGCCGGCCGTCGACGCACCGGCTGCCGAGAGCCCCGCACCGGGACGCGCGGAGGCAGGATTCCCAAGGGCGGAAGATCCGGCTTCCGCAGCCTTCCGGTCGGCCCGGCTTTCAGGCTGTGCGGAATTGCGCGTGTCCCGGCGTGCCTCGCGGTTGCTTTCACTGCCGGTCACTCCCGTGCCTGGTCCTCCCCCGCCGGGCATGTTTCCGTCAGACAGGTCAGCGGCGGTCCTGCCCCCAGGGGTTTTGTCCCCACTGGTCTTATCAGCACTGGTACCGTCTGCATCCGACTTGTCAGCATTCGGCTTGTCTGCATTCGGCTTGTTCCCGTCGGACGTGTCTCCGTCCGTAGGCGCCAGCCAGGAGAACGCGGGCTCGTCGGAATCCCCGGACGTATCCAGGAAAGGTTCCGGCTGCGGCGCAGCGCTTTTGGCGCGGGCCGGTGTTTCGTCATTCACAGCAGCGTCACTTCCGTTGGGTTCCGCACCGGTCCCAGTTCGCCGGCGCGATTGATTCTGCAGACGAGCCTACCGTCCGGAACTTCCGCTCGGCGAGGAACCACCCCGGCAGGATTACAACGATTCAGGCAGCGATTTCCGTGTAGCCGGCGTCTTCCCGGCGGATGTCCCCGCGTTCCCCCGACAGGAACGCCCGCCTGCCCCACACCAGGACATACACCCAGTACGCGGCGAGTACGGCCGCGCCAATGCCGATCCTGGCCCAGGGGGGCAGTGGACTGGGGGTGACGAACCCTTCAACCAGCCCCGAGACGAAAAGAACGAGGACCAGCCCCAGGGCCACCGTGACCAGTGACCGGCCTTCCTCGGCCACCGCCCGGCCACGGGTGCGGGGGCCGGGCGCGACCATGGCCCAAAAGATCCGCAGGCCCGCGGCAGAGGCAATGAAGACGGCGGTGAGCTCCATCAATCCGTGGGGCAGGATGTAGCTGTAAAACACATCGGACTTGCCCGCTGAGGCGAAGATTCCGGCAGCGACGCCCACCCCCTGCGCATTGCTGAACAGGATCATCGGAACCCACACCCCGGTAATGCCCAGGGCCACTGCCTGGGCACAGATCCACGCGTTGTTTGTCCATACGGCGCCGGCGAAGGACGCTGCAGGGTTTTCCGAGTAGTAGTTGATGAAGTCCTGGTCCACGTACTGGGCTGCGGCGGTTTCGGACGCCACGGCCCGAAGGGCTTCAGAGGATGTTCCGATCCATATGGCGTAAGCAGCCGCGATGAGGACGAATGCTGCGCCGCAGGCCAGAGTAAGCCAGGCCAGCCGGTACAGCGCAGCCGGAAGGGCCACCACGAAGAACCGCGCCAGGTCGGCCACAACGTTGGACCTGGCGCCGGTGAAGCGGGTCCTTGCCAGGGCCAGCGTGGCGGACAGGGACGCCGACAGCCCGCTTTCCGGGGCCACGGAACGGACCAGGGACAGGTGCCCGGACGTGGACTGGTAAAGCGCCAGCAATTCGTCGGCTTCGGCGCCTGTCAGCCTGCCTTTGCCGGCAAGCTCCTGCAACCGCGCCCATTTGTCCGCATTGACGGCGGCAAAGGCATCCATGTCCACGGCTACAGCCTAACGCCCGGCATTAGACTTTGAGCGTCCGCACCAACCAACATCAGCTGCGAAGGGCAGGGCCGCAGGGTGGGTCCAATCATCACCGGAGAGGCCGTAGTACTCGAGCTTCGGCCCGCCAGTTTCGCCGCGCGCGCCCTGGGCCTGGCCATCGATGTCGTGGTCCATGTTGTCCTGCTCGTGCTGGTCATGATTGGCTTGTCGGCCGCCGGCCGGGATCTTGACCCGGCGGCCGCACGCGCCCTTGGCCTTGCCGCCGTCGTGTTCTGCCTGGTGGTGGTGCCGGTGGCTGTGGAGACGCTGAGCAGGGGCCGGTCGCTGGGCAAGCTGGCCACGGGCCTGCGGGTGGTCCGGGAGGATGGCGGCGCCATCCGGTTCCGGCACGCCGTGATCCGCGGACTGACCGGTTTTTTGGAAATCTACCTGACGTTCGGCGGCCTTGCCCTTGCCGTGGCGCTCTTCAACGATAAGTCGCGGCGGCTGGGCGACCTGCTGGCCGGAACCTATGCCGTCCGAAGCCGGGTGCCGGCTGAGCAGGCCATTCGGGTCTTCGTGCCGCCGTACCTGCAGTCCTGGGCTGCCGCCGCGGACATTGGCCGCATCCCGGACGCCACGGCGCGCAGGGCAGCACAGTTCATCCGCCAGGCTGGCCGGATGGCCCCGCTGTCCAGGGCAGGCATGGCCGCCTCGATCGCCGCCGAACTGTCCGCCCACGTAGCCCCTGCCCCGCCGCCCGGAACGGGCCCCGATGACTTTCTGGCCGCCGTCGTTGCCGAACGGCGGAACCGGGAATTCACCAGGCTGTCGCAGTCACGCCGCCGGTACACCGAGACGGGGCAGCGCCTGCAGCGGTTGCCGTTCGGCAACTGACCCTAGTTGTCGTATTCGCTCCACGGGATGTTCCAGTCGCCGAAGCCGTCGGTGTGCGCTGCGTAGTCACCTTCGGTATTGATGATCTGGACCACGTCCCCGGTTCCCATGTTGTCGAAAACCCAGGCCGCTCCATCCGGGAGGAAACCAATGCAGCCGTGGGACACGTTGGTGTTGCCGATGTACGGATGCGCGGACTCAAGCGCCTGGTGGATATAGGCCCCGCTGAGCGTGAGGCGGATGGTGTACTCGACGTCCGCCTCACCGTAATAGGCGGGGTCGTCGGGCTTGAGCCCGATGCTCGCCGCCCGGAAGTGGTCAAATCGGTTCTTCTCCATCAGCACCGCGAATCCCTTGGCCGAGGGGAACCGCTTGTCCCCCATGCTGACGGGCAGGGTCTTCACAGGCTGGTCATTGATGCTCAGCGTAAATGTATGCGCTGTGGCATCGGCGATGGCTACCTTCTTGTCGCCGATGGAGACATTCACCTTTTTGTTGAAGTTGGCAATCTGGCCGTTCCCGAGGTCAACGCCGAAGAGCTGCATGTCCATGGTGATGGTGGAGTTCGCAGCCCAGAAGTTTTCGGGACGATACCGGACCATGGTGTCGCTGTACCAGTGGAAAGCCCCGGCCTGCCCAGCCGTAGTGGTGATCTTGATGGCCTTTTCAACGGCGGCCCGGTTAGTCACGGGCTCGCTGAAAATGATCTGCAGTGGCTGGCCCACACCCACCTTCATGCCGTTCAGCGGGTAGATGGCAGCGTCGGCCTCATGGGAGCTGGACACGGTATTGAAGGACTGGGTGGTGCTGGTTTCGCGTCCTGCTGAATCCTTAACCACGTAGGTGTAGCTGTACTCGGTATTGAACTCAAGGGGGCCGGTGGCGGACCACGTCGTCCCGCTGGGGTCTATGCTGCCGTCGACGGTCTTCCCCGCCGTACTGGCGAGGGTGACGCGCTGGATGATCCCATTGCCCACCTTCAGGGAAACCGGTGCGGCCGGGTTCACCTGCTTGGCGCCATTGGCGGGGACGGCGTCCAGTGCCACCGGTGGGACAACGGGGGACGCGATGCCGGGCGATGTCCGCAGTGCGGAGCCTGCTTCCGATTCCAGGGGTCCGCCGGCAAGGCCCGGGGCGACGGCGGCGAAAACCCCGCCCACGGCAGCCAGGACACACACGGCAACCACGGCAAGGATTTTCTTGGTTTTCCCCCGGCGACGGGGCTTTACATCAGGCTCCATGTTTTTGATCCTACGTGCAAAAAATAACGGCCCGGGCGCTTGTCCAGCGCCCGGGCCCTTACGTCTCAGTAACGATAGTGTTCGGGCTTGTACGGGCCCGCGACGTCGATGTCCAGGTATTCTGCCTGGTCCTTGGTCAGTTCAGTGAGCTCGACGCCCAGTGCGGCCAGGTGCAGCCGGGCCACCTTCTCATCCAGGACCTTCGGCAGGACGTAGACCTTGTTTTCGTACTCGTGCTGGTCCCGCTTGGTCCACAGCTCGATCTGCGCGATGGTCTGGTTGGCGAACGAGTTGCTCATGACGAAGGACGGGTGGCCCGTGGCGTTGCCGAGGTTAAGCAGCCGGCCCTCGGACAGGACGATGATGGAGCGCTCCGCGTCGGCGCCTTCGTCGAAGACCCACTCGTGGACCTGCGGCTTGATCTCAACCTTCTTGATCCCGGGGATGCGGGCCAGGCCGGCGATGTCGATCTCGTTGTCGAAGTGGCCGATGTTGCCCACGATGGCCTTGTTCTTCATGCCGGCCATGTGCTCGGCCAGGATGACGTCCTTGTTGCCGGTGGTGGTGATGAAGATGTCGCCCTGGGCCAGGACCGATTCCAGCTTGGCCACCTGGTAGCCGTCCATGGCCGCCTGGAGCGCGCAGATGGGATCGATCTCGGTGACGATGACGCGCGAGCCCTGGCCGCGCAGGGCTTCCGCCGCGCCCTTGCCGACGTCGCCGTAACCGCAGACCACGGCCACCTTGCCGCCCATGAGCACATCCGTGGCCCGGTTGATGCCGTCCGGCAGGGAGTGGCGGATGCCGTACTTGTTGTCGAACTTGCTCTTGGTCACCGAATCGTTGACGTTGATGGCCGGGAAGAGCAGCTTGCCCTGGTCGGCCAGCTGGTATAGGCGGTGCACACCGGTGGTGGTTTCCTCGCTGACGCCCTTGATCGTGGCTGCAGTCCTGGTCCACTTCCGGGGGTCGGCGGCAAGGGAGCGGCGGAGCACGTCGAGGAAGATGCCGTATTCTTCGGAGTCCTCGGGATCTGCGGAGGGAACATTGCCCACGGCCTCGAACTCCACGCCCTTGTGGACCAGCATGGTGGCGTCGCCGCCGTCGTCAAGGATCATGTTGGGGCCCAGTTCGGGGTTGGACTCAGCGCCGGGCCAGGTCAGGATCTGCTCGGCGGTCCACCAGTATTCCTCGAGGGTCTCGCCCTTCCACGCGAACACCGGTACGCCCTGCGGGTCTTCGACGGTGCCCTTGCCTACCACCACGGCCGCCGCGGCTTCGTCCTGGGTGGAGAAGATGTTGCAGGACGCCCAGCGGACCTCCGCGCCCAGCGCAGTAAGGGTCTCGATCAGCACAGCGGTCTGCACGGTCATGTGCAAGGAACCGGCGATCCGGGCGCCCTTGAGCGGCTGGGAGGGGCCGAACTCCTCACGGAGGGACATCAGGCCGGGCATCTCGTGCTCCGCGAGGCGGATCTGGTGGCGGCCGGCTTCCGCCAGGGAGATATCGGCAACCTTGTACTCAAAAGTCATGGGTGGTCCTTTGCTTGGTCCGGGTACTGGTCCAGTCCCCGTTCTGCTGTTTCTGTGAGAGCCAGTGCAGGTGAAGCGGATGCAGGTGGATTACTGCCCTGCTGCAGCGGGATCGTGCTGGTCCGAACCTGCCGAGGCTGCTGCGGCCAGCAGTTCCGGAGGCAGCAGCAAAGGGATCCCGTCCTCGATGGCGTACCGGTTCTTCACGCCGGAGTCCCCGGCGGCAGTGGCCACCAGTTCCTCCCCCTCCTGGACCAGGGGCGATCCGGTCACGGGGCAACGCAGGACGGACAACAGCTCGGGGCTGATCTTTGGCATTTGTTCATGCTCCCTGGCGGGCGCGCTCGCGCCGGTAGCGGAAAGGATGTGCAGTCTTTAGAGTACCGCCAGATACGGGTCAGGAAGGTTCGCGAAGGATCCGCAGGTGGCCCCGGCGTACCCCTTCAGTGCCTGCCGGGGCTTCCAATGCCGAATGGTGGCCCCGTTGGGCGGGCGGCTGCGCCTCCGGCGGCAGGGCCGCGGCGTCGCGGACGGCATTTGCCAGGGCCAGCAGGTCATCCGGCCCAGGCTGCTGCGGAGTGGACGGCATTGCCAGGCGGAGTACTTCCCAGCCACGGGGAACCGTCAACGAATCGGCGTGCTGCTCGCAGAGGTCGTAGCAGTGTGGTTCGGCGTAGGTGGCCAACGGCCCCAGGACTGCCGTGGAGTCTGCATATACGTACGTCAGGGTGGCTACCGCCGACTGGCGGCAGGCAGACCTTGAACACTGACGGATAGCTCCCACGACATCACAGACTATCCCTTCGCCGGGCAAAAACTGCGCATTGCGGGGCCTACGCAGAGGCGCGCGGCGCCGCCGGGCGGATGTATCGCGTAAATCCCCGCCCGGGTTTAGAGTCGATGTATGCAGTCATCGAACCATGAATCAGGTTTTTCGGTCCGGTTGGCTGACCCGGATGCCCCCGCAGCAACGGGCGTGGAGACCGCCGGCAGGAGTTTCTTCAGGCGCCGCCGGAACCGGCATGGGCGCGGCCTTCGCGGCGAGGTGATGTTGCCCACGCATCCGGGCTACCGGACCCGCGGCGACCGCTTTGACGACATGGTGCTGGACTCCGCCCAACGGTTGCACGACATCTGGGGCAAGACCCTCGACGGCGTCAGGTTTGGCGTGGATGAAATCCCGCCGGACCTTGAACAGCTGGCCGCCAACGCGGCCCCTGCACCCATGGGCGCCTATACCCCCGCTGCGGGAGAGGAAGGACCCACGATCACGGTGTACCGGCGGGTGGTGGAGCAGGCCTGTTCCAGCGTGGAAGAGCTCCAGGACCTGGTCCACGACGTGGTGGTGGAGCACACGGCGGAGATGCTGGGTGTCGCGCCGGAGACGCTTGACCCCGTGTACCGACGCCGCTACTGAACACCGGGCCTAGTAGCCCAAGGTGACCGGGACTGTTTCCTGGCCGGCCGCAGCAGCGAGGAACGCCAGGGACGAGACGTCGTTGCGTCCGTCCTGGCCCACCAGAACCGCCCCGTAGGCGGCGTCGCCGGATGCGGAGACCACATAGCCCACGACGTCGGCCCCCTCGGCCTGGTCCGGGACGGTAATGGTCGCGGTGGTGCCACCAGCGATGTCGGCGGTGGCGGCTGCCCGCACCTTTCCATCGGCAGTGATGGGTGCATACGTGATGGTGGCCCTGGCGTCCAACGCCCCGAACACCAGCTGGCGGAGGCCGCCCTTAGGGATGGGAACCACGTGCTGGCTGCCAAGCCGCACGGCCGAAGGAGCCCAGGCCAGATCGGATGGCTGCCCTGCCCGGAGCCCGCGCCCCATCCGCGCCGCGGCGACAAAGGAGACGTCAGATGAGGCCGCCACGGTGTATTGGCCGGCGGGTACACCGGCCAGGGAGACCTCGGTGGTGGATCCGGCCTTCGCGGTGATGACGCCGCCGGACGGAAGGGCGCGCTGGCCATCCCGTCCATACAGCTTGACTTCCACTACCGCATCGGAGGCGCCGGGAACCGTGAGCTCGAGGGCCGGGCCGGCATCCTTATAAGCGGCCTGGGCCGTCAGGGGAGCAGTGCCTGCGGGGTCCTGGATGTCCACGCCCGTCATGATCTGGCGGACAGCAGGGGCAGTCCCGGGGCCAATGAAATCCACGCCGCCCGGAGTGAGGCCACGCAGCACGCTCTGCTGGATGGATGCGGCCACCGGGCCGCCGGCGCTGCGAACGTGCACGCTGAGGCTCGGCTCGTTGGGCGCAAGGCCGGCCAGGACCACGCTGCGGGTGGTGCCCGGGGCAACCAGCAGGCCGCGACTGCCCGGCGTCTGCACCTGACCGCCCGAACCAAAGAGTTCAAGGCTCACCGTGGCAGGGGTGCTGGAGGCATTGGTGAGTGCCAGCACGGAGGTGCGGCCGACCGTGGTGCTGGCACCCGCCAGCCATTGGTCGTTCGAGGGTTTCCCGCACGTGGCAGCAGCACTTCCCTGCAGGTCACCGTCACTGGCCGTGTATTTCATGGCGGCGGCGGCCGACGCATTCTGGTTGGCTACGGCCTTGGCGCTCAGGACACTTACCTGGTCCATGGACCGGTCGGCTGCAACTCCCGCCAGGAGCTGTTGGGGGGCTGCGGCCGTCGGTGCCGGACCAGGATCCTTGGAAATCTCGACGGCGGCTGTTCCGTCCAGGTGCGCGAGCCGGCTGCCGGGGAGCACACCTCCGGCGCTCAGCACGGCGGCACTGACCCTGGTCGCCGCAGTAGCGGACTCGGGCCGGAACTGGGCGTCGGTACCGGTGCCGGTTCCCTCCAGCAGCCGGGCGGGGCCGGGGCAGACGCCAAGGCTGGCTCCCGCCGGGACGGCTGCTTCCGCGGGCGGCAGGGTCCGGCTGGACGCGGGCGCGGCCATCAGCGACCCTCCGGCCACCAGGGCCCCTGCGCCGGCAAGGATGAGGACGCCCGCCGCAATTCCAGCCACGGACGCTGCCCGCCCCTTGCCGCCTGTCACACGGCTGGCGCCGCGGCTGGATGTTTTGCTGTCTTCGCCGCCCGTTGGCGCCGTTTCCCCGGCCTGGGGCTGCTTCCCCGCCTCGGCGGAAGGAATGCCGGCGGGTGGGGTCTGCTCATGCATGTTGGTGTTCCTTACGCAGGGAGCCCTCGTCGCGCGAGAGACCGGTCCGCGGGCGCCGGGCCGGCATGGGGATTGCCAGGATGACAGTCAGTCCGATCACCGTGATCTGGGCAGCGGCAGCCCAGAACGACCACGGGTTCTCGTAGCGGACGGTGAGCTGGCCGGCCGCCGCTGGAAGCGTAAAGGCCTGGGACCAGCCGTCGGTGGTGGAGGTCAGCTTCCGGCCGTCGAGCCAGGCACTCCACCCCGGGTCGGCCCGCTCCGCCAGTACCACCAGCCGGCCTTCCGGCCCCGCAGGGACGGCGGTGTTGACGTCATCGGTTCCGGAGGCGACCAAAGCGGTGGCCGCGCCACGCGGATCCACGATGCGGACGCGATGGGCCACTTCAGCAGCCTGGAGGACCGGCTGGTTCAGTGGGCTGATGCGCCAGAGCCAGCCAACGTCGGTCTGTCCTACGGCCACAAGGCCGGGAACTGCGTCCATCCGGCTGGCGGTGAGCTGGGCTGCCGTGTCCGCTGCCCGGAGCACCACGAATCCAACCCCGAGCTGTTCCAGGTCGGTGCGCGGATCCACACCCTGCCCAGCGACAAGGGTGGCCACCACGCGGCGGACAGCCGCGGTGACGTCGTCGTCGCCACGGACCTCTTCGGCACCCGGCGCGCCGATGATGTTCCGTGCAGAGGCGATGGCGGAGAGACTGTCCAGGGTGGTGCCTGCCCCACGCATCAGCGACGCACTGAAGGTTCCGTCTTCTCCGGTGCTGAGCAGCAGGGTCCGTGTTTGTTCCGGCCCGGTCCCCCGGTCGACGGCGGTGGCGGGCAGGGAGCGCCCCGTGGAGGCTTCCACAAGGCGCGGCGTGCCCAGCTCTCCCCCGGTTCCGGAACCTGCTGCCGCGGCGGCAGGAGCGCTCCCCAGGGGTGTAGTGGCCTGGGTGGCGGCAGTCCCCGCCGGACGCAACATGTTCTGCGCTGACCAGGCAGCCATCCCGGCCAGCGGTCCGGCCAGCACCACCACAAGGCCCAGCGCCAGCCCTGCGCGCGCTGCCCTTCCAGTCCTCGTCCCGGTGCCCGACGCCCGGTCCGCCGTGGACAGGAGTTGCTCGGATCCGAGGATTGCCGCCGCAAGGAGGGCAAAGGACACGGCAGACACCACAGGTCCGGTGAACGGCGTGACCAGCACGCCGGCGTTGAAGCCGGTGGCGAGGTGGCTGGCGAACCAGCCGGCGGCCAGGGCAATAACAGCCACGATCCAGAAGCACCTGGCAATCCGGGCCCGACGCCGTGCACTGAAGAGTCCCACGATGGCAAGGACCAGCACCGGCCCCGCGATCAGCAATGCGAGCAGGAGCGCCCAGGGCACGCCACCGCCGGCAAAGGCGGCCAGTCCCTGAAGCCCGGCTGCGGGGTCGAATGAGAGTGGCTGGCCCAGGACCTGCTGCCACAGCGGGGCAGCGTCGAATCCCAGCGGCAATCCGGGATCAGCCAGGATGGCACGCGGCCGGTCGAGTGTGGAGAGGGAAAATGGGATAAACAAGGCGGCGGCGGGCAACAGCGCCCACCACACGGTGCGCCCGCGCCGCCCCAGCAGCAGGCCGCAGAGCACGATGACCACCGTGGCCGGGATCAGCAGCGAGGGGGCGGCCGCGGTCGTGACAGCCAGGGCCAGGCCCGCAGCTGCCGCGGCCGTCCACGAGGGAAGGCCGTTGATCCCCGCCTTGGCCGGGGGCTGTTCGGTGGAGTTGCGTTCAGTTGATGCGCCGGCGTTGAACCGGCCGTGGCCCACCGCGGAGCCCGTAGCCCGCAGCAGGCCCAGGACCACCAGCGGAAGCATGATGTGCGCGATCAGCGCGCCTGCCCGCCCCTGGTTGAGTGCGGCCTGGAGTGCGGGAGCGGCTGCCCAATAGAGCGCAGCCACGAGGCGGAGCCGGCGGCGCACAGTCAGCCCGCCGGCAGCGAACCAGGCGGTGAGGCCGGACAACGGGGCACCGAGCAGGAGCAGCCAGGCCATGGCCGGATTCGCGTCCCCTCCGCCCAGGACTCCGATGATCCACAGCACGTAGTCAAAGGGGTCGCCGCGGCCGGGAAGGCCCGCGCCCAAACTGATCCACCAACTGGAGGCGTTATGCCAGATGTCCCCCAAGCTCGCGGAGACAGGAAGCAGGGCACCTCCGGTTACCGCTCCGGCCCGGAACAAACCTGTGAGCGCCAATAGGGAGGCCACGGATGCGATGATGACGGCGGCCAAGGCGCCGTTGCCCACCCAACCGCGTTTGGTGGTGGCCAGGGCTGCGAAGTCGTCCGCGGCGTCACCGGTGGGCTGGTTCGCCAGCGGATCCTGCACGAGGTGGTCAGCGCCGGACCCGTCGGATCCCAGCGCCTCCATCAGCGACCGGCGGTGGCTCCACACCTCCCGCCGGGGGGTCTGGAGTTTGCGGATGACGGACCGGCGGATGCGCCGTGACCGCTTGGCTGTCCGGCGTGCCTTGGCCACGGCGCCCGGCCTGCCCAACGCGGCGCACGTGGCGAGAAGCTGGGAAATGCCGTGGCCAGGGTCCTTGACGACGATGCTCAGGACCAGCTTGAAGAGGCTGCCCAGCAAGGCACCGATGCCGTGGACCGGCACCATCCAGAGCGGGCTGTGCTTCAGGCGCAAGTGGACCTGGGCCTTGCGCGCCGCCGAGGGGTTTCCAAGGGCATGCGGACGGTGCGCCACATGGAACATCCGGGCTGCGGGAACCACCACCACGCGGTGGCCTGCAAGGCGGTTCCGCCAGCAGAAGTCGACGTCGTCTCCGCTGCCGGGCAGGGCCGGATCGAAGCCGCCCAGCTGGTCCCAGACATCCCGGCGCACCAGCATGCCGGCGGAATTGACGGCAAAGGTATCGGTACGGCCGTCGTACTGGCCCTGGTCCATTTCATCGGCATCGATCAGGGTCAGACGCTCGGCCCACCGGCTGGTGGAAAGACCTACATCGATAAGTCTTCGCGGCGAATGCCAGTCCAGGTGCTTGCAGCCGGCAACGGTGACCGAGGGCGCACGCTCCACGGCGCCCAGGAGTTCGGCAAGGGCTTCGGGCGCGGGCGCGGCATCATCGTGCAGCAGCCAAATCCACTCGGTCCTGCCACCGTCGCCGTCCCCGTGGACGGGGACCAGCTCCGCGAGCGCAGCGGAGACGGCGGCGCCCATGCCGCCTTTGCTCCGCGGGTAGCTGAGAACCTCGGTTTCCCCCAAAGCCTCCCGCAGGAGGCGGTAGGAGTCGTCGCCGGACCCCGTGTCCACACCCACGGCACGGTCAACGGGCCGGGTTTGGGACGCCAAAGCTGCAAGGGTTCTGGGCAGATAGGCACTGCCGTTGTGGGCAACCACAACGGCAGTGACGTGCACATCCTGAAGAATTAGATTGCTCGCTTCCTAAGCCGCCGGCGCTCACGCTCGGAAAGGCCTCCCCAGATGCCGAACCGTTCGTCATTGGCCAGCGCGTACTCCAGGCACTGCGACCGTACGTTGCAGGCACCGCAGACCTTCTTGGCATCGCGGGTGGAGCCGCCCTTCTCAGGGAAAAAGGCTTCCGGATCCGTCTGCGCGCACAAAGCATCCGTCTGCCAGCCCAGCTCGCCCTCGTCGTCGAACTCCTGCTGCAGCGGCAGCCCGATCCACACCGGCTGGGTGGTACCGGCCGCAGCCAGCTCCATAGGCGGATCCAGGTCGTCTTCCGGCTCAGCACCGCCGTCGAGGAGGGCTTCGTGTGCCGCGAGGAACGCGGTTGCCTGGTCCTCAAGAACAGTGGTGGAGTTCTTGTTGTACCGCTCCGCAGCATCAGGATCAGCGGGGTCCACGTACCAATCGCTCGGCACCCCCCGCGCACGGTACTTTGCCGTTGCCTGACCGGCCACGACGGCATCTTCCTGGATACGCTCTGCTTGCCCCACGGCGACCCTCCTGATGGTTCAGCGACTGCCTGGATACGTGGACACTCGGTTGTGTGCCGGTATTTACGCAATTGCTTTAGTTACCTAATTACACGTGTGTAACTAGGGCGAGTCAAGCCGTTGCCGGGATAATAGACAGTCGAAGCCGGGAAATTTGCGCACGCCACGCCCGGGTTTTCCTTCCGCTCCGGCGTGGCGGAAGGGTCTGGCCCGTAATTCCCGGCAGGAAAGCCGCCAATCCCCCGTGTTAGCGGGGAAAATACCTGCTCTTCGCAGAAATAGCAAGCACACTTAGCAATGCGGGTGATTAACATCACGATCAGTTCCCCTGGCTTGGCGGCCGCGGCTGGCGCGGGCATCCAGGTAAGCCGGGCATCCAGGTAATTCGGACAGTGGCAGGATGAACGCATGACATCAATTCCCGCGCTCGAACTCACGGCCGCCCTCCGCTCCGGAAACTCCACGGCACCACGCCTGACCTGGTACGGGCCCGACTCGGAGCGGGTGGAACTGTCGGGCCGGGTCCTGGACAACTGGGTGGCCAAGACGAGCAACCTGCTGCAGGACGAACTGGATGCAGAACCGGGCATGCGGCTCCGGCTCGCACTTCCGGCCCACTGGAAAGCGCTGGTATGGGCACTGGCCGGCTGGCAGCTGGGACTGGAAACAATGCTCGACGGCGGCCAGGCGGACTTCCTTGCCACCGACAATCCCGCCGGTTCCGACGGACAGTACGACGCCGGCGTTGCCGTTGCCCTGCCGGCCCTCGCCATGCGCTGGGGCGGCGACCTTCCTGCCGGTTGGCTGGATTATGCCGCTGAGGTGCGGTCACACGGGGACGTGTTCATGCCCCACGCCGATCCTGACCCGTCGGCCCGCGCCGTGCTGACCAGCCAGGGGCGAAGTGTCCTGCATCAGGACCTGATCACCGGTTTTGCCGTGCCGCATACAGAAGGCGCCAGGCTGCATGTTCCTGCCGATGCCGGACTTGAAGCTGTACTCGCGAATGCGCTGGGCGCATGGCAGCAGGGCGGCTCCATAGTGCTGACCCATCCCGATGTGGCGATCACCGACAAACTGATGGCCGACGAACGCATCCACGGAAGCTAGCGGCCGTTGGCTAGGCCTGGGGGCCGCCGTCGGCGGGAGTCGGTGCCGGGCGTTCCGCGGCACCCGCACGCTCCTTGTGGGGGTGGGCTTCGATGATCTCGTGGTCGTGGGAGAACTCCGGTTCCTGGTCCAGTTCCTGGTTGAACACCAGGAACCGGTAGGCGAAGAAGCGCATAACCGTGGCGACCAGGATGCCAACCACGCCGGCGAGGAACAACAGGTTCTTGTTGTCGATGCCCATGCCGTACTTGGCCAGGGCGGTGAAGCCTGTAGAGATGCCAATGCCGATTCCGTTGATGATCACGAACATGATGAACTCACGGAGTACGTTGGCCTGGCGGCGGTGGCGGAAGGTCCAGAACCGGTTCGCCACCCACGAAAAGACTGTGGCCACGGTGGCTCCCACAAAGCGGGCCTTCGCCTCGCTGTCGGACATGGGGCCGTGCATCAGGTAATAGGTCAGCCCGTTATCGATGACGAACGCGACACCGCCGACCGCACCAAACTTGGCCACCTCGCGCCAGAAGAGTGAGGCGAGCCCCCGGATACGATCTGCAAGTGTGCTAAACATGACCCTCCATGGCCGTGACGAACTGTGGGCCACTCGGCCAAAGGACCATTTTAGCCCCAAAGCCTTACAGCGCCCCCCGGATGCAGGAGCCGGGTACCCCTCCCCGCGAAAATGTCCGTCCCCCACCGGGCCGCAAAAGCGTCGATCCGGCGCGTCTTCGGTAGGCTGGCATATGTGACTTTTCCAGTGATAGGCGTGGTTGGCGGCGGCCAGCTCGCGCGAATGATGGCCCCTGCCGCTACAGCACTCGGCTTTGAACTCCGCGTCCTCGCCGAAGGTGACGACGTGTCGGCGGTATCGGCAGTACCCACTACTCCAGTGGGCGACTACAAGGATCTGCAGACGCTCCTGGACTTTGCCAAGGGCCTGGACGTGATGACGTTCGACCACGAGCACGTGCCCACGGACCACCTCCGCGCCCTGCAGGAGGCCGGAGTCAACGTCCAGCCCGGACCGGACGCCCTGGTCCACGCCCAGGACAAACTGGTCATGCGTGCGGCCATCGACCGGCTGGAACTGCCGAACCCCACCTGGGCATCCGTGGCCGACGTTGACGCGCTGGTGCGCTTCGGCGATGAAACCGGTTGGCCCGTTGTCCTGAAAACCCCGCGCGGTGGATATGACGGCAAGGGCGTCAGGATCGTCGGCTCGCCGGAGGAGGCCGCCGAGGCGGCTGACTGGTTTGCCGCCATGAGTCCCCTGCTGGCCGAGGCCAAAGTGGAATTCACCCGCGAACTCTCCGCCCTCGTGGCGCGCAGCCCCGATGGCGAAGCCCGGGCCTGGCCCGTGGTCCACACCATCCAGGTGGACGGTGTTTGCGACGAGGTGATTGCTCCGGCGCTGGACATCCCGCTGGAGGTGGCGGCAGCCGCTGAGGACGCCGCACTGCGCATCGCCGCCGAACTGGACGTGACCGGCGTCCTTGCCGTGGAACTCTTCGAAACGCCGGGCACCGGAGCCGGATTCCTGATCAACGAACTGGCCATGCGGCCGCACAACACCGGCCACTGGACCCAGGACGGCTCCATCACCAGCCAGTTTGAACAGCACCTCCGTGCCGTCCTGAACCTGCCCCTGGGCGCCACCGATGCGCTGGCGCCGGTGACGGTGATGAAGAACTTCCTGGGCGGGGAAAACCAGGACTTGTACTCCGCCTACCCCATGGCACTCGCCGCCGAACCCGCCGCGAAAGTCCACTGCTACGGCAAATCTGTACGGCCGGGACGTAAGATCGGCCACGTCAACCTGGTGGGAAGTTCCACCGCGGAGGTGGGCTCGGTCCGCCGACGGGCCACGGCCGTGGCCGGCATCATCCGTGACGGGCGGGTATCCGCCGAAGAACCTGCAGCGATTTTCGAGGAGAAGGCATGAGCGCCGACAGCACCCCCGCCGCATCCGGCACCAGCCCGCTGGTGGGCCTGGTCATGGGCTCCGACTCGGACTGGCCGGTCATGGAGGCCGCGGCGGACGCCCTGGCCGAGTTCGGCATCCCGTTCGAAGCGGACGTGGTCTCAGCCCACCGGATGCCCACGGAAATGATCCGGTACGGCCAGACGGCGCACGAACGCGGCCTGCGGGTCATCATCGCCGGCGCCGGCGGTGCCGCCCACCTGCCCGGCATGCTCGCCAGCGTCACGCCGCTTCCCGTCATCGGCGTGCCGGTCCCCCTTAAGACCCTGGACGGGATGGACTCCCTCTTGTCCATCGTCCAGATGCCCGCCGGGGTGCCGGTGGCGACGGTCTCCATCGCCGGCGCGCGGAACGCCGGGCTCCTGGCCGTTCGGATGCTCGCGTCGGGTACCGACGAGCTCGCTGCCTCCCTCCGCGCTGACCTCCTCGACTTCGCCGCGGACCTCAACGCCGTTGCCGCCCGCAAGGGCGCAAACCTGCGACAGAAAGTAAGCGAAGTCTTCCCGGACGGCTCCGGCGCCCTTCGGGGCAGCCGTTAGGGCGGCGGGCATGGCCAGCAGCAGCAGCGTGCTCAACACCGGGCCCGGGGCGTCCCTGACAGACCCCGTCCGCTACCCGGTCAGCGCTTCCTCTCCGGTCCGTACCAAGCGCGCCTTCGTGCTGGTCCTGTTGACGCTCCTGGTACCGGGCAGCGCGCAGCTAGTTGCGGGCGACCGGAAGCTGGGGCGGACGGCGCTGCGCATCACGCTCTGTGTGTGGGCCATCCTGCTGCTGGCGGCGGTCCTGCTGTTGCTGGACCGGAGCATGGTCATCAGCATTGTCACAAATCCGGTCACGTCGCTGGTGCTGGTGGTCCTGTTGGCCGCGCTGGCCCTCGGCTGGGCATTGCTGTTCCTCAACACCCTGAGGCTGATCCGCCCCGTCCTGCTGGCACCGAAAGCGCGCCCCGCCGTCGGCATCGCCCTGGTGGTTGCCCTGGTCCTGGGCAGCGGCTCCATGGGTTACGCCGCCTACCTGCTGAACGTGGGACGCAACGCCATCGGCAATATCTTCTCGTCCGGCCCGGCCATCAAGCCGGTGGACGGCCGCTACAACTTCCTTATGATGGGTGGCGACGCAGGTGATGACCGCACCGGCCGCCGGCCGGACAGCCTCTCGGTGCTGAGCGTGGATGCTGAGACCGGCCAGACCGCCATCATTTCCGTCCCCAGGAACTTCCAGAACGCGCAGTTCAGCGAGGGCTCCCCCATGCGCGCCCTCTACCCCGACGGCTACAACTGCGGCGACGAATGCCTCATCAACGCCATCAACACAGAGGTCACCAACGAGCACGCCAACCTTTACCCCGGCGTGGCGGACCCAGGCGCACAAGCAACCATGGAGGCCGTCTCCGGCACGCTCGGCATGCAAATCCAGTCGTACGTCCTGGTTGACATGCAGGGCTTCTCCACGCTGATCAATGCCATGGGCGGCATCCGGATCAAGGCGGGCGGGTGGGTTCCCATGAGCGGGTACTTCGACGAAACCACCAAGACCCACGGGATGCCCCTCGGCTGGATCCCGGCCGGCGACCAGACCCTCAACGGGGACCAGGCGCTCTGGTACGGACGCTCGCGCGAATACGTTGATGACTACTCCCGCATCCAGCGCCAGCAGTGCGTGCAGCAGGCCATGCTGAAGCAGCTCGATCCCACTACCCTGCTGTCCAAGTTCGAGGACATTGCCAGCGCGGGAACCAAGGTGGTGGAATCCAACGTCTCCTCCGCCCAGCTGGGCAGCTTCCTGGACCTCGCCATCAAGGCACGGGGCAAGGACGTCAAACGGCTCACCATCGGGCCGCCGGACTTTGACCCGTCCTTTTCCACCAACCCGGACTTCGACCAGATCCACGAGCGGGTGGACCAATTGCTGGCGCAGGCATCCGCCAAGGGCGCACAGTCGGCAGGAATTCCCGACGACGGCACGGCAGTTCCAGGGGCAGGCGACGGACATGTCCAGGCGGCCGGGCCCGTGCCCGCCACCCTGCCCACGGGCGGCAACGCCGTGCAGCAGCCCTCGCCGTCGGACTTCACCCCGGTGACCACCACGCCCGACGGCGAGCCAATCACCGAAGAGATGCTCACCCAGCTCAAGCTCGAAGGAAATGAAGAGGCCATCCGCCAGCTCGTGGCCACCAACGGACAGTGCCGCCCGCTTTAGCGGCAATGGCGGCCGGCCCATCATCAATGCCCATCCACCAAGGAACGGAACGGTTTTGTACGAGATTGAGAACGTCCTCCGGGACTACGCCTGGGGTTCGACGACGGCCATCGCCTCGCTGCTGGGCCGTCCCGAGTCGGGTGGCCCGGAGGCCGAACTGTGGATCGGCGCGCACCCTGACTCGCCGTCGGTGGCCCACGTGCCGGAAGACGGCACCCGGAGCCCCCTCGATGCCCTGATCTCATCGGACCCGGAACACTTCCTGGGCGCGGAATCCGTCAACGCCTTCGGCCCCCGGCTGCCGTTCCTGGCCAAGATCCTTGCCGCCGCGCAGCCCCTCTCCCTCCAGGTCCACCCGAGCCTTGACCAGGCGCGGGCAGGGTTCGCGCGGGAGAACGCCGCCGGGCTGGATGCCCATGCCGCGAACCGTAACTACAAGGACGACAACCACAAGCCGGAGATGATTCTCGCGCTTACTCCGTTCGAGGCGCTGTGCGGGTTCCGGCCCGCCGCCGAAACCCGGGAGATCTTCGAGTACATCACCCACGCCTTCCCCGAGGAAACCTCCTCCCCCGCGCTGGTCCAGGCCCTGATTGACGATCTCGCCGCCGCGGACGAAGGCGCAGGACTGCGCCGGGCCTTCGAGCGGCTGATCACTGGCGGCCAGGGCGTGGCTGAAGATACTGCCCTGGTGGTCGAAGCCCTGCTGTCGCGCGCTTCCCTGGAGCCGTACCAGGCCGAGCTGGGCACGGTCATCAGCCTTAACGAAAAGTACCCGGGCGACCCCGGCGTGCTGATCTCGCTGCTGTTGAACCGGATCTCGCTGACGCCCGGGGAGGCTGTCTACCTCCCCGCCGGGAACGTGCACGCCTACCTGCACGGGCTGGGTGTGGAGGTCATGGCCTCCTCGGACAACGTCCTGCGCGGGGGCCTGACGCCCAAGTACGTGGACGTCCCGGAACTCCTGAACACCATCGATTTCCACCCAGTGGCAGTGCCCATGCTGGACGCCCAGAAGACGGTGATGGACCAGGAACTGTTCCGCGCCCCGTTCAAGGAGTTCCAGCTGCAGCGCATCGAGCTGGGGCCGGACTCGGGACCCGTACCCCTGGCGCAGTCCGGCGCCGCGGTGGTCATTGTGGTGGCCGGCGAGGTGTACCTTGACTCACCCAGGGGCGACCTGCAGCTGTCCAGGGGCCGGAGCGCGTTCATCGCGGCCGCGGAAGCCCCCGTCAACGTCCACTGGGTGGCCGGAAGCGCCGAGCCGGCGCTGGCCTTCGCGGTGACCACCGGACTCTAGCCCCGGGAAAGAAGGGCGACGACGGCACCCAAGCGGGTGCCGGCGTCGCCCTTCTTTCCTGGCTCAGTCAGTTGCCCGGGCGCAATTTCCGGACCAGCGGGCCGACCCGTCCGGCCGCGCCTTTCAGTAGTTGGCGACCCTTCTGGAGGCCCTTGCGCGCCAGCGGCATGGCCTTGGCGTATGCGGGGTAGAAGGGCGAGAGCGGCTTTTCCCAGGTCCCCAGCAGCATGTTTTCGTGCCTGGCGAACTGCTTCTTGAAGTCGGAGATGCCGTCGTTGAGCAGGCCGTTGAAGTCGTACCGGCTGCAGCCGTCCTCGCGCATGGACTGCAGGGCAGCCCACTTTACGCCGTAATTCACGCGCTGTTTCTGCCCCTCGGCGGAGACGCCGCCGTAAAGTTCGAAGGCGGTGGTGCCGCTGCGCGACAGCCACGTGAACGCCAGCAGCTGTTCGCCGTCGAACGCTCCGATGATGGGCGAGGCGTCACCGAGGTTGTGGAAGATGTCGCGGTAGTACTGGTCCTCATGGATGCCGAAGCCCGCCCGCTCGGCGGTCTGGTGGTAGATGGCCAGGACCTGTTCCAGCTCGGAATCGTTCTTGACCTTGCGGAATTCCACGTCGCTGCGCATCGACTTGCGGATGTTGGCCCGCGTGGACTTGGACATCTCCGCCATCAGTTCGTCATCGGTCCGGGTGAGGTCCAGGATGAGCGTTCGCGGGATCAGCACCGTGTTGGTGGACTCCCTGAATCCGGCAGCGGCCACGGCACCGGCGAAAGCGGAGTCCCGGTCCCAGTCCGGTTCGATGCTGAGGGCCACGCCCCGGTGCCGGAGGGCAGCGTGTTCGGCCAGCCGGTTGAGGACCACCTGGGCATCTTCGACGGAGCACATGGGGCCGCGCGGAATGTAGACCAGTGCCCGGAATGGGACGGGAAGGCTGCGGACCAGCAGCTGGGCGGCACCGATGGTTTCATCCCCGGCCTTGACCAGGACCCGGTCCACGGACCAGCCGTGCGCCGCCTTGGTCTCGCCCCAGCCCCACAGCTGCTGCGGATGCCCCTGGAACCGGTCAACGTGCTCGTCCCAAAGGGCGCGGTCAGTACAGGGCACAACAGCAGGAATCATGGCTTAAACCCTATACCAAGGCATTAACGGCAAAACCCCGGATGCGCGCGCGGCGCCCCGGGGCTTTGCGAACCTGCACCGACGGGAATCAGCTCTTGCGGGCGTAGTTCTCCCACTTGCTGGCCTGGTGCTCGCCGTCAACGAAGCGGATGGTGCCGGACTTGGAGCGCATCACGATGGACTGGGTCAGGACCTTGTCCTTGGAGTAGCGGACGCCCTTGAGCAGGTCGCCGTCGGTGATGCCGGTGGCCGCGAAGTAGCAGTTGTCGCTGGAGACGAGGTCGTTGGTGGACAGCACGCGTTCCAGGTCGTGGCCGGCGTCGATGGCCTTCTGCTTCTCTTCGTCGCTGGTGGGCCACAGGCGGCCCTGGATGACGCCGCCCAGGGACTTGATGGCGCAGGCGGCCACGATGCCCTCGGGGGTTCCGCCGATGCCCATCAGCGCGTCCACGCCGGTTCCGGAGCGGGCTGCGGCGATGGCGCCGGCAACGTCGCCGTCCATGATGAACTTGGTGCGTGCACCGGCTTCGCGGATTTCCTCCACCAGCGGGCGGTGGCGGTCGCGGTCAAGGATCATGACGTTCAGCTGGTTGACCTTGACGCCCTTGGCCTTGGCAATCAGGTGCAGGTTCTGCTTGACCGGCAGGCGCAGGTCCACCATGTCCGCGGCTTCGGGGCCGGTGACCAGCTTCTCCATGTAGAACACGGCCGAGGGATCGAACATGGAGCCGCGTTCGGCAACGGCCAGGACGGCCAGCGCGTTGTTGATGCCCAGGGCGGTCAGGCGTGTTCCGTCGATCGGGTCAACAGCCACATCCACTTCGGGGCCGGTGCCGTCGCCCACGCGCTCTCCGTTGAACAGCATGGGGGCTTCGTCCTTTTCGCCCTCGCCAATCACCACGACGCCGTTGAAGTGGACGGTTTGCAGGAAGGAACGCATGGCATCGACGGCTGCGCCGTCAGCGGTGTTCTTGTCGCCGAAGCCAACCCAGTGGCCGCCGGCGATGGCGGCCGCCTCGGTGACGCGGACGAGTTCAAGGGCAAGGTTGCGGTCCGGCTCGTCGTGGCCCACCGCAAGGGACGGTGAAATCGTGGAGTACTTCTGGGTCATGGACGCTGGTGACACGTGAACCTCTTCTTCGAGTGGCGATCATTGAACCCGCCCGCCGGTGCAGCAGAACGGTGATTCCTCTGCTATCGATCATAGTCGCGGCGCCTCGCCATGGGCGGCCCATGACGCGGTCCCGCAATGTACCTCTGGAGGTGGTGCCGGGCCGCGGCCGGGCCCGAATGGAAGTCCGGCTCAGGGATGGGCGACTATAGAGGGGTGAACGACATGCAGGAAGCCACCAGTCCCAGCTCCGGCGAGGCACAGCCCGAAGGCCGCCCCGCCGCTTCCGGCAGCAGTGCGGAAACTCCCGTCAAGCCCGTCATTCCGGCGGCGGCCGCCAAGCGGGCCAACGCCTCGGTGATCGGCATGATCATCGCCCTGGTGCTCAGCATTGCGGCGTTCCTGCCCGTGGTCCTGATGAATCCCCAGCCCAAGGGCGAGGGCTTCCGGCCGGACGTCGATGTTGCATCGGTGGCGCGGAATGCGGCAGATGTGGCTGGATTCACACCCGTTGCGCCGGACACCGGCAACGCGTTCCGTGCGAACTACGCCCGGTGGGAGGGCGGAACGGCCAGTGGCGTGCCCACGTGGGAGGTTGGCTACCTGACCCCCAAGGCGTCCTTTATCGGATTGGTGCAGACCACCAAGGCCAACCCCACCTGGCTCCTACAGCAGACCAAGAATGCACCCGTCACCGGCTCGCGGAACGCCGGCGGCAAGGAGTGGGAACTGCGGGATACCGGCAAGGGCGAAAAGTCGATGATCCTGAACTACAAGGGCAGCACCGTCGTCCTCTCCGGGGCCGCCCAACTGGACGAGTTCGCAACACTGGCGGCCGCCGTCGTGGCCTCCCTTGACGCCAACCCTGCCGTCACAGTTTCACCGTCCGCCACTGCCGCGCCTTAATGTAGTAAGCATGGCTACTAACCTCACCCCTGCACTGGCATGGCGCCGCCTGCGCGAAGGCAACGAACGTTTCGTAAACGGCGAGTCCTCCCATCCGAACCAGAACGCCTCACGGCGCTCCTCACTGGTGGAGACCCAGAACCCCTTCGCGGTGATCTTCGGCTGCTCCGACTCCCGCCTTGCGGCTGAAATCATTTTCGACGTCGGCTTGGGCGACGTCTTCGTGGTCCGCACGGCCGGGCAAGTAATTGACGACGCCGTCCTGGGCTCCCTGGAATACAGCGTCGCCGTGCTGGGGGTGCCGCTGATCGTGGTGCTTGGGCACGACAACTGCGGTGCCGTCACGGCCACCAAGGACGCCGTTGAGACCGGCGAGATGCCGGCGGGATTCATCCGCGACCTCGTGGAACGCATCACCCCCTCCGTCCTCACCTCCCTGCGGAACAACCAGCCCGAGGTCAACGACATGGTGGTGGAGAACGTCAAGCAGATGTCGCAGCGCCTCGCGGACAGCTCGCGTGTGATTTCCACCGCAATCGAGGAGGGCCGGACCGCAGTCATCGGTCTCTCCTACCGCCTGGCAGAGGGCCGCGCCGACCTTGTTTCCGGAATCGGCGAGCTCTAAAAGCAACTTGCCGGCGGTCCAACGGGCCGCCGGCAATGCACCCTTAACGGTTTTCGATGGGGCGCCCGATCGCCATAAGCTAGCCCCATGACTTCCACTGAAGAGTTCCGCATTGAACATGACACGATGGGCGAAGTCCGCGTCCCCGTGAACGCACTGTACCGCGCGCAGACGCAGCGGGCAGTGGAGAACTTCCCTATTTCCGGCAAGACCCTGGAGCGCACCCACATCGAGGCGCTGGCCCGGGTCAAGAAGGCAGCTGCCCAGGCCAACGCAGAACTGGGCGTGCTCGACGGCGAGCTGGCCAAGGCGATTGCAGACGCTGCCGATGAGGTGGCCGCCGGCAAGTACGACGGCGACTTCCCCATCGACGTCTTCCAGACCGGCTCCGGCACCTCCTCGAACATGAACACCAACGAGGTCATCGCCGAGCTGGCCACGCGTGCACTGAAGGCGGCCGGCAGCGACAAGGTTGTCCACCCGAACGACCACGTCAACGCCTCGCAGTCCTCCAACGACGTGTTCCCCACCTCGGTCCACGTTGCGGCCACCTCCGCGCTGATCAACGACCTCATCCCCGCCCTCGGCTACCTGGCCGAGTCGCTGGAGCGCAAGGCCGCCGAGTTCAAGGACGTCGTCAAGTCCGGCCGCACCCACCTCATGGACGCCACCCCGGTGACCCTGGGCCAGGAGTTCGGCGGCTACGCGGCCCAGGTCCGCTACGGCATCGAGCGCATTAACGCCTCACTCCCCCGCGTTGCCGAGGTTCCGCTGGGCGGCACCGCCGTAGGCACCGGCATCAACACCCCCGCCGGCTTCCCGGAGCGCGTCATCGAACTGCTCGCCACGGACACCGGCCTGCCGCTGACCGAGGCCCGCGACCACTTCGAGGCCCAGGCCAACCGCGACGGCCTGATCGAGGCATCCAGCCAGCTGCGCAACATCGCCATCTCCTTCATGAAGATCAACAACGACCTTCGCTGGATGGGTTCGGGCCCCAACACGGGCCTTGGCGAAATCGCCCTCCCGGACCTGCAGCCCGGTTCGTCCATCATGCCCGGAAAGGTCAACCCGGTCATCTGCGAGGCCTCCATCATGGTGGCCGCCCAGGTCATCGGCAACGACACCACCATCGCCTGGTCGGGCACCAACGGCGCCTTCGAACTCAACGTCGGCATCCCGGTGATGGCCGCCAACCTGCTGGAGTCCATCCGCCTGCTGGCCAACACCAGCCGGGTCATGGCGGACAAGATGATCGATGGCATCACGGCCAACGTGGAGCGCGCCCGCTTCCTGGCCGAGGCATCGCCGTCCATCGTCACGCCGCTGAACAAGTACATCGGCTACGAGAACGCCGCCAAGATCGCCAAGACCGCCGTCAAGGAAGGCCTGACCATCCGCCAGGCCACCGAGAAGCTGGGCTTCGTCGGCGACGGCGAAGGCAAGGTCTCCGAAGCCGACCTGGAGAAGGCGCTGGACGTCACCACCATGACGTCCCCGGCCCACAAGGCCTGACGTCCCCCGGCACAACCGGCTAACGCTCGACGGCGGCCGGTCACCTTTCGAACGGAAGGTGGCCGGCCGCCGTCGCACTTTAACTCAGAAGCAGCAAAGTTGCACTGGCCCAGGCGTCGAGCTGGTTTCCCAGGGCCGCTGACCGCCGTCGGACACTTGTCCTGGCCGCTGCCGGGCTGGCTGCCGGCACTTGCCACTCACCGGCGGCAGCCAAGAAGACCAACACGGTGGCCGCAATTTTTTTTGGGGGGGGGTGCGGCGCCCCTGTTTCATTTGCGCCCGGGAGTCCCTACGGTTCGAAGTGGACGGCCCCGGAAGGTGCCAGGGCCTGGCGGATGCTGGTGAGGTGTCCGGGCATGAGTTCGGGAAGCTCGTCCGGGCCGAACCAGCCGACGGCCAGGGATTCGTCGTCGTTGACCCTGGCCTCGCCGGTGACGTAGCGGCACAGGAACACCACGTCCAGGAACTCGCAGACATCGCCGTTGGGATAGGTGAACGGACCCACCGCGCCGACCGACACCACGCGTTCGGCTTCGGCCACGACGGCCGTTTCCTCAAAGATCTCCCGGACCAGGCCCCGGGCAGGCTGCTCTCCCGGGTCCAGCATGCCGCTGATGAGTGCCCACTGCCGGTTGTCCGCCCGCTGGGCCAGCAGGATCCTGCCCGCATCATCCACCACTACCCCGCGGACCCCGGGAACCCAAAGGGGGTCGTTGCCGATCTTCTTGCGCAGCTTCAGGACATATTCGGGTGCAGGCATAACCACAGCCTATCCAACAGGTCCTTGCCGCATCGCAAAGCGCTCAGGCGGGCAGCAGCATGGCGGCGGCGGCCCCGGCGAGCATGAACGGGCCGAACGGGATGGCGGACTTCAGGGTTCCCCGCCGGGCCGCCAGCAGGGCCACGGACCACAGCCCGCCCAGCAGGAAAGCCAGGAAAGTTCCCGCGAACAGGTGCCCCCAGCTGAGGTAGCCAAGGTACATGCCCAGTACTCCTGCGAGCTTGACGTCGCCAAAGCCCATGCCCGGCGGATAGATAAACCGGAGCACGAAATAGAACAGCCACAGGATGCCTGCTCCGGCCACCACGCGAAGGGCAGGAGTGGCCAGGATCGCTCCTGTGTCTCCTGCGTCCGGGCTGGCCCACGCTACTGCGGCCGCCGGGAGCAGGAGCGCGCCCGCCACCGCGTAGGACGGGAAAACGATCCTGTTGGGCAGGAGGTGGTGCCGGACATCGATGATGGTAAGCCGGACGGCCATCACCGCAAAGTACAGGCAGGCCGCCAGGACCAGCCAGAAGGCCAGCGGGGTGTGCTGCCAGAGGTCGCCGAGTCGTCCGATCACTCCTCGGATGCTACTGGATGCACCCATTCCGGCCGTAGCGCCCCCGCGTAAAATGTGGATATGTCCACCTGGGACTCCCGCCGCCGCCCCGCTTCGGACCCTGCTGCGCCCGGCCCTCCTGCCGCCCCGGCCGACCTGGCCGGCACGTTCCGGAACCTCTGCCGGTCATCCCCTTGGAAGTGGCAGTCGCTGAGGTTTGAGTACTGGGACCAGCCCTTTGAATCCGCCCCGGCTCCCGGCGCACCTTTTGTGCGTGCCTGGTTGCGCCGGCCCGGGGCGCTTCGGCTGGAAAGCCCGGAAGGGCTGGTTTTGCACAGCACCACGGGCATCAACGATTCCAAAGCCGACTTCTATGTGAGCGCCACCCGAAAGTCCTGGCTCCTGCCTCCCCACCTGGTCACGCCCGTGTACGACGACGGCGGGCTGGTGCGGCGCCGGCCTGAAGCGGCCTACGGCGAGCCAGGGTTCGGCAACGGCCGCTTTGCGGCTGCGCTGGACCCCGTGGAACTCGCCGGCAGCGCTCCTGTACCCATCGAGTTTCCGGGCAGCAACGCCCTGGATATCCGGGAGGTCCGGCAGGGTGACCACGAGGGCCGGCCCGTCCTTGAGGCGGTTGTGGCGCCCAGCGCCGCCTACCGGCCCGCTGATCCGGCCGCCCCGCTGTGCCTTCCGGGCACTTCCCGGCTTCGCGTGGACGCCGGCACCGGCGTGTGCGTTTCCAGCAGATCGCTGGAGGCCGGCACGGAAGGATATGGCCATTGGATCCGGATCCTTGCCGTGGATGAGTACATGCTCGACGACCTGTTCCTGGCTCAGTCCATGAACCTCACCGACGTCCGCAGGCACATCAGCTGGGACGTTCCTGCCTGACGTGACAGGTCCTTCCGGCGCGGATGGACTACGCTTCGCGGATGACGACAATGAGCTCCATCTGGCCCCTGTTCGACCTCACCCTGGCCACGCCGCGACTGGAACTCCGTCCCATCACCGACCAGGACATCCCCGCAGCCGTCGAAGCGGCCCGCAGCGGCATCCACGAGCCCGGCAGCAACCCCTTCAGCAATCCCTGGACAGAGCTGCCCGACGACGAACTCGGCCCCAACATGGCCCGCTGGTACTGGCGCTGCAGGGCCGAGTGCACGCCGGAAAACTGGACGCTGCTCCTGGGCATCTGGCACGAGGGCCAGTTCATCGGCTGCCAGGACGTCGGGGCCAAGGACTTCCCGGCCCTCAAGACAATGTCCACCGGCTCGTGGCTCAAGCAGTCCGCCCAGGGCCGGGGCCTTGGCAAAGAGATGCGCGCCGCCGTCGTCCTCTGGGCCTTCGACTGGCTCGGCGCGGAAGTCGCCGAATCTGAGGCCGCCGCCTGGAACGAAGCCTCCCTGGGCGTATCCCGCTCCCTCGGCTACGAACCCAACGGCACCACCCGCAAAGCCTGGGGGAGCCAAGTCCAAACAGTCCAACTGGTCCGGGTCACCCCGGAAACGTTCAAGCGACCCGACTGGGAGCTGCGGGTCGAGGGCCACGAAGCAGCAGCGCGGTTCCTCGGCATCGCCTAAAGAGAGGGCCGTGGCCCGGCGAACCAGGCCACGGTCCCTGCGTTGGTGACTTAGCCCTCGAGGAGTTCCGTCACGAGCGCTGCGATGGGCGAGCGCTCGGAGCGGGTGAGGGTGACGTGGCCGAAGAGCGGGTGTCCTTTGAGGGTTTCGACGACGGCGGCGATTCCGTCGTGGCGGCCCACGCGGAGGTTGTCCCGCTGGGCGACGTCGTGGGTGAGGACGATCTTCGAGTTTTGGCCGATGCGGCTCATGACCGTGAGGAGGACGTTCTTTTCGAGGGACTGGGCCTCATCGACGATCACGAAGGCGTCGTGGAGGGAGCGTCCGCGGATGTGGGTGAGCGGCATGACTTCGAGCATGCCGCGGTCCATGACCTCCTCCACCACTTCCTGGCTGACCAATGCGCCCAGGGTGTCGAAGACTGCCTGCGCCCAGGGGTTCATCTTCTCCGACTCGGAGCCCGGCAGGTAGCCGAGTTCCTGGCCGCCCACGGCGTAGAGGGGCCTGAAGACGATCACTTTGCGGTGTTCGCGGCGTTCCAGCACCGCCTCGAGGCCTGCACAGAGGGCCAGTGCGGACTTGCCGGTACCGGCGCGGCCGCCGATGGAGACGATGCCGACGGCGGGATCCATCAGCATGTCGATGGCCAGCCGTTGCTCGGCGGACCGGCCGTGGAGTCCGAACACGTCCCGGTCGCCCTTGACCAGGCGGACCTGCTTGTCGGCACCCACCCGGCCGAGCGCCGAGCCGCGGTTGGAGAGTAGCACCAGCCCGGTGTTGACGGGCAGTTCGGCGGCGGCGGGGATGAAGACAGGCTCGTGGCCGTACAGGGTGGCGATCTCCTGCTCGTCGGCTTCCACTTCGGCGACGCCGGTCCAGCCGGAGTCCTTGACCAGTTCGTTGCGGTATTCGTCAGCGGTGAGGCCCATGGCGGAGGCTTTGACCCTCATGGGCAGGTCCTTGGAGACTACGGTGACGTTGCGTCCCTCGTTGGCCAGGTTCTTGGCCACGGCGAGGATCCGGCTGTCGTTGTCGCCGCTGCGGAAGCCCAGGGGCAGGACTTCGGAGGAGATGTGGTTGAGCTCCACCATCAGGGTGCCGCCCTCGTCGCCAATGGGGAGGGGCTGGTTCAGGCCGCCATGCTTGACCCGGAGGTCATCCAGGAGCCGCAGGGCCTTCCGGGCGAAGTAGCCCAGCTCCGGGTCGTGCCGCTTGGCTTCGAGTTCGGTGATGACGACGACGGGGACAACCACCTCGTGTTCGGCGAACCGCAGGAGTGCGCGGGGATCGGAGAGCAGGACGGAGGTGTCGATGACGAAAGTGTGGATGTCGGCTTCCCTTCCGGAGACAGCAAAACCGGCCGCAGCATCAGTTGCCGCGCCGGTTTCAGAGGTGTTTCGCTCAATGCGAGAGGTAGCTTTCCTGCCCTGTCCAACCAGGACCTCGGGCAGTTGTTCAGAAGTAGCCACATCGACTCCAGCCCCGGGCGCAAGCCCGGAATTGTTAGTGGTGAGGCGGCTCGGCCACGAGGCCGGGTCCGGCCTCCCATACAACCGGTGCGATGTTTCGCTCCATGTACTGGCCTCCCCGATCAGCCGGCGGTTTTGCCTGCTGATGGATATAACGTAAATCCACAGCAGGCCATTTCCGCAACCATTTGGCGGCGATTTCTCCGGCGGATGTATGAACTCGTGGTGAACCGGGGGTTTCAGGCCCCAAAGCGCCGTTGCCGGCCCGCGTAGTCGCGCAGGGCGCGGAGGAAATCCACCTTGCGGAAGGCCGGCCACAGTGCCTCGCAAAAGTAGAACTCGCTGTAGGCGCTCTGCCACATGAGGAAGCCTGAAAGCCGCTGCTCCCCTGACGTCCTGATCACAAGGTCCGGGTCCGGCTGGCCGCGGGTGTAGAGGAAGCGTGAGATGTCATCGACGCACAGGTCATCGGCAAGCTTTGAGATGTCCATGCCCTTGGCGACGGCGTCATGGAGCAGTTCCCGGACGGCGTCCACGATCTCCCGGCGGCCGCCGTATCCCACGGCGACGTTGACGTGGATCTTCTCCCGGACGGGGGTCCTGGCGGTGAGCTTGTTGAGCCGTTCGGCCAGGTAGTCGGGAAGCAGTTCAGGAGCACCCATGGCATGGACCGAAATGTTGGCGTCCTCGTCCAGCCGGTCCAGCGTGTTGGCGATGATGCCCATCAGGAGATCAAGTTCCTCGCTGGAGCGGTTCATGTTGTCCGTGGACAGCATGTAGAGCGTCACCACCTTGACGCCGAGTTCCTGGCACCAGCCGAGGAATTCGTGGATCTTGTCAGCGCCGGCCTGGTGGCCCTGACTGGTGGGTGCATTGAACTGTTTGGCCCAGCGGCGGTTGCCGTCCACCATGACACCAATGTGTCGGGGAATCCGGTCCCTCGGGAGGTCCTTGAGCAGCCGGCGCTCGTAATAGCCATAGAGGAACCCGGGCAACTCCACGCGTCCACTCACCTGACTTTCCTGCCGTACGTACATCCACATCCTAGGCTACCGCCGGCGGGACCCCGGGACCGGCGGCATGGAACAACAACAGCGCAGCATTGTTACCGACGGGTAACTTACCGCCCCGTAAGTTATTCTGGGGGCATGGACAGCAACTCCCCCACGGACTCCCCGTCACCCCGGCGAGAGGACCGGAACGCCGACTCGAAACCGGAATCCAACACCGTGGATGACGCCGCCGTCCGCCTGGCGGAACTGCTGATGATCAAGCCGAGGTGGCGGGGCTGGATCCACACGGTCACCGCGCCGCTGGCTCTGGCCGCGGGCACCATCCTGGTGGCCCTTGCGCCCACCCCGGACCGCAGGATCACCTCTGCCGTCTACGCTGCCACCGGCGTCCTGCTGTTCGGAGTCAGTGCGGTTTACCACCGCGGCAACTGGTCCCCGCGCGTGAAACTCGTCCTGAAGCGGCTGGACCACACCAACATCATGTTGGTGATCGCCGGCACCTACACACCGCTGGCATGGACACTCCTGGAACGCCAGCAGGCAGTGGTGCTCCTATGGGTGATCTGGTCAGGGGCCATCCTTGGCGTGCTCTTCCGGCTGCTGTGGACTGATGCGCCCCGCTGGCTCTACGTGCCCATCTACATCGCACTGGGCTGCGGCGCCCTCTTCTACCTGCCACAGTTCTTCCAGGCGAGTGTCCCCTCGGCCGTGCTGATCTGCGTGGGCGGGGTCCTCTACATCACTGGCGCTGTTTTCTACGCCCTGAAGAAACCCAACTTCAGCTACCACCACTTCGGCTTCCACGAACTGTTCCACGCCCTCACGGTGCTCGCCTTCGCCGCCCACTTCGTGGCGATCGCACTGGCCGTCCTCGCCTAAAGCCGGCAGTCCTCTTCGAGGGACCGGACGCCCCCGGGAACATGCCTACTCGCGCGGCTGCGAAAGCCCGTTCGCCGGGCCGTTGCCCTTGAAGTCCGGCGCAGAAGGGTCCGCAGAAGGGTGCGTGCCGTCGTCGAGCCCGTCCTGGACGTCCGCCGCGTCCACGTCTGCCGCAGCTGCCGCCGCCATGCGCTCTTCCTCCACCTGGGCGCGGTAGCGCACCCTTCGGATCCGCCGCACCATGTCAACGATGAGCAGGGCGGTTGCCACCACAAAGAAAGCCGTCATGATGAACCCCAGCAGGCCCGGCGTCACCTGGTCCTCGGAGATGCCGTCCCGCAGCGTGGGGGTGGGCATCGGGGTCGGCGTGGTGGCGAGGGTGAGGAGCAGAGAATGCACGGTGGATACCTTCTGGTGGAACGGATGCAGCAGGCAGCGGACGGATGGGGCCGTCACGGGCCCATCTTCTACGCGGGATAGAAATAGCCTGCCTTGTCTATCTTAGCCCCGCGAACAGGTCCTTCTCGGGGAGTTCCGAGTGCACCCGGGAGTGGATCAGCGAATAGTCCTCCCACGGCCAGACGCGGCGCTGCATGTCCGGCGAAACGGCGAAGAAGAACCCGAGGGGGTCCACCTGGGTGCGGTGGGAGCGCAGCGCATCGTCGCGCATTTCGAAAAAGTCGCCGCAGTCAATCTGCGTGGTGGTGGGGTGCGCGGCCGGCGGCGGGGTGTGCCCCTCGGCGTCGGACTCCAGCCAGGCTGCCAGCCGCTCGGCGTAGGGCGACTGCAGCCCGGCCTCTTCCAGCGCAAAGTGCAGCGCGCGGAACCGCTCGGGGCTGAAGGCGCGGTCGTAATAGAGCTTGCTGGGTTCCCAGGCCTCCCCCGCGTCCGGATAGCGGCTGGGATCGCCGGCGGCTTCAAAGGCTTCCACCGCAACGCGGTGGGCCATGATGTGGTCCGGGTGCGGGTATCCGCCGTTCTCGTCATAGCTGAGTATGACGTGCGGTTTGAAGGAACGGACCAGCCGCACCAGGGGCGCTGCCGCTTGGTGCAGCGGCAGCGTGGCGAAGGAACCGGCGGGCAGCGGCGGGAGCGGGTCGCCTTCGGGAAGGCCTGAATCGACAAAGCCGAGCCACCGCTGGCGGATGCCCAGGATGGCGGCGGCCCGCTGCATCTCGAGCCGGCGGGCGCCCGCCATGTCCCGCTTGGGATGCGGTTCACCTTCGACGGCAGGGTTTTGGATGTCGCCCCGGGACCCGTCCGTGCAGGTTGCCACCAGTACGTCCACTCCGGCTGCCGCGTACATTGCCATCGTCGCAGCGCCCTTGCTGGACTCGTCATCCGGGTGGGCGTGGACCGCGAGCAGCCGGAGCGGCACCTGGGAGTTGCTGGACGCTGTCATGGAAGGGACGGCTCCTTATTTTTCTTTTGCGGCTAGTGGCAGCTTACGGATGATGGTCGCGGGAACATTGCCTCACCGGCAGTTGCAGCCACCGCAAGGCGGCGGCGGAAAGGGAACTAAACTGGTCTGGTGACTTCCCCGGACCAGCCGGCCCAACCCGCGCCCGCAGACACTAGCCTAGCCAATCGCTATGGTGCTAAAAAGCGCCGGCTCTCCCCCAAGGCCGCGCGGGCTGCGATCGCCGTCGCGATGGCCGCCGGCATCGGGTTCCTGGCCTGGGTCACCACCTCCAATTCCCTTTCCGGCGTGACGTACAAGGACGTGGGGTACAGCACCACCGATGCCACGCTCGCCGAGGTGGACTTCCAGGTCACCCGCGAACCGGGCAATCCGGTCAAATGCGCCGTGAAGGCGCTGGATTCCAAATTCGCGGTGGTGGGCTGGAAGGTGGTGGACATTCCGCCATCGGCGGCTGATGGAACGGCCGACGGCGGCAGGACAGTGGCCCAGCGCGTCACCTTGCGCACGGAGTCGGCGTCCGTGTCCGGCGTGGTGGACAGCTGCTGGATCCCCCGTGGAGAGTCATAGGGCATGTGATCTGCAACGCTTCCCTGTTGGGTTATCTCCAGAGGATTGACTACAATAGAGAGATACCTTTACCCCGCTGAGCTGGTTACTGTTCCACAAGTGGCCACCGTGGCGGGGTCTTTTGCATGTAGGACCACTAGAGGAGAAGTCCGTGTCTACCACCAACAGCGCATCTGCAGCCTGGCTGACCCAGGAAGCTTTTGACCGCCTGAAGGCAGAGCTGGACCACCTTTCCGGCGCAGGCCGGGCGGAGATCGTCCAGAAGATTGAAGCAGCGCGGCAAGAGGGGGACCTCAAGGAAAACGGGGGCTACCACGCGGCCAAGGAGGAGCAGGGCAAGATCGAAGCCCGCATCCGCCAACTGACGGCCCTGCTCCGCGATGCCCATGTGGGTGAAGCACCTGCCGATGACGGCATCGTGGAACCCGGCATGATCGTAGTGGCCAGGATCGCCGGTGACGAGGAGACCTTCCTGCTCGGATCACGCGAAATCGCGGGCGACTCGGACCTGGACGTCTTCAGCGAGAAGTCGCCCCTCGGTTCTGCCATCCTGGGCCACAAAGAGGGCGAGAGCCTCAGCTACGTCGCGCCCAACGGCAAGGAGATCAAGGTGGAGATCCTTTCCGCCAAGCCGTACACCGGCTAGCCCTGGCCCTGCACGGCACAAGCTGTGTGATGAGGCAGGAAGCCATGCCGGCTGAAGAGCGGCGGCCGTCCCCACAGGGACGGCCGCCGCTCTTCTTTTAGTTCATGGTGGGGCAGGCCGCGTTGAGGGCCTGCCCTTAGAGTCCCCGCCCAATGGCTGGGGTGCGCGGACGCAGCAGCAGGGCGGCCACCACCCCGCCGGCCGCACCGCCAAGGTGCGCCTGCCAGCTGACATAGCCGGCTACGAAGGGCAATGCGCCGAGCAGGATGCTCCCATAGCCCAGGAAGAGAACCACGGCGAGCAGGATCTGCCGCCAGCTGTGGTTGAAGAACCCTCGGACCAGGAGGAACGCGAAAAGCCCGAACACCAGGCCGGAAGCACCCACCGTGACACCGTTCCCGATGAACCAGACGGTCAGGCCGCTGCCCAGCCAGCTGAAAGCCAGGGCGGTGAGGAAGACGCGCAGCCCGGAGAGGAACACCAGGAAGCCGAAGATCACCAGGGGCAGGCTGTTGGACAGGAGATGGTTCAGGTTTGCGTGCAGGAGCGGGAAGGTGAAGATGTCCAGCAGTCCGTCGGGGCTCCTGGGCCGCAGGCCGAAGGTCCGGGTGAGGGCGCCCATCATCAGGGTATTGACCACTTCAATGGCGAACAGCAGGGCCAGGAAACCGCCCAGCACCACCAGTCCGCCCTTTGCGCGGGCCGCGATGGTCTGCCGCTCGGGGCTTCGCCCGTTACCGGTGAAGCCGTTACCCAATCCGGCCATGGCCGCTCCTAATGCACCACGATCGGCTGGAAACCCTCGGCACGCAGTGCGCTGAGGACCTGCTCCCCGTGCTGGTGGCCCTTGGTCTCCAGGTTCACGGTGATGGAGACGTCGCCCATGCTGATGGAGCCCCCCACCCTGGTGTGGTCAAGGCCGGTAACGTTGGCATCGTTTTCGGCAATGATGCGGGCGATGGTTGCCAGTGAACCGGGCCGGTCATCAAGCATCATGCGGACCGTCATGTACCGGCCTGCGGCGGAAAGGCCGCGCTGGATGACCTTGAGCATCAGCATGGGGTCGATATTGCCGCCGGACAGCACGGCCACCGTGGTGCCCGGGTTCTCGATCTTGCCGTCCATGAGGGCGGCCACGCCCACTGCGCCCGCGGGTTCCACCACCATCTTGGCCCGTTCCAGCAGGAAGATCAGGGCACGGGCCAGGGAGTCCTCGCTGACCGTGACAACGTCGTCCACCAGTTCCCGGATGATGCTGAAGGGCAGCTGCCCCGGCCGCCCCACAGCGATGCCGTCCGCCATGGTGGAGACCTTCTTGAGCGGCACCAGCGCATCTGCGGCGAGCGACGGCGGGTAGGCTGCAGCGTTCTCCGCCTGGACGCCGATGATGCGGATCTCCCGGCCAAGTTCGCGGGCGCGGGCCTTGATGGCCACGGCGACTCCCGCCAGGAGGCCACCGCCGCCCACACCCATGAGGACGGTGTCCACGTGGGGCACCTGTTCCAGGATCTCCAGGCCCACAGTCCCCTGCCCCGCCACTACGTCCACATTGTCGAACGGGTGCACGAAGACCATGCCGGTTTCATTGCTGTAGCGCTGGGCTTCGGCGAGCGCCTCGTCCACGTTGTGCCCGTGCAGGACGACTTCGGCGCCATGGCTCCGCGTGGCGGCAAGCTTGGGCAGTGCTACGCCCAGGGGCATGTAGATCCGGGCCTTGATGCCAAGACTTTTGGCAGCGACTGCAACGCCTTGGGCATGGTTGCCGGCGGAGGCCGCCACCACGCCGCGCTTCTTCTCGTCAGGAGAGAGCCGCGCCATCCGGACATAGGCTCCGCGGACCTTGAACGAGCCCGCACGCTGCAGGTTCTCGCATTTGAAGTAGACGTCCCCGTCCACCATGCCGCCCAGCGCCCGGGACGACTCCACGGGTGTGCGCGCGATAATCCCATCAAGCAGCTTCTGCGCCTCAAGGACATCGTCCAGCGTGACGGGAAGGGTTTCAAGGATCTTCACGGACTACTCTCCTCTGGGTTCTGCCCCTGGGCCCTCCACGGAGGAGGAGGTGCGGGCATCACGGTGTTCGGCTGCAGTGCCGGCCGCCGTGTCCCTTCCTGCGTCGGATGCAGAGGGTGGTTCAACGTCCTGGATGGTGTTGTCCCCGCCCGCTCCGGCTGTAATGGGCTTCCCGGCGACAACCGGCACCTGTTCATGTTCCCACGTTCTGGCCGCGATGTAGCGAATGGCCGAGTTTGCTACGGCCAGGATGGGCACTGAGAACAGCGCGCCGGGGATGCCGGCAAGGTAGGAGCCGGCGGCGACGCTGAGGATCACGGCCACCGGGTGGAGCGATACTGCCTTGCCCATGACCAGCGGCTGCAGGATGTGGCCCTCAAGCTGCTGGACCGCGAGGACGATTGCCAACATGATCAGGGCGTTGACGGGTCCATTGGCCACCAGCGCCAGCAGGACGGCGACGGCGCCGGTCACCAGGGCGCCCACCACGGGGATGAACGAGCCAAGGAACACCAGAACTGCGAGGGGAAGCGCCAACGGGACGCCCAGGATAGCGGCGCCTACGCCGATGCCAAGGGCGTCGACGGCGGCGACGAACATCTGGATGCGCGCATAGCTGACCATGGAGGCCCACCCCTTGCGGCCTGCGCCGAACGTGGCGGCCCTGGCCTTGCGCGGAAGCATCCGGACCAGGAACGCCCAGATCCGGTCACCTTCCAGGAGGAAGAAGATGAGGATGAAGAGGGAGAGGAGCATTCCGGCTGCGAAGTGGCCGGCGGTGCTGCCGACGGACAGGGCCCCGCTGACGATGCTGCTGCTGTTGTTCTGCACCGCATCGGTGGCTTCCTTGATGTACTGGTCGATCTGGTCTGCGGTGAGATGCAGCGGACCTGCGGACAGCCAGTCCTGGACCTGCCGAACGCCTTCCAGCGCCTGCGAGTAGAGTTCGCTGAAGCCGACGGCCAGCTGCCTGCCCACCAGGGCGAGCGCACCGACAATGACTCCGATGAAGCCCAGGATGGTGACCGCGACGGCGAGCCCAGCCGGAAGTCCGCGCCGCTTCAGCCAGGCTGTCACCGGGCTGAGCAGCCCGGCGAGGAGGGCGGCCACCATGATGGGGATGATCAGGAGGGTGATGTGGCTGAGCAGCCACACCAGCGTCCCTGCCATCAGGAGGATCAGGCCCAGGCGCCATGACCAGGACGCCGCGATGCGGATTCCGTAGGGTATGTCCCTGTCCAGCTCACGGTCAGTCAGGACGCGCAGGGGCGCAGCCGCGGCCGCCGGTGCTGGAGCGGTACGGGCGGGCGCTGTATGGGCAAGGGTAACGTCGTCCTCTTTAGGCGTCATATCCCCATACTTCCCCAGCAGCGCCCCAATGCAAACTAGAGGCAGGGCAAACTACCGGCCCGCCCCGCCTGGCGTGTAGTCGATGCCCCATTCCATGCTGAAGGACTCTCCCGGGGGCAGCCATCGAAGGCCGTCACCGGAGTTGAACGCGTTGGCTGGTCCCGTCATGGGCTCCACGGCCACAGCGCGGGTCCGGCCCGGGTACAGCGTGCTCACATAGACGTGGACGTAGCGGCAGGCTTCATCCTGCCAGAGCGACACCGCGCTGCCGTCGGCCGCGGCCAGGGTGTGCCGGGCCTTTCCGTCCTCGTACTGCAAGTCGGTCAAGGCCACGTCCACGGCTATGTCCGCAACGTGCCGGCCGGAGCGGAAGTCGGTGTCCCCGTCCACGGGGGCAGAACTACGCGGGATCAGGCGCTCATCGGTCACCAGCCGGGTATCGGCGGCAACGGTCAGCTGCAGTTCTTCCACGGGGGCGTCGCCAACGCGCAGGTAAGGGTGCGCGCCGAGGACGAACGGTGCAGCTGCGTCAGAATCATTGGTGAGGGTTTGCCGGACGTGCAGCCCCAGGTCTCCCGAGAGCTGGTACTCCACGCGGTGCCGCACCAGGAACGGGTAGCCGTGCTGCGGGAAGACTGCCGCCTCCAGTGCGACGGCGTGCGGGGACTCCCCCACCAGCGCGTAGCCGGTGTTGCGGAGCAGGCCGTGGCTGGCGTTGTTGCGGGACACCTCGGTGATGTCCAGTTGCTGCTTCCTGCCGTCCAGGATCCACTGCCCGTCCTCCACCCTGTTGGCCCAGGGCGCCAGCGTGATGCCGGCACCGCCGGGGGCGATCTCATCATCGCCATAGGTCTCGGTCAGCAGGACCTCTCCCCGCGTGAAGGAGCGAAGTCCGGCGGCGAGTTCGGTGACCACGGCAACGGCATCGCCGCGCCGCAGCTCGTATTGCCGGCCGGTAGCGCATGGCCGGGCTGCGGAGGGTGCGGTAGTTCCCTGTTCAGAAGAGGCTGTCATGGCCAATACCGTACAACGCGCGGCCCGGGTCTTCGCATACGCCGCACTGTTACTTTTTGTTGTTAACTATTCATTCTTGAGCGTTTATGCGAGACTTTTTGCATGACAGGGATTACCAGCACCACACTCTCCGACGGCCGGGAGCTGATCTACTTCGACGACGCCGGCACCACGACCTCGCGCGCGGAACACCTCACCACAGACCACCGCGGGCTGCCGCCGCGGGGTGAACCGGGCGAGGTCCGCTTCGATGCGCTGACGGACGAATGGGTGGCCATCGCCGCACATCGCCAGGCCCGTACCCACCTCCCCCCGGCAGACCAGTGCCCCATTTGTCCCACCACGCCGGGCAACGCTTCCGAAATTCCTGCCGCCGATTACGACGTTGTGGTCTTCGAAAACCGGTTCCCCTCCTTGGGGCCGGCCCTGGGACCAGTGCCGGACGGTGCCGCATGGGGAACGAAAGGACCTGCCTACGGCCGTTGCGAAGTAGTGTCTTTCACCCCCGAACACACGGGGTCCTTCAGCGGCCTGACCCCGGAGCGCTCCCGCACGGTGATCGAGGCGTGGTCGCAGCGCACCGCTGCCCTCAGCGCCATGGAAGGCATCAAGCAGGTCTTCCCGTTCGAGAACCGCGGGGCCGATATCGGTGTGACGCTGCACCACCCCCATGGCCAGATCTACGCCTACCCATATGTCACACCGCGCGCAGGAGTCCTGGGTGCCGCCGCCAGGAAGTACTACGACGCAAAAGACGGCAGGGACACCCTGACCGGCTCGCTGCTGCGTGCCGAACGGGAAGACGGCAGCAGGATGATCCTTGAAGGCAGTCACTTCAGCGCCTACGTGCCTTTCGCAGCCCGCTGGCCGCTGGAAATCCACCTCGTTCCGCACCGCCATGTCCACGACCTGGCCGCGCTGGGCGGGGAGGAGAAGGATGAGCTGGCCCAGGTCTACCTGGACCTGCTCAAACGTGTGGATGCGCTGTACCCCACGCCAACGCCCTACATTTCCGCTTGGCACCAGGCGCCGCTGGACGACGTCCTCCGGCCGGCCGGCTACCTCCACCTCCAGCTGACTTCCCCCCGCCGGGCCGCCGATAAACTGAAGTACCTGGCCGGGTCGGAGGCAGCCATGGGCGCCTTCATCAACGACACGACGCCGGAAATCGTGGCGGAGCGGCTGCGCGCAGTGGTGGTCCCGCCGTCGTCCACGCCTGCTGCCGCCATGGCGGCCACCCCGGAAGGAGCCTCAGCATGAGCATTCAGGAACAGGACCAGGCCGGCACGGCACCTGCCGCCCGTGTAGACCTTGACGCCCGCTTCGAGCAGGAGTTCGGCAGCGCGCCCGACGGCGTATGGCAGGCTCCGGGGCGGGTGAACCTCATCGGCGAACACACCGACTACAACGAGGGCTTCGTCCTTCCCTTCGCCATCGACCGCACCGCCCGCGTGGCCGTTGCCGTCCGCCGGGACGACACCGTACGGCTGCTGTCCACCTACGGGGACCAAGGCGTGGTCAGCACCACCATCGGCTCGCTGCAGCCCGGCACAGCGAAGGGCTGGACCAAGTACCCCCTGGGCGTCGTGTGGGCCCTTCGGGAGAAGGGCATCGAGGTCCCCGGACTGGACCTGCTCCTGGACTCAAACGTGCCGCTCGGAGCCGGCCTCTCGTCGTCGCACGCCATCGAATGCGCGGTCATCACGGCCCTCAACGACCTCACGGGCGCCGGCCTGGCTGCCCAGGACATGGTGCTCGCCACCCAGCGGGCGGAAAACGACTTTGTCGGAGCGCCCACGGGCATCATGGACCAGTCCGCGTCGCTGCGCGGCTCAGAGGGCCACGCAGTCTTCCTGGACTGCCGGGACCAGACGGCAAGCCTGGTGCCCTTCGAGACGGGGCCCGCGGGCCTGGTGCTCCTGGTGATCGACACGAAGGTGTCGCACTCGCACTCTGACGGGGGCTACGCCTCACGGCGCGCATCCTGCGAGCTGGGCGCCGAAGTACTGGGAGTGAAGGCCCTGCGGGACGTCCAGGTGGGCGATCTTGAGGAGGCCAGCGGCCTGCTGGACGAGGTGACATTCCGGCGGGTGCGGCACGTGGTCACCGAGAATGACCGGGTGCTCCAGACCGTTGAGCTGCTGGGCGGCCCCGGCCCCAGCGCCATCGGTCCCCTGCTGGACGCGAGCCACGCCTCCATGCGCGACGATTTCGAGATTTCCTGCCCCGAGTTGGACCTGGCTGTGGACACCTCGCGGGCCAACGGGGCCATCGGCGCCCGCATGACGGGCGGCGGGTTCGGCGGAGCAGCCATCGCGCTGACCCCTGTGGACGCCGAACAAAAGGTGCGTGACGCCGTCGTGAAGGCTTTCGCCGACGCCGGCTTCACCGCACCGGACATCTTTACTGTCACCCCTGCCGCCGGGGCCATGCGGATTGCCTAGCCGGGAGGCGGCAGCATGATGCCTTAAACGGCCGTGGGCCCCACCGGTTTGGTGGGGCCCACGGCCGTTTAACCTACGACGGCGGAAGCTGCCTGGGTGCCTAGTCGTCGCCGCGGAGGATGGCCAGCAGGCGGATGATCTCCACGTACAGCCACACCAGGGTGACGGTCAGGCCAAAGGCCGCCGTCCAGGAGAAGCGCTGAGGGGCGCCGCTGCGGACACCCTCCTCAATGCTGGTGAAGTCCATGATGAGCGAGAAGGCAGCAAGCCCGATGGCCAGCAGGCCAATGAAGACGCCCAGCGGGATGCCAAAGATCTCGACGGAGGTGCGCAGGCCGAACGGGCTCTGCACGGCGCCGGTCCACATCATGATCATGTTGATCAGCGCGAACACGGCGTAGCCGATAACGGCGATCATGAAGAACCGCATGGCGCGGGGCGTGGCCCGGACCTTGCCGCTCTTGAAGAGGACCAGGGTCACAGCGAAGACGGAAAGCGTTCCAATCACGGCCTGCAGGCCGACGCCGGGGAACATGCCGTCGAGGATCCGGGTCAAGCCGCCGAGGAAGAGCCCTTCCAGGGCCGCGTAGGCGAGGATCAGTGCCGGAGAGGGCTGCTTCTTGAAGGTGTTGACCAGGGCCAGGACGAAGCCGCCCAGTGCGCCGACGATCATCAGCAGGGAGGCCAAACCCTGCGCCACCACAAGGGTCACTGCGGCGCCGGCAATCACTGCACCGAGGCAGGCCGCGGTCTTCATGATGACGTCGTCAAAGGTCATGCGGCCGGTGTCTGCGGGACCGGCGGACGGCTGGGCGTACATCTGCCGCAGCTGTTCGTCGGTCATGTTCTGCGGCTGCGTGCCCCAGCCCTGCTGGCCGTAGGGTGCCTGGCCGTATGACGGCTGGCCGTATGACTGCTGGCCGTAGGGAGCGCCATAAGGAGCCTGCGGGACAGGCGGTGCCTGGGTGGCTCCACGGAAACTTTTTCCGTTGAAGATCGGGTTGCCGCCAAGTGCCATTGCGGTGTTCCTCCATGTGGGTGTGGGTGATGGTTTTGTTACGCTACCAATTCCCACGTGGCGGCGGCCGGGAAAGTTCCCCAGGGGCCCGGTTGCAACCGAACCGTGACCGTTGCGTTGCTATGCGCACCGGGCCCCGTGAGCCGAACTATCCCACGCCCAGGTAGGCCTCCTTGACCGAAGAATCCTCCAGCAGTTCCTTTCCTGTGCCGCTGCGGGTGATCTCCCCCGTTTCCAGCACGAAGGCGCGGTGGGCGCCCGCCAGTGCCTGGTTGGCGTTCTGCTCCACCATCAGCACGGTGGTGCCCTGGTTGTTGATTTCCTTGATGATCCTGAAGATTTGGCGGATGAACTGCGGTGCCAGGCCCATGGAGGGCTCGTCCAGCAGCAGGAGCTTCGGGTTGGACATCAGGGCCCGCCCGATCGCCAGCATCTGCTGCTCACCGCCGGACATCGTGCCGCCGAACTGCTTCTCCCGCTCCTTCAGCCGGGGAAACAGGTCGAAGACGCGGTCCAGGTCCTTCGCCACGCCGCTCCTGTCCTTACGGCCAAAGGTTCCCATATCCAGGTTTTCCATGACGGTCATGCCGGGGAAAATGCCGCGCCCCTCGGGGGCCTGCGAAATCCCGTGCACCACCCGGATGTGGGCCTTCATCTTGGTGATGTCCTGGCCGGCAAAGGTGATCTTGCCTTCGGAACAGTTCAAGAGGCCGGAGATGGTGCGCATTGTGGTGGTCTTGCCGGCGCCGTTGGTACCGATCAGCGCCACCACTTCACCTTCGTCCACCGTGAAGGAAATGTCGCGCAGGGCCTGGATCCGGCCGTAGTGGACAGATACGCCCTCAAGCTCAAGCAACGTCATCTTCGGGCTCTCCTAGGTAGGCGGCAATAACGCGCGGATCCTCGCGGATCTCCCGCGGCAGTCCGTCCGCAATCTTCTTCCCAAACTCCAGCACGACAATCCGGTCTGTCACGCCCATCACCAGCTTCATGTCGTGCTCAATCAGCAGCACCGTGTAGCCCTCGTCCCTGATGGTGCGGATCAGCGCCATCAACTCCTCTTTTTCGGCCGGGTTGAAGCCGGCTGCAGGCTCGTCAAGGCACAGCACCTTTGGGTCCGTGGCCAACGCCCGTGCGATTTCGAGCCGGCGCTGGTAGCCGTACGGGAGTTGCCGGGACAGGACGTGCGCATGACTGCCGATGCCCACGAAGTCAAGCAGGGCCATGCCGCGCTCGATGGCCGACTTTTCCTCCCTAATGTGCGTGGGCAGGCGCAGCAGCGCTCCGCCGACGCTGGTCCGGTGCCGTGCGTCCAGGCCCACCACCACGTTCTCCAGGGCAGTCATTTCGCCGAACAGGCGGATGTTCTGGAATGTTCGTGACAGGCCCAGGCGCGTGATCTTGTGCTGCTTGATGCCGTTCAGGACCTGGCCTTCCAGCACCACCTTCCCACTGGATGGTTTGTAGACGCCGGTCATCGCGTTGAAGCAGGTGGTCTTCCCGGCGCCGTTGGGGCCGATCAGCCCCAGGATCTCACCCCGCTTGATGTTGAAGCTGACGTTGTCCAGCGCCACCAGGCCGCCGAACTTAATGGTCAGGTTCTGCACCTCAACAATGTTGTCGCCCACCTTGACCGCAATATCGCGGTCCGGAGCCACCTTTTCTGCCAGTTCCTGGTCCACTCCGGCCTCGGCCAAAGCTTCCATGTCCAGTTCCGGCGCCACCGGAGCCGCGGTGCCCTCCGGGGTTGCGGCCTCGTGTGCCGGCTGCTCTTCCACGCTGCTGGAGCCTGCGTGCCTTTCCTCGGAGCTCATGCCTCCGCTCCTCTCTGCCCGGCGGCGCGGGTATCAGGACCGGGCGCCGGCGTGTCGGTGTCTTTGGGTTCGGTGGCATCGCGGCTGGCGACCTTGTTCAAAGCCGTCCTGCCGTACGCGAGCAGCCGCTGCCGGGCCGGAAGCAGCCCCTGGGAACGGAAGATCATGATCAGCACCAACGCAACGCCGAAGATCAGGTATTTGTACTCGGCGATGGCCGTGAACCTGAGCGGGATGTAGCTGACCAGGGCTCCGCCAAGAATGGCCCCTACCTTGTTGCCGGCGCCGCCCAGGACGACGGCGGCGAGGAACAGGATGGATGTGGTGACGTCGAACTTCTGGTTGTTCACGAACCCCACCTGGCCGGCGAACAGGGCACCGGACAGGCCGCCGACGGCAGCACCGATAGCGAAGGCCCACACCTTGTATTTGAAGGTGGGAACGCCCATGATTTCCGCGGCGTCCTCATCTTCGCGGATGGCGATCCAGGCCCGGCCGACACGGCTGCGTTCCAGGTTGCCCACCAGGAGGGTGACGATGATGATGATGGTCAGGGTCAGCCAGTACCAGGGCACACCGTTTGAGTTGGAGAAAATGGGCGTGCCGTCAGCCGCGGTCCCCGGCGGGTGACCGACGTTCTGGAAGCCCACCTGGCCCTTCATGGCCGGGATGATCGTGGCCAGGATGCGGATGATCTCCCCGAAGCCGAGCGTCACGATGGCAAGATAGTCACCCCTGAGCCGGAGCGTGGGCACGCCCAGCATGACGCCGAAGAACATGGTGACCGCCATGGCCACGGGAAGCGTCCACAGATAGGGGATGTGCAAGTACGGCGAATCCGGGCTGGTCAGCATGGCCGCAACGTAGGAACCCACCGCGAAGAAGGCGACGTATCCCAGGTCCAGCAGTCCCGCGTAGCCCACCACGATATTGAGTCCAACCGCGATCAGTGCAAACCGGGCCATGTCGAAGCAGGCCAGGGCGAAGTTGTTGCCCGGCTCAGTAGTTAAGATCGGCGGGTTGATCAGCGGCAGCAGGTAGGCCAGCACCACCACAACCACCAGGAATGCCCATTGCTGTTGGCGGGACAGGGCCTGCCACCGGTCGGAGAAGCTATTGCGTTTCCCCTTCTGCCGGAGCGCGCTTCTGCCGGGGGATGTCGAGGAGGAGGCTTCGCGGTCCTCTGCAGCCTGTTCGGCCGCGGCTGTCCGCAGCGGCGTGGGGCCATCCGTCATACTCATGCTTTGCTCCTTCCAAGGGAGGTGCCAAGGATGCCTTCAGGCCGCAGCAGCAGCACGAGCACCAGCACCACGAACGCCACGACGTCGGTCCACTGCGAGTTGCCCAGCAGGATCTGGCCGTAGTTGCCGATCAGGCCGAGCAGCAGGCCGCCCAGCAGGGCACCGCGGACGTTGCCGATGCCGCCCAGTACCGCGGCCGCGAACGCCTTGATGCCAAGGACGAACCCACCGCTGTACTGGACACCGGACGGGATCTTCATGACATAGAACAAGGCGGCGGCTCCTGCAAGCAGGCCTCCGATGACGAAGGTGGTAATAATGATGCGCTCTTTGTTGACGCCCATCAACGTGGCGGTGTCGGGGTCCTGGGCGACTGCGCGGATGCCGCGGCCGGTGCGCGACTTGCTGATGAACCTGTCGATGCCCACCATCATGATTACCGCGGCAATGATGATCACCAGCTGTTGGGAGTCGATGATGGTGCCGAAGACATCGAAGATGGGTGTGGGCCGGAACATCGTGAGGGCAAGCTCAGGGCTGGGACCACGCCACAGGTAGATCAGGTACTGGATGGTGAAGGAAGCGCCGATGGCGGTGATCAGGAAGACCAGGCGCGGGGCGTTCCGCCGGCGGAGGGGCTTGTAGGCGATGCGTTCCAGCAGGAAGGCCGTCACCGCGGAGGCAAGCATGGCCAGAACCAGCGCCAGCAGCAAGTTGAGGATGATGGCCCAGATATCGAGCCGGGGTGCGGAAGGGCCAAAGCCAAGGCTGCTGAGGGTGAAAAAGACTGCGTAGCAACCGACGATGAACACTTCCGAGTGGGCGAAGTTGATCAGGTTGAGCACGCCGTAAACCAGGGTGTAACCCAACGCTACGAGCGCGTAGATGGCTCCGAAGGTGAGGCCGTCAAAGGTGGCGCTCCAGAAGTTTTCGGCCAGGGACGGTATGTCGAAGGTAATCCAGTCGTTTTCCGTCGGGAGTAGTGGGACAAGAGTGGAAAGCATGGGAACGTCCTGATCCAGTTGCACGCGGCTTTGTGGGCCCGGCCGTGGGACTTGTGTCTAGTGACCTGGGTTGGTCGTGAAATGCTGCCAAGCGAAGAAAAGGCTGTGGGGGCCGCATCTGCTGGCCCCCACAGCCGAATCCTGCTTGACTGCTACTCCCCGATGGGGCCGACGGGGACGATCTTGCCGTTCTCCACCTTGTAGCCGTAGACGGTCGGGGCCTGGAGCTCACCCTTGGCGTCCCACTTGTAGTGCTTGCTCAGGCCGTCCTTGTCGTAGGCCTTGACCCAGGCCAGCAGGTCCGCGCGGCTTTGCTTGCCCGCATCGATGCCGGACAGGAGGACAGTAGCGGCGTCGTAGCCTTCGATCGAGTACGTTCCGGGTTCTGCGCCCTTGGAGACATCCTTGTAGGCGGAGGCGAAGTCGGTGATCAGTTCACCGGGGATGCAGGGGCAGGTGAAGTAGGCGTTGTTTGAGGCGTCGCCTGCCTGCTTGATGAACTGGTCATCCTTGACGCCATCCGGCGCCACGAAGGTTCCGGTGAAGCCCTTGCCAACCAACTGCTGGTCGAACGGTGCACCCTCGGCGTAGTAGCCGGCGTAGAACACGGCGTCGGCCTTTGCGTTCATGATCTTGGAGATGACTGCCGAGAAGTCCTTCTGCCCGGTGGTCACCTTTTCTGTTCCGGCCAGTGCGCTGCCAAGTCCGGCGGAGGTGGACGTGCCAAGGCCAATGCCGTAGTCGGAGTCGTCCTGGACCAGGTAGACCTTCTTGGCGCCAAGCTTGCCGGTGAGGAACTTCGCTGCTGCCGGGCCCTGGACGGCGTCATTGCCGAGGCCCCGGAAGAAGGTGGTCCAGCCGTTTTCGGTCAGCGTGGGGTTGGTGGCCGACGGCGTGATGTGGACCAGGCCCTTCTGCTCGAAGATGTTGCCCGTGGCCTTGGATTCGCCCGAGAACGGCAGGCCGACTACACCAACGATGTCCGGCTCGCTCACCATCTGGGTGACGGGGCCGGTGGCCTTGTTGGGGTCACCTTCGGTATCGAACTTCTTGAACTGTACCTGGCAGCCGGGGTTGGCCTTGTTGTGCTGGTCGATGGCCAGCTGGATGCCGTTGAAGATGTTGACGCCCAGCTGCGCGTTGGGACCGGTCTGCGCGCCTGCGTAGGCCAGCGTGGTGGTCGCGGGGCAGGTGGCCTTGCCGTCACCGGCCGGCTTGACGGCACCGGCGGGGACATCCACTTTCGAAATGGCGGGGATGTTCACCTTGCCGGACGAACCCGAGCTTTCGGTGGTGCCGGGGCCCGCCTGGTTGGCACAGGCCGACAGCAGCATGCTGAATGTGGCTGCTGCTGCCAACGAGGTGAGGACTTTCTTTCGGTACATTTGTCTGCCTTCCGAAACAGGGCCATGCGATGCGCGAACGGATCAATGGGGTGCCGAGGCACTCCGAATTGGACCAGGTATTCCTGATTTAGGTTCAAGCTAATGCATAGACAGCAACGAAACTAAGTGACTGAGGTCACAGCCTTATAACAGTCGTTGCCTATGTGGAATTAAACGCAGGAAGCCGCCTGCAATCACAGGCGGCTTCCTGATGGCGGCACTGGTCGTGGCGGTATGGACAGTTGTACCCCAGGTGGGACTCGAACCCACAACACGCGGATTTTAAGTCCGCTGCCTCTGCCAATTGGGCTACTGGGGCGCCGGGTCAATGGTACCTGCCAAGGCGGCCCTGGCTGGAAACGCCGACGGCGGCCGGCCCCGCGAAGGGGACGGCCGCCGTCGTACGCTGTGAAGCGTGGTGGAACAGACGCTCTACTTGGCGTTGGCCGCCACGGTCTCCTTGGGAGCTGCGGCAGCGGTGGAACCGGAGCCGCCGGCCGGCACGGCTGCGGGAGCAGCTGCAGGCTTCGGGGCCGGGGTTGCTGCCGAGACGAAGGCGCCCCGGGGGTTGTCCAGGTCCAGCAGCTGGGTGGTGTCGCGGCCGGCGAAGAAGCCGATGATCCAGTTCAGGATGACGCGGAACTTGCGCTCAAACGTGGGCATGGCCATGCCATGGTAGCCGCGGTGGGCCAGCCAGGCCGGTGCTCCCTTGAGGCCGATGCGGCCCAGGAGGTTGATGTTGGCAACGCCCTTCCACTCGCCGAAGCCGGCCACGGCACCAAGGTTCTTGTGCTTGTAGTCAGTCAGCGGCTTGTCCCAGCGGGAGGCCCAAAGGTTCTTGGCGAGGCGCTTGGCCTGGCGCAGGGCGTGCTGGGCGTTGGGCACGCAGGTGCCGTCGGGCAGGCCCTTGCTGGTGAGGTCCGGTACAGCGGCGATGTCGCCGGCTGCCCAGGCGTTCTCCACGATGCCTTCGTCGCCGGAGATGCGCAGGTCCGGCAGGACGCGGACGCGGCCGCGGGGCTCCAGCGGGAAGTCCGTGGAGCGGACCATGGGGTTGGCCTGCACGCCGGCGGTCCACACCAGGGTGTCTGCCTCAAATTCCTGGGCGGGGGACTTGTCCGGCAGGTTGATGAGCTTGAGGGTGCCTTCGGCGCTGTCCAGCGAGGTGTTCAGGAGAACCTCGATGCCGCGGCTGCGCAGGTGCTCCACCACCCAGTCAGCCTGCTGCGCGGTGACCTCGGGCATGATGCGGCCCATGGCCTCGACCAGGACGAAGCGCACTTCCTCCTGCTTGACGCGGGGGTTGTTGCGCACCGCGGCGCGGGCGAGGTCTTCCATCTCGGTGATGCATTCGATGCCGGCGAAGCCGCCGCCGACCACCACGAAGGTGAGTGCCCGGGCGCGTGCGGCGGGGTCCGTCATGGTGGAGGCAACCTCGATGCGCTCGAGCAGCTTGTTGCGCAGTGCAACGGCTTCCTCGATGGTCTTCAGGCCAATGCCCTTGTCCGCCAGGCCCTTGATGGGGAACGTGCGGGTGATGGCGCCGGCTGCGAGCACGACGTCGAAGTAGGGAACCTCAAAGTTTTCGCCGCCGTCGGCGGGAGCCACCACAGCCTTGCGGTTGACGTGGTCGATCGAGGTGACGCGGCCCTGGATCAGTTCCGTCTGCTTGAGGTGCTGGCGGTGGGAAACCACCGCGTGGCGGGCTTCGATGTTGCCGCCGGCCACCTCGGGAAGGAAGGGCTGGTAGGTCATGTAGGGCAGGGGATCAACGACGGTGACGATGCCACCGGCATTCGCGATCTTCTTCTGCAGTTTCAGTGCTACGTACAGGCCGACGTACCCGCCGCCGACGACGAGTACCCTGGGACGGTCCTGGAGCTGTGGGGTGGTTGCCATACTTTAAAGGATAGCGCAGTTTGTGAAAATCTTCACTAACTTGGACGACGGTCCGTAACGTGGGAATTCCGGGGCGGATGCACCTTTTCCAGCACCCCTGTATCGGGTTCTTCGGTGGCAAGCGCAGGGTTGCGGGCGGCCCTGCGAAGCTGGATGCCGGCTGCCGCGATGATCGCGATGAAGAGGACACCAAACCCGATCACGACGGCGGCGCCGATGGCACTGTCCCGCTGGGACGGCGCCTTGGCAGCGGGAACGGTTGCTTCGGGCAGGGTGGGTTCGGCACTGGGCACCGGTGCGGCGGTTGGCGCCGGGGTTGCGGGAGCAGCGTTTCCCCGCCTGTGGACGCGGATCCATTCGGCGATGGTGCCCAGCGGGTTGACCGACACCTGCGGGACATCGGCCTTGAGGGCAGCCTCGGCGTTGAGGATACCGTAGCCGTACAGCGGGTCCTTGCCCGGGGCTCCCGCGTCCTTGGCCGTGGTGATGATCCGGTTGATGACCTGTTCAGCGGTCATGTCCGGCCACTTGGAGCGGATCAGTGCTGCCACGCCGGCAACGATGGGGGTAGAGCCCGAGGTTCCAGCCCACTCCGCGTAGCCTCCACCGGGGAGGCCGCCAAGGAGGTTCTCGGCAGGTGCCGCCACGCCGATGCTGATCCCTTGTGAGGAGGCGTCCACGCTGGCTTGGTTCTTGCGGTCCAGCCCGGCGACGGTGAGGACGCCGGGGATGGTGGCAGGGGCGCCAACCTGGGTGTTGCCGCCCACCCGGTTGCCCGCCGCAGCAACAATGACCACGTCCTTCTGTTCCGCGTAAAGGAAGGCCGCGTCCCAGCTTTGCGGCCACTGCGGGCTTGTGCTGCCCAACGAAATATTGATCACCTTGGCGCCGTTGTCCACGGCCCAGCGGACTGCCTCGGGAATCTGGTCCTGGTCGCTCTTGCCCGAAGGGTTGGGTGAGCCAAGCCAGGTGGAAACCGAAAGGAGCTGTGCTTCCGGCGCCACTCCCATGATGCCGTCGGGCGGTGTACCCGCCGGTCCCGGGCTGGGGCTTGGGCTTGGGCTTGCCGGCTGGTGGCCGCGGCCGGCAAGCATCGTGGCTACCAGGGTCCCGTGTTCGGGCTTCGAGCCCACGCTCTTCTGGCCGTCGGGCCGGCCGGAGCCGGAGGCGTCGTACCCACCGACGACGGCGCCTTTGAGGTCCGGGTGCTGCGCGTCAATGCCGCTGTCGATGACGGCTACTTTGACGCCTGCGCCCTTTGACACTTCCCAGGCCTTGGTGATGCCGGAATCTGCCAGCCAGTATTCTTTGTCGCGCCACTCATCGGCCCGTGCGGAGGGTGCCGTGAAGAGGCCCGCGCAGAAGCAGCACGCAGCCAGGAGGACGGCCATCAGGGCCGCCGCCGCCCGCGGCAAGAAGCGGGTGGAAGCTGTTGTGGAATGCATGGGCCTACCCGATGCTCAGGGCGATGCCGTCGAGGATGTCGTGCTCGCTGGCCGTGGCTGCGGTAATCCTCCCGCCGGTCAGCTCCCCCATCCGTTCCAGGATCCGGCGCCACACCAGTCCCCCGGCCCCGATGACGTCCACGCGTCCGGGGTGCATGTACGGCAGGGCCGCGCGCTTGTCCCGGGTCATGGTGAGCAGGTCGGTGGCGGCGGCGCGAACCTCCGCAATCGGCAGTTCCGTGCCGTGGATGGCGTCAGGCGAGTATTCCGGCAGGCGCAGGGCATGGGCGGTGATGGTGGTGACGGACCCCGCAACACCGACGACGGCGGTGGCGCGTTCCAGCGGTACATCGCGTCCGGCGCGGGCTATGGCGGCGTCCACGTCGGCTTCCGCTGCCGCGATCTCTTCAGCGGTGGGCGGGTCGTCCCGAAGGTGCCGTTCAGTGAGGCGGACGCAGCCAATGTCCACCGACTTCGCTGCCGTCACGCCGTCGGCGGTGCCGAGGACGAACTCGGTGCTTCCCCCGCCGAGGTCCACTACCAGCACCTGGTGGCCGTCCAGGATGGGCAGGACGCTGCTGGCACCGGCAAAGGACAGTGCCGCTTCCTCGTCCCCGGAGATGACTTCCGGCTCCACGCCCAGGAGCTCCCGGATACCGTCCACGAAGATGTCCCGGTTGCGTGCATCGCGGCTGGCGGAAGTGGCGACGAACCGGATCCGCTCAGCACCGTGTTCCTTGATCAGCCGCGCATAGTCAGCGGCTGCGGCGAAGGTCCGTTCAAGTGCCTCGGGCGCCAGTTCGCCAGTGGCGTCCACGCCCTGGCCCAGCCGGACCACGCGCATCTCGCGGACAACGTCGGTCAGGTCCGTGCTGCCGTTGGCGCGGTGGATGTCCGCGATCAGGAGCCGGATGGAGTTGGTGCCGCAGTCGATGGCGGCCACGCGCGTCATTCGGCGGCTCCTGCAGTGCCGGCGGCTTTCCGCACGGGCGCTGGCCGCCCCACGATATCGGGCAGGCCCTGGGGCCCGTGGCGGCTGAGGTCCCGGGATGGTGCCTCGCCGGTGGTGTCCCAGGCGCCGTCGCAATAGCACTTGTCCGCCGTCCACCACTCGCTGATCATTCCGATCGCCTGATCGCCGAGGGGGTTGACGCCGCTGCCCGCTGCCAGGGAGTGGCCCACCAGGACATGCAGGCACTTGACGCGGGTGGGCATCCCGCCGGCGGAGACGCCGGCGATTTCGGGCACCGGGCCGATGCCCGAACGTTCCCCAATGGCTTCGCGGGCCGCCAGGTACTCCTCGTGGGCTGCCCGGTAGGCAGCGGCGAGTCCTTCGTCTGAGGCCAGCTGCTCGTTCATGCTGTTCATGACCCCTGCCGCCTCAAGCCTGGAAACGGCGGACGTGATCACCGGGTGCGTCAGGTAGAAAGTGGTGGGGAACGGAGTGCCGTTGCTGAGGCGCGGTGCGGTGGCCGCCACCAGTGGGTTGCCGCAGATGCAGCGGGCGGGAATCTCCACGACGTCGCGGACGGGCCGTCCCAGCTGCCTGCTCAGTACTTCAAGGTCGTGTGCTGTCGGTTGGCGGGATTCGTCCCGGGCGGCTGCCGTGTTGTTTTCCACTGTCGCGGGCCGTCCTTCCTTGTGGGGTTCAGTCTGTGGCCGCGCGCCTGATGGACTCCCACAGGGAATCCACCCACGGCAGATCGGCGGGGTCTTGTGCTGCTGCTGCGCCGGCGGGGCTACTGCTTTCTCCGGCCGGCTCATCGCTGCCAAAAACCCAGTAGCCGGTTTCGCCCGGCATAACCATGTTAATGCGGTCGCGGGCCTGCTGTTTGACGTAGTTGGGGTCCTGCCAGCGCGAAACCTGCTGGCGGAGGGCATCGCCTTCGGCCTGGCGTGCCGCAATGTCGGCGTGCAACGCGTCGATTTCGGCCTTCTTGTCGAAGAAGATCTTCACTGTGGGCGCCAGCATGATGGTGATGGCAATCATCACCACCGCCAGCGCGAGCATCCGTCCGGAGAAGGCCTTCGCGGGCACGGGGTGCTGGTCATCTTCTTCGCCCCGCACATCCTTGCCGTCAATCGGGCTGCTGCCTTTGCGGCCGGCGGACAGCTTGGGCTTCGCGGTCTCCCCCATCTTTCCTGCGGCCGGCTTTCCTGCAGCGCCGCGCCCGCTGTTGCCCTTCGAAGCCGCACTTTCCGCCTGGGCCGTTCCCTTGGCCGGGCGGAAATCCGCCCGGATGACCTCGGCACCGCTGGAGGTACCGTCGTCGGCCGTTTCCTTGCCTGGACGGTTGGGGGCGACCTTGGGAACTTTGGGACGGCGGGTAGCCATGACACTCCTGAAACGCAGCCTGCCGGGGCCGCCACTATCTGTGCTGGACAGTCCTGCAGAACGAACACTGCTGGGACAGATGCTGCTGGAAACAACAGCGGTGGCTATGGTCTTTCAACCATAGCCACCGCGGAAGGGTTTAGGCGGTTACTAGCCCTTGAAACGCGGGAATGCGCTGCGTCCGGCGTAGCGTGCGGCGTCGTCCAGTTCCTCTTCGATGCGGAGCAGCTGGTTGTACTTGGCCACGCGCTCGGAGCGGGCAGGTGCGCCGGTCTTGATCTGGCCGGCGTTGGTGGCCACCGCGATATCGGCGATGGTGGTGTCCTCGGTTTCGCCGGAGCGGTGCGAGGTGATGGTGGTGTAGCCGGCGCGCTGGGCCAGGCTGACGGCGTCCAGGGTCTCGGTCAGGGAACCGATCTGGTTGACCTTGACCAGCAGGGAATTGGCGGTCCTTGTGTCGATCCCGCGCTGCAGGATGGCCGGGTTGGTGACGAAGAGGTCGTCACCAACCAGCTGGACCTTGTCACCGATGGTGTCGGTGAGGGTCTTCCAGCCTTCCCAGTCGTTCTCGTCCAGCGGGTCCTCGATGGAGACCAGCGGGTACGCGTCCACGAGCTCGGCGTAGTAGGCGCTCATCTCGGTGGCGGACAGGGCCTTGCCTTCGAACTGGTAGGCACCGTCCTTGTAGAACTCGGAGGAGGCCACGTCCAGGGCCAGGGCGATGTCCTTGCCCGGGGTGTAGCCGGCGTTCTTGATGGCTTCCTGGATCAGGTCCAGCGCCGCGCGGTTGGACGGCAGGTTGGGGGCGAAGCCGCCTTCGTCGCCGAGGCCGGTGGACAGGCCCTTTTCCTTCAGGACGGACTTGAGGTTGTGGTAGACCTCGACGCCCCAGCGCAGGCCTTCGGAGAAGGTTTCAGCGCCGATGGGGGCGATCATGAATTCCTGGATGTCGACGTCGGAGTCGGCGTGCGACCCACCGTTGAGGATGTTCATGAGCGGCACGGGCAGGACGTGCGCGTTGGGACCGCCCAGGTACTTGTAGAGCGGCAGGTCAGCGGAGGCTGCGGCTGCGTTGGCGACGGCCAGGGAGACGCCCAGGATGGCGTTGGCGCCCAGCTTGCCCTTGTTGGGGGTGCCGTCCAGGTCCAGCATGGCCTGGTCGATGCTGCGCTGGTCCGTGGCGTCGAAGCCGGTCAGGGCGGGGGCAATCTGGTCGATGACGGCGTCGACGGCCTTCTGCACGCCTTTGCCCAGGTAGCGGCCCTTGTCGCCGTCGCGCAGTTCGACGGCCTCGTGCTCACCGGTGGAGGCGCCGGAGGGCACCGCCGCGCGGCCGATCTGGCCGTCGGACAGCAGGACTTCAACTTCTACGGTGGGGTTGCCGCGGGAATCGAGGATCTCGCGGGCGTGGATGGCATCGATAAGCGCCATGAATTTGCTCCTTATGGGCGATTAACGGGGGGAATCAGGCAGAAAACTCGACGTACTCGTCACCGACTAGCGTAGTCGAGAGTGCTCCGGGTTACTCAAACCGGTCAAGGGCCGGACGTCATGATGGCGCCGGGTCGCTCCGGTCGCCGTGCCCGCCCTCATCGCCCTGGCCGTCCTGGTAGCGGCGGACGGCGCCACGCAGCGCGCGCTCGGCGTCCATGCCGTTCTCCCGCGCGGAACGGACGACGGCGAGCAGCAGGGTTCCGAGCCCGTCCTCGCTTTCGGGGACGGGCACTCCTGCGGGGAGCTCCAGGCCGGCACGGGCAGCGCGGTCCAGCGACTTTTGCGCCTTGGCCAGTGCAGGGAGGGCCTCCGGGATTCCTTCGAAGGCGCCACGCCGCTCCGGGCGTTCGGCCCGCTTGACCGCATCCCACTTCTGCTCGATCTCCGCCACTGTGGCGGGGAAGCTGTCCTGCAGGGAACCGTCCGGCCTGAAGACATGGGGGTTGCGGCGGACCATCTTGGCAGCCAAACCGCGCGCCACGTCGTCGAACGTGAACGCACCCCGCTCCTCTGCCAGGCGGGCATGGAGCACCACCTGGAGCAGGACGTCGCCAAGCTCGCCCTGGAGTTCGGCGTCCGGGTGGCCCTCCTCGATGGTTTCGGCCACCTCGTAGGCCTCCTCGAGGAGGTACTCCACCAGCGATGCGTGGGTCAGGGCGCCCATCCACGGGCAGTGCTCCCGCAGCTGCCCGATCACCTGGACGAGGCGTTCAACGGGTGTTTCAGCCAAGGTTGGCGTAGGCGTCGTTGATGTACTCCACCAGCGCTTCCTTTTCCTCCAGGGGCAGGAAGGACGCCTCGGCGGCGTTCAGGGTCAGTTCCAGCAGGTCGTCGAGGTCGTAGTCGAAGGTTTCCACCAGCAGGTTGAACTCGTCCGTGAGCGTGACGCCGCTCATCAGGCGGTTGTCCGTGTTGATGGTGACGTTGAAGCCCAGCTGGTAGAGCATGTCCAGCGGGTGGCTTTCGATCCCCTCACCAAATTGGGCGATCGCGCCGGTCTGGAGGTTGGAGGACGGGCAGATTTCGAGGGCGATGCCGCGGTCGCGGACCCAGCTGGAGAGGTCGCCGAGGGTGACCAGGCCAACGGTGTCGCCGGCTTCCTCGTCGTCGTCGAACTCCACCATGATGTCCTCGGCGATGCGGACGCCGTGTCCCAGCCGCAGGGCGCGGCCGTCCACCAGCGCGGACTGGATGCTTTCCAGCCCGGCTGCTTCACCGGCGTGCACCGTGGCGGGGAAATTGTGCTGGGCAAGGTAGGTGAAGGCGTCCTTGAAGCGGCTGGGCAGGAACCCGTCCTCGGCGCCGGCGATGTCAAAGCCCACGGCACCCTTGTTGCGGTGGCGGACGGCAAGTTCGGCGATCTCCTGGCCGCGGTCGGCGTGGCGCATGGCAGTGATCAGCTGTCCCACCTGGATCTCGCGTCCCGTCTCGGACACAGCCTCGACGCCGGCCTCAAGGCCTTCCTGCACTGCTTCCACCACTTCATCCAGGCTGAGCCCCTTCTGGAGGTGCTGCTCGGGCGCCCACCGGACTTCGCCGTACACCACGCCGTCGTCAGCGAGGTCCTCGACGAACTCCTTGGCCACGCGGAACAGGCCGTCGTAGGTCTGCATGACGGCTACCGTGTGGTCAAAGGTCTCCAGGTAGCGGACCAGTGATCCGGAGTCGGCTGATTCGCGGAACCACTGCCCCAGGGCCACCGGATCCGTTGAGGGGAGCGTGTGGCCAACGGCCTCCGCCAGCTCGATGATGGTGGCCGGACGGAGTCCTCCGTCCAGGTGGTCGTGAAGGGAGACCTTGGGCAGGCTCTTCAGGTCAAAATCGATGGCAGGGGCGGCGTCAACAATGGGCTCAGTCACGTTCCCACCTTAGGGTGGGGCGGAGTTCAAAGCCAGCGGGTCAAAGCCAGCCATCCGCGGGCGGCCGGGGCCGCCTGCTACTTCGCGACGGGACCGGCCTCTGCCGACGGCACCACGAAGGCCTGGGTGCCGGGGCGCCCCTCGTGGCCGGAGTCGGAGGATCCTTCGGTCCAGCCGTCCGGATCCGGCGTATCATCGCGGCCCAGCCGTTTGTGCCACCAGCGCAGCAGGTGGTCGATGACAACGCCCAGGACGATGGCGAACACCACCGCGATGCCCGCGCTGAGCAACGGGTTGTGGTGCAGCCACGGGAAGGAGCTGGCCAGCAGGCCGATGCCAAGGGAGTAACCCACCCAGGTCAGGCAGGCGAAGGCGTCGAATACGAAGAACCTGCGGTGCGAGAAACCCGTGCTGCCGGCAACGTAGTTGACGGCCACCCGGCCCCAGGGGATGTAGCGGGCGGTGAAGATCAGCACGGCCCCGCGCTTCTCCAGTTCATAGCGTGCCCAGGCAAAGACTTTCCGGACCTTGGGCCGACGCATCCATCCCCACCGCTCCAGGCCGATCTTGCGGCCGAGCATGTAGGCCATGTTGTCACCGGCAATAGCGCCTACCAGCGCCGTGACGCCGAGGATCCAGAGATTGGGTTCGCCGCTGTGCCGCGAGAAAGCGGCAAGCGCCACAATGAGGGTCTCGCTGGGGACCACCATGGCGAACCCGTCCACAAAGAAGAACACCAGCAGGACGGGGTAGATCCACCACTGGCCCGCTGCATGGAGCACGGCCTCATTAATAAACTCCACGCGGTGTTGCTCCTGTATGAAAAATGACACGGCCAGTGTGCCGCAGCCAAATGCGGAAATCGTTCCTAAGTGTCCCACGCGCCGGGGGTTTCCGCTACGCCCTGATGCCCGGAATTACCCACTAAACGCGCCGGTCAGGCCCCAGGTTCCCGGATCCGTTCCACCACGTTGGGCTTGCCCCGGAATTTGTTGATCACCAGGTCCACCACGATGCCCAGCGCCACGGCGCAGACGATGGCGATTGCTGCACCCAGGAGGTGGTTGTCCTCAAACCACTGGCCAAAGAAAAGCCCGATCGCCACCGAGTAGCCGGCCCACAGGCTGGCGGACAGGACGGTCAGGCCCACGAACCGCAGGTGGGGATAGCGTGTGACCCCGGCGGTCAGGTTGACGGCCACCCTGCCGATCGGCACAAAGCGTGCCACGAGGATCAGTGACGCCGGCCGCTTCCGCAGCTCACGGCCTGCCCAGCGGAACGCGCTTTGCATCCGCGGCCCGCGCATCCACCCCCATCGCGTGGTACCCACGCGGCGGCCCAGGAGGTAGGCGATATTGTCGCCGGAGAAGGCCCCGGCTGCAGCCACCAGGGCCAGGAGCAACGGATTGGGAACATCGGCGGTGGCCGCCACCGCCGCGAGGCCCACCACCACCGACTCGCTGGGGACCGGCGGAAAGAAGCCGTCGATGATGCAGCAGGCCAGCACCAGGACCAGCACCCACGGCTGTCCGGCTGCGGCGAGGATGAAGTCATTGATGGCCTGCATTGGTCACTATGCTATGCGGTCGATGATGAGCTGCTGGGCAGGCCGTGAACCTTCCGGAGCAATAACCACGGCGTGCTCCAGGGCTTCGCGGGCACGGGCGAACCGCTCCGGGGTATCGGTGAGCAGTGTCATCAGCGGTTCCCCGGCCCGGACTGTGGCACCGGGCTTGGCGTGCATGCGCACCCCCGCCCCGGCCTGGACGGGGTCCTCCTTCCGTGCACGGCCGGCACCCAGGCGCCACGCGGCCACGCCAACGGCGAGCGCGTCCAGTTCAACCAGCACCCCGTCGGCGGGGGCGTATACGACGTCGGATTCCCTGGCCTTTGGCAGCGCTGCCTGTGGGTCGCCGCCCTGGGCGGAGATCATCCGGTTCCAGACGTCCATGGCCCGGCCGTCCTTCAGCGCGGCAGCGGGATCGGCGTCGCGGACTCCTGCCGCGGCGAGCATTTCTTCGGCGAGCCGCACAGTCAGCTCCACCACGTCATCAGGACCGCCGCCCGCCAGGACCTCCAGCGATTCCTCGACCTCGATGGCATTGCCGGCGGTAAGGCCCAGCGGGGTGTCCATGTTGGTCAGCAGCGCAACAGTGTTGACTCCTGCGTCCTTGCCCAGCGCCACCATGGTTTCGGCGAGTTCGCGGGCTGTCGCTTGGTCTTTCATGAACGCCCCGCTGCCCACCTTGACGTCCAGGACCAGCGAGCCGGTGCCCTCTGCGATCTTCTTGCTCATGATCGATGACGCGATCAGCGGGATGGCCTCCACTGTGCCGGTGACGTCCCGGAGCGCGTACAGCTTCTTGTCGGCGGGGGCAAGCCCGGCGCCGGCGGCGCAGATCACTGCGCCAACGTCCTGGAGTTGGGCCAGGATCTCGTCGTTGCTGAGGTTGGCCCGCCAGCCGGGGATTGACTCCAGCTTGTCCAGGGTGCCTCCGGTGTGCCCCAGGCCCCGGCCGGACAGCTGGGGAACGGCGACGCCGAATACCGCCACCAGCGGGGCCAGCGGCAGGGTGATCTTGTCCCCCACCCCGCCCGTGGAATGCTTGTCCGTGGTGTACTTCAAGCCGCCGTCGGGACGTCGGAGGCTGGAGAAATCCATCCGCTCACCGGAGGCGATCATGGCCGCCGTCCAGCGGGCAATTTCGGTCCGGTCCATGCCGTTGAGCAGAATGGCCATGTTCAGGGCCGCCATCTGCTCGTCGGCGATGGCCCCGCGGGTGTACGCGTCGATGGTCCAGTCGATCTGTTCGGGGCTCAGCGTCCCTTTGTCCCGCTTGGTGCGGATGATGTCGACGGCGTCGAACGCTTCGGCGGTACTGTTCGGTGTTTGGTTCTCGGTCACCGGGTCTCCTCCAGATGTTCAGGACCAAAGGCGTCGGGCAGCACCTGGTCCATGGTCTTGATGCCTTGGGTAGTCATGAGCTGCATTTCCGGGGCACGGAATTCGTACAGCAACTGGCGGCAGCGGCCACAGGGCATAAGGATGTTTCCCGCCCCGTCGACGCAGTAGAACGCCCGCAGCAGCCCGCCACCGGTCATCTGCAGGTTTCCCACCAGGGCACATTCGGCGCAAAGCGTCAGCCCATAGCTGGCATTCTCCACATTGCAGCCGCTGACGATCCTGCCGTCCCCGGTGAGCGCCGCGGCGCCCACGGGAAACTTTGAGTATGGGGCGTACGCATTCTTCATGGCTGCGACGGCCGCGGTTTCGAGGGCTGCCCAGTCCACGGCCTGTGCGTTGTCCAACTGTGCATTTTCCATGGCGGTCATCCCTTGACGTAGGGGATGCCGTCGGCCGCGGGCGGCCTGGAACGACCCACCAGGCCGGCGACGGCGAGCACGGTTACCAGGTAGGGCAGCATGGCCATGAACTGGCTGGGCACGGGCGTACCGATGATGGTGACAATGCTCTGGAGGTTATCGGCGAATCCGAACAGGAGTGCCGCGAAGAAGGCACCCACAGGGTTCCAGCGTCCGAAGATCAGGGCGGCCAGGGCAATGAATCCGCGGCCTCCGGAGATTTCCTTGGTGAAGCTGTCGATGGCAACAAGGGTGAAGAACGAGCCGCCGATGCCGGCTACAGCACCGCCCAGTGTGACGTTCCAGAACCGGGTGGCGTTGACGTTGATGCCCAAGGTGTCCGCCGCCTGGGGGTGCTCACCCACTGCGCGGACACGCAGGCCCCACCTGGTCTTGAACAGGCCCACCCAGACCACCGCGACAGCGACGTACATGAGGTATCCCACCAGCGACTGCCGGAACAGGATGGGCCCGATGATCGGGATGCTGGAGAGCACGGGGATGTCGATGACGTCCAGGCCGGGCGGCGAGTTGAACTGGGCCTTGTTGGCCTGCATCACGGTGCTGAAGAGGAAGCCGGTCACGCCGGAGACCAGCACATTCAGGACGACTCCGACAATGATCTGGTTAACCAGGTACTTGATGCTGAACAGCGCCAGGACCATGGACACCACCGCGCCCGCTATAGCGGCCGCCAGCAGCCCGACCAAAGCGCTCCTGGTCATGCTGGCAACAATGGCCGCGGTGAAGGCCCCGCCAAGGAGCTGCCCTTCGATGGCGATGTTCACCACTCCAGCGCGCTCGCACAGGACACCGGAAAGTGAACCGAACACGAGCGGGACGGCAAGCGTGACCGACCCGGCGATGAGACCCGCCAATGAGATGGCGGGAGTGCGGGCGCCGCCCACTACCCAGATAAGGAACGCGGCCACGAAGACCACGATGAACGTGACGGGGAGCCAGCCGGGAACCGCCTGGTTCCTTGTCTTCAAATAGACGGCGTAACCGGCCAGTGCAACAAGGAGTACCGACAGCGTGATGCCGCCGGCAAAGGCGTTGATTTCCAGTGCCGGGAGCTGGAAGAAATCACCCTCGGTGGAGATGCCGAAACTTGCCGTCTGGTTGGGGGCCAGGAGGCCGAAAAACACCAGGGAGATCAACGCGAACACGGCGAGCAGGACCGGGGTTTTCCAGGTGGCCGGTTTGCCCGAAGGCGCCGCGGAGCGGGTGTCGGCCGCGGAGCCGCCGGGCTGGGGGTTGCCGGACCTGGACGATGAAAGTGTTGTGCTCATGCGGCACCTCCGGTTGTGGCTGCCTGCCCGGACTTGGCTGTGCGCGCGGGCTTCCTGCGCCTGGGGTTCAGGCCGAAGACGGCCCGGACCAGCGGCGGTGCGGCGATGAAAAGGACAATCAGGGACTGGACCACCAGGACGATGTCGATGGGGGTGCCGGTCTGGATCTGCATCTGGACCGCTCCGGCGCGGAAAGCGCCGAACAGCAGGCCGGCGGCGAAGGTGCCCCACGGCGTCGAACGCCCCAGCAGGGCAACCGTGATGGCGTCAAACCCGTACGTGGCGGCCACGCCGTCGGTGAGCACCTTTTCGGTGCCGGCAACCTGCGCCACGCCGGACATGCCGGCGAGGCCGCCTGCGATGGCCATGACCAGGATGGTGGAGCGGGAGACGTTGATGCCGGCGGTCTGCGCAGCCTTGGGGTTGGCGCCCACGGCCCGGAACTCGAAGCCCACCGTGGACCGGTTCAGGAGCCACCACACCACAAAGGTGGCGGCGATCGCCAGGAGGAAGCCCAGGTGCAGCCGGTACTGGCTGCCCAGGATCTGCGGGTATACAGCACTGGGGTCCAGGATGGGTGAAATGGGGTTGGACTCCCCCGGACGCTGGAACGCCGGGGTGTTCAGCAGGTAGCGCAGGAAGTAGAGCGCAATGTAGTTGAACATGATGGTCAGGATGACTTCATGGGCTCCGGTCCGGGCCTTGAGCAGGCCCACCAGTCCGGCCCAGAGGGCACCGCCGACGATGCCGGCCACGAGCACCAGCAGCAGATGCAGGCCAACCGGCAGGTGCAGTGCGAAGCCCACCCAGGCCGCCAGGATGCCTGCCACGATGATCTGGCCCTGCGCACCGATGTTGAACAGGCCAGCCCGGAATGCCAGCGCCACGCCCAGGCCGGCAGTGATCAGCGGCGTGGCGATGGTGAGGGTTTCCATGAAGGGGGCGAACTGCGCGGCCAGGCCGTTGCCCCGGGGGTTGAACACCGATCCTTGGAACAGTGCGATGTAGGACCGGGTGGCGGCATTCCATACCGCCGTCAGCATGTCCGTGGGCCTGGCAAAGAAGTAGCTGGAGGTGGCGGCCACCTGCTTGTCCGTGCTTGCGATGAGCAGGCCGCCGATGATCAGCGCCAGCAGCACCGCCAGGACCGAGACCACGCCGCTCCCGGTAAAGATCCGGCGCAGCACGGTATCGGGGCCACCCGGCAACTGTCCGCTTTGGGCCGTGGCCGGAACCGCGGAAGGCTGCATGGCTCCGCCGGCAGTGTCGACGGCTACCACCGCTGCGGTTTCCTCGGCGGCCGGAGGCACGGTAGCCTCCGGGGTGTCGGCCGCGTGCCGGCGCTTGTCAGCACCAGGGTTTTCTTCAACCGACTGGTTTTCAGCATGCTGGTTCTCTTGGGCATGTTTGGGGGAAGGCTGGTCAGGCATGGTCGGCTCCCTCGGCGTTGGAGGTGGGGGCCGGGGTACCGGCCTGCGGGGTGTGTGCGTGCTGCGGTGCGTGCTCTTCCGGCGGTATGCCCGCCATCATGAGACCCAGGACGTCCCGGCTGGTCCCGCCCGGAACGGTGCCCACCAGCCTGCCCTTGTAGAGCACTGCGATCCGGTCGGCCAGCTCCATGACTTCGTCCAGTTCGGTGGAAATAATCATCACCGGGGTTCCCTGGTCGCGCTCTGCCACAATCCGCCGGTGCAGGAACTCGATGGAACCCACGTCCACGCCGCGGGTGGGCTGGGAGGCGATGAACAGGCGCAAGGGACGGGAGAGTTCGCGGGCCATCACGAGCTTTTGCTGGTTGCCGCCGGAAAGTGTTCCGGCGGCAGCTGCAGCCGAGGGCGTCCGCACATCGAATTCACCGATGCGTGCCTTGGCGTTTTCCATGATCTTCGCCGGGCTCATGCTGATCCCCTTGGCGAACGGCGGCTTGTCATAAAGGTCCAGGATCAGGTTCTCGGCCACGGAGAAGGTGCCCACCAGCCCGTCCACTTTGCGGTCTTCCGGAACAAAGCCGACGCCCGCGTCGAGGACTTCCTTGACGGACCGGCCCACCAGTTCCTTGCCGTCCAGGACGATGGAGCCGATAACCCGGTCCTGCAGGCCCAGGATCGCTTCGGTGAGTTCGGTCTGCCCGTTGCCCTGCACCCCGGCGATAGCCAGGATCTCCCCGCGCTTGATGTGGAAGCTGAGGTGGTCCACCACGTGCTGGCCGTTGGGCGCGACGACGGTGAGGTCGGTGACTTCGAACGTGGTTTCCTTGGGCTGGGCGGGGGCCTTGTCCAAATTCAGGCTGACCGCCCGGCCCACCATCATCGAGGCAAGCTCGGTGGTGGAAGCGGCAGGATCGGCGGTGCCCACCACCTTGCCGCGCCGGATAACAGTGATGGTGTCCGAAACTTCCTTGACCTCGCGCAGCTTGTGCGAAATGAACACGATGGAAGTGCCGCGCGACTTGAGCTGGCGCATGATGTCCAGGAGTTCGTCGGTCTCCTGCGGCGTCAGGACGGCCGTGGGTTCGTCGAGGATGAGGACCTTGGCGTTGCGGACCAGGGCTTTGATGATTTCGACCCTTTGCTGCACGCCCACCGGCAGGTCCTCCACCAGGGCGTCCGGGTCAACGTCAAAGCCGTACTGGTCCGAGATTTCCCTGATGCGCTGCCTGGTCTGGTCCAGGTTGAGGAAGCCGGCGGCCTTGGTGGGCTCGGCGCCCAGCGCCACGTTTTCCGCCACGGTGAACACCGGCACCAGCATGAAGTGCTGGTGCACCATGCCGATTCCCGCCGCCATGGCATCGCCCGGGCCGCGGAAGGCAACCGGCTTGTCATCGATGAGGATGTCGCCCTCGGTGGGCTCGTACAGCCCGTAAAGCACGTTCATCAGGGTGGACTTGCCGGCCCCGTTTTCGCCGAGGAGGCAGTGGATCTGTCCCGGCTCAACCACCACATCGATGTGATCGTTGGCCAGCAGCGCGCCAAAGCGTTTAGTGATCCCTCGAAGCTCAAGTTTCAAAACTCTGACCAATCTCGAAGCGTCCGGTGATCAGACCGGACGGGATATCTGGCTGCAGCACCAGCCTAGTGGCTGCAGTCCCGGGAGGAGCCGGCCGTGCGGGGTAAACGTTCGGCCAGCAAAAAGCGCCACCGCCCGGCCAGTGGGTGAGGGGCCGGCGGCGGCGCTTCCTGTGGTGGATCAGGCCTTGGGGCTTGCTGCGGACTGAACCTTCAGCTTGCCGGCCACGATGTCCTTCTTGATCGTCTCGAGGTCGGACTTCAGTTCCGCGGGGACCTGGGAATCGAGGTCGTGGAAGGGTGCCAGCTGCACGCCGTCGTTGGCAAGGGTGCCGACGTACGGGGTGTTGTTGAACCTGCCGTCCTTGTCCTCGGTGACCACGGTTTCCACGGCCTCGCCCATCTGCTTCATGACGGAGGAGAGCATGATGCCCTTGTAGTCCGGGGCGGTGAGGTAGCCGTCGGAGTCAACCCAGATGAGCTTGACGTCCTTGCCGGCGGCCTTGGCCTCGTTCAGCGCGGCGCCCGCGCCCTTGCCCACCGGGCCCGCCACGGGCATGACGATGTCCGCGCCCTGGTCCAGGAAGTTCTTGGTCAGCTGCTTGCCGACGTCCTGCTTTTCGAAGTCGCCGGTGAAGCTGCCGTCCTGGGCGTCCTTGTTCCAGCCGAGCAGCTTGACGTTCTTGCCCTTCTGCTGGTTGTAGTACTTCACGCCGTCGGCGTAACCGTCCATGAAGATGGTCACGGTGGGGATCTTGATTCCGCCGAAGGTGGCCACGGTGCCGGTCTTGGTGGTTCCTGCTGCCAGGTAGCCGGCCAGGAATGCGGCCTGTGCGGTGTCATAGATGATCGGCTTGACGTTGCTGATGGGCTGGTCGTAGCCGAAGTCGATGATGGCGAAGTGCTTGTCCGGGTTGGCGGTTGCCTGGGCCTTGGTGGCGTCACCGAGCAGGAAGCCCACGGTGATGGTGAGGTTGCAGCCGGCCGTGACCATGGCGCGCAGGTTGGGTTCGAAGTCGTTGTTGGTCTTGGACTCGATCTGGTTGACCTTGATGCCGAGGTCCTTCTCCGCTTTCTTCAGGCCCTCGTAGGAGGACTGGTTGAAGGACTGGTCGTCGAATCCGCCGGAGTCCGACACGATGCAGCCGACGTAGTCGCTGGCCCCTGCTGACGGGGTGCTTCCGGCTTCGGGGGCGGCACCGCAGGCAGTGAGCACAAGCGCGGACGCACCAAGGGTGGCCACGCCTGCCATTGAACCGCGCTTGAAGACGGCACGCAGTGATTTGTTCAATTTTCCTCCAGGGATGATGCGAGTGGCGCTACGGGCTGTAGTTCAATGAGTGTCCGTTTCGGCGCTGAAATTCTGTTTTCACTGAAGGCACGCAGCACTGCGCCGGAGCGCACTGATGGCACCCACTTTAGTGGCCTGCGCCACGTCCCCATAGCATGCCGGGAGCCCATCCGGAGGATTGTTTACAAGTTGTTACCAAGCAGTAGGGGCACCGCTGGATGCGGTGCCCCTACTGCTGATGGATAGCCCGGTGGCGCCTAGAGCCGGACGAGCATTTTTCCGGTGTTTGCGCCGTCCAGGAGGTCCATGAAGGCCTGCGGCGCGTTCTCGAGGCCATCGACGATCGTCTCGTCGTAGCGCACGGTGCCGTCGGCCAGCCAGCCGGCCATTTTCTCCGCGAACTCGGCGGCGTGCTGGCGCTGCCCGCCTACCAGGAATCCGCGCAAGGTGAGCTGCTTGCCGATTGCCTGCATCAGGTTGTGCGGTGCCGGGGTGGGCTCGGTGGAGTTGTACTGTGCGATGGCGCCGCACATGGCCACCCGGCCGCCCACGTTGAGGACCGCCAGGGCGGCCTCAAGGTGTTCGCCGCCCACGTTGTCGAAGTAGACGTCGATGCCGGCCGGGCCGGCAGCCTTCTCCAGCTGCTCCAGCACAGGACCGTCGTGGTAATCGAAGGCGGCGTCGAAGCCGAGTTCGAGGAGGCGCGCCACCTTGGCCGGGGACCCGGCAGAGCCGATGACCCGGGAGGCGCCCATGGCTTTGGCGATCTGGCCCACCAGGGAGCCGACCGCGCCGGCCGCCCCCGAGACGAAGACAACGTCCCCGGGCTTGAACTCCGCAACCTTCAACAGTCCGGTGTAGGCCGTGAGCCCGGTCATGCCCAGGGCGCCGAGAAAGGCGGAAGCAGGTGCCAGGTCGGTGCGGGCCGGGGTGGCAGCGCTGCCGTCCACCACGGCGTACTCGCGCCAGCCCAGGGAATGGACGACGACGTCGCCCTCCTTGTGTGCCGACGAACGGGATGCGACCACCTCACCCACCGCGCCGCCGTCGAGCGCCTTGCCGACGGCGAAGGGTGCGGAGTAAGACTTGACGTCGTTCATCCGGCCGCGCATGTACGGGTCTACCGACATGAAGAGGTTGCGTACCAGGACCTGGCCGTCTTCAAGTGCGGGCAGCGGTGCCTCTGCCAGTTCGAAATTGTCGCCGGTGGGACGCCCGACAGGGCGCGAGGCGAGCCGGATTTCACGGGTGGTGGTTGCCAGGGCTGTGCTCATGCTGCGTACTCCAGGATCTTGAGGTCGACGTTGATGTTGCCGCGGGTGGCGTTCGAATAGGGGCAGACCTGGTGGGCCTTGGCCACCAGGTCCTCCGCGGTGGCGAGGTCGAGGGCGGGGAGGGCGATTTCCAGTTCGGCGGCCAGCCCGAAGCCGGCTCCACCGTCCAGTTGTCCCAGGTGGATCTTCGCTGCCACTGCCGAGTCCGTCAGGTCGGCACCCGCCTTGCGGCCCACCAGGCGCAGGGCTGAGTGGAAGCAGGCGGCGTATCCGGCGGCGAAGAGCTGTTCGGGATTGGTGCCCTGGCCGTTGCCGCCCAGTTCGACGGGGCTGGCCAGGTCCACTGCCAACCGGCCGTCGTTGCTGCGCGCGGTGCCGTCGCGCCCTTCGCCGGAGGCAAGTGCCTCGGCGGTGTAGAGAGTCTTCACGAAAGATGTCCGTCCTGTTGGTGGGATGGTGCAGGATTGAGCGCTCAGAGCGACTGATGCAGCGCGGCCGTGAGCTTGCCCAGGGTGGCCCGCAGTTGTTCAAGTTCGTCCAGGGACAGCCCTGCGGCGTCGGCCAGCCGCTGCGGGATGGCGCTGGCCGGCCCGCTGAGGCTTCGCCCGGCGGGCGTCAGGTGGATGGCGACGCGGCGCTCATCCTCGCCGGACCGCCGGCGCTCCACGAGCCCGAGCGCTTCCAGGCGCTTGAGCAGCGGGGACAGCGTGCCTGAGTCCAGGCCGAGTTCCCCGCCGAGTTCCTTCACGCCCCGTGGTTCGCTTTCCCACAGCACCAGCATCACCAGGTACTGCGGGTAGGTAAGTCCCAGTTGGTCGAGGACCGGCCGGTAGACCGCGGTGGCGGCCCGGGATGCTGAGTACAACGCAAAACATACTTGCCGGTCCAGGCGGGGCGCTTCGGTCATACCACCACGGTAGCGCACAACTTAGTTGTGCACAACTTACCCGGGTGCGGGCGGCTGGGCGTGGACCGCCGTCGTGCTTTCCCGACGGCGGTCCGCACCTTCTTGTGGCAGGCCGGCGCAGGGCGGGTGGTGCTAGGGGATGGCGGGCTGCTCGAGGTCCCGGATGGTCCGCAGGGCCGCCGCGGTCAGCACCCGGATGCCCAGGCCCAGGGAACGTTCGTCCAGGATGTAGTCGCCACGGTGCAGGTCGTAGTCCTCGCCGCCGGGCGTCTTGGTGCCAAGGCGCATCATCGCCCCGGGAAGCTCGGCCAGGAACCAGGCAAAGTCCTCGCCGCCCATGGACTGCGGGGTGAGCACCACGGCGCTTTCGCCGATCTCGGCGCGGGCAGCGGCCTCGATCAAGGCCGTCTCGTGTTCGGAGTTCACCACCGGCGGCACTCCCCTGGTGTGCTCCAGGTGCACGTCCACCCCGTAGGGTGCCGCCACCTGGTGGACTACCTCGTCAAGGAGCTCGCCGGCGGCGTGCCAGGCTTCCCGGTCCAGGCAGCGCATGGTGCCGGCCATGTAGCCCGCACCCGGGATGGCGTTCGGCGCCGAGCCCGCGGTGATCTGCCCCCACACCACGGACACGCCGCTGCGCACGTCCACGCGGCGGGACAGCACGGCCGGGACATTGACCGCGATCTGGGCCAGTGCGAACACCAGGTCCTCGGTGAGGTGGGGGCGCGACGTGTGGCCCCCGCGTCCGGAAAGTTCAATACGGATCGTGTCGGAGGCAGACGTGATGGCACCGATCCGGGTTCCCACCTTGCCCACTTCGATCCGGGGGTCGCAGTGCAGCGCCAGAATCCGGGGCACGCCTTCCAGGACGCCCTGCTCAATGCAGGAGTGCGCGCCGCCGGGCATGGTCTCTTCCGCGGGCTGGAAGATGATCCGGACGGTGGCGCCGAGGGGTGTTTCCTGGTGCATCCGGTTCAGGACCAGGGCTATGCCCAGCATGGTGGTGGTGTGGACGTCGTGGCCGCAGGCGTGGGTGACGCCGTGGTTCTTCGACGCGAACGGCAGGCCCGTTTCCTCGATGATGGGCAGGGCATCGATATCGCCGCGCAGGGCGGTGGCGATGGGGCCTTCGCCCACGTCCACCGTCAGTCCGGTGCCTTCAAGGCGGCGAGGGCTCAGCCCGGCGGCTTCGAGCCGCTCGGCAAGCTTGTCGGTGGTACGGAACTCCTTGAAGGACAGTTCCGGGTGCGCATGGAGGTCCCGGCGGAATTCGATCAGTTCCGGCAGGAGCGGTTCGAGCCACGGAGCCACCAGGGCGGTGGGCTCGGCTTCAGTCGTGTAATTGCGCACTGCTTCACTCTAGCGACGGTAGAGGCTTAAGCACCCATTCACTGACGCCGCATTACATCCGGAACCTGCCGGCACCCAGAGGTGCCGGCAGGTTCCCAGGTCAGAGAACGTCCGTGTCCCCGCTTGCCTTGAGGGCATCCACGGCTGCTTTTACGCGCTGCGAGTTGGCCATGGTGGTCACCAGCAGGGCGTCGGGGGTATCGACGACGACGACGTCCTGGATCCCGATCAGGGCGATGACGCGCTTGGTGTCGGTGACCACGACGCCGCTTGAGTTCTCGGTGAACACGCGGGCACCTTCGCCCAGGACGGTGACGTCGTCCACTTCCTTGGCACTGTTAAGCCGGCCCACGGAGGCGAAGTCGCCAACGTCGTCCCAGCGGAAGGTACCAGGCACGACGGCGACGTCCCCGGCTTCGGCGGCGGGCTCGGCCACTGCGTAGTCAATGGCGATTTTCGGCAGGGTTGGCCAGACGCGCGCGGTGACCTCGTCGCGCTGCGGGGTGTCCCACGCCCGGGCGATTTCCTGCAGGCCCTGGAACAGCTCCGGCTGGTTGGCCTCGAGGTGCTTGAGCATCAGGGACACGGGCGCCACGAACATTCCGGCGTTCCATACGTAGTCACCGCTGTCCACGTACTGCTGGGCCACCATTTCGTCCGGCTTCTCGACGAACTCCACCACGTCATGGGCGCTGGGAGCGCCTTCGATGTTCAGCGCCTTGCCGGAACGGATGTAGCCGAAGCCGGTGGACGGGTGGGTGGGCTTGATGCCGATGGTCACGATCTTGCCCGCGGCGGCCGTGTGGATTGCCTCGCGGACGGCCTGCTGGAACAGGTGGTCCGGGCTGATCACCTGGTCGGCGGCGAAGGAACCCATGATGGTGTCGGGATCGCGTTCATGCAGGATTGCCGCCGCGAGGCCGATGGCCGCACCCGAGTCCTTGGGCTCCGACTCAAGGACGAGGTCGCCGTCGTTGACTTCCGGGAGCTGCCGGCACACGGCTTCACGGTGGGCCTTGCCAGTGACCACCAGCATCCGGTTGCCTGCCAGTGGCTGCAGCCGGTCATAGGTGGCGCGCAGCAAGGTGCTGCCCGATCCGGTGAGATCGTGAAGGAACTTGGGAGCTGCTGCTCGTGACAGTGGCCAGAGGCGGGTCCCCACTCCGCCTGCCGGAATCACCGCAATGAAGCGGTCAAGGGGTGAAACCGGGCTTGTCACTTTGTCTGTACTCATCACGGCTACTTTAGCCGAAGGGCCGCAGACGGCTCCTGCGGCAACGCAATGGTCCCGCATTTTGCCGCACTCCCCCGCCAACCACTTCCCAAAAAGCCCGCAAGCATGTGGCGTTAGTCTCATTTCGCCCGAAAATCCGCACCAGCACTGGGCACCAATAAACGCCTAAATTGAATAAGCTGTTAGCGGAGCCTAGATTTAGGCCTGAGCTACGAGTGCTCTCGCAGCAGGCGTTCCCCCCGCATGGATCTCATGCCAGCGCCGCTGTGTTGCAGGGAGGTTTATCAGTGCCGACAAAACCAGCTGGCACCTTGTACCGCGGCCGTGAAGGCATGTGGTCCTGGGTAGGACACCGCATTACCGGTGTAGTGATCTTTTTCTTCTTGTTGGTCCACGTCCTGGACACCTCCTTGGTGCGTGTGTCACCGGAGGCCTACACCGCCGTGATCGGCGCCTACAAGAACCCCCTGATGGCGCTGGGCGAGACCGGCCTCGTTGCCGCCATCGTTTTCCACGCCTTCAACGGCCTGCGGATCATTGCCGTCGACTTCTGGAAGAAGGGCGCCAAGTACCAGCGGCAGATGCTGTGGGCAGTCCTGGCCCTGTGGGTCGTGACCATGGTTGCCTTCTCCATCCGCCACCTGTCCCTCGCCCTCGGAGGTCTCTAAGCCATGACTGCAACCATCGAGAGCCCCCGCAGCGGGCGGATCGCCCCCCAGTACCGCCGCAGCGGCGGCTCCAAGGGCAACTTCGAGATGATCGCCTGGCTGTTCATGCGCCTTTCCGGCGTGGTGCTGGTGGTCCTCATCTTCGGCCACCTGTTCGTGAACCTCATGGTCGGCGAAGGCATCCACGCCATCGACTTCGGCTTCGTGGCCGGCAAGTGGGCGGACCCGTTCTGGCAGTTCTGGGACCTGGCCATGCTGTGGCTGGCCATGCTGCACGGCACCAACGGCGTGCGGACCATCATCAACGACTACGCCGAGAAGACCTCCACCCGCCGCTGGCTGAAGACCGTGCTCTACGCAGCGGCCGTGGTCATCATCCTCCTGGGCACCCTGGTGATCTTCACGTTCAACCCGTGCCCTGTGGTGAACGGCGTTGCCCTTCCGGGCGGTTTCTGCCCTGCCTAGCACTGGCACAACCCCGGGGCCCGCGGGCTTTTCCGCGGGCCCCGTTTTGCGGAGCAGGCAAAGCCGCCCCGTTGTTTCATAGCGAATTTTGAGAGAAAGAGCATCTGGTATGCAGGTCCATAAGTACGACGTCGTCATCGTCGGTGCCGGTGGCGCTGGCATGCGCGCCGCGATCGAATCCGGTCAGCGCGCGCGCACAGCAGTACTGACCAAGCTCTACCCCACCCGCTCGCACACGGGTGCGGCACAGGGTGGCATGTGTGCCGCCCTTGCCAACGTCGAGGAAGACAACTGGGAATGGCACACCTTCGACACCGTCAAGGGCGGCGACTACCTGGTTGACCAGGACGCAGCCGAGGTCATGGCCAAGGAAGCCATTGACGCCGTGCTGGACCTGGAAAAGATGGGCTTGCCCTTCAACCGCACGCCTGAAGGCCGGATCGACCAGCGCCGCTTTGGCGGCCACACCCGGGACCACGGCAAGGCACCGGTCCGCCGCGCATGCTACGCCGCGGACCGCACCGGCCACATGATCCTGCAGACCCTGTACCAAAACTGCGTCAAGCACAACGTTGAGTTCTACAACGAGTACTACGTCCTGGACCTGCTGACGGTTGAAGAGGACGCCGTGCGCGCAGACGGCACCCCCTACAAGCAGAAGCGCGTTGCCGGCGTCGTCTCCTACGACCTGGCATCCGGTGAACTGCACGTCTTCCAGGCCAAGTCCGTGGTGTTCGCCTCCGGCGGCGCCGGCAAGGTCTTCAAGACCACCTCGAATGCACACACCCTCACCGGTGACGGCATGGGCATCGCGTTCCGCCGCGGCATCCCGCTGGAGGACATGGAGTTCTTCCAGTTCCACCCGACAGGCCTCGCGGGCCTGGGCATCCTCCTCTCCGAGGCCGCCCGCGGTGAAGGTGCCATCCTCCGCAACTCCGAGGGTGAGCGCTTCATGGAGCGCTACGCCCCCACCATCAAGGACCTCGCGCCGCGTGACATCGTGGCCCGTTCCATGGCCAACGAGGTGCGCGAAGGCCGCGGCTGCGGCCCGAACAAGGACTACGTCCTCCTGGACCTGACCCACCTGGAGCCTGCGCACATCGATGCCAAGCTTCCGGACATCACTGAGTTCGCCCGCACCTACCTGGGCGTGGAACCGTACACGGAGCCGGTACCGGTGTTCCCCACCGCGCACTACGCCATGGGCGGCATCCCCACGAACATCCAGACCGAGGTCCTGCAGGACAACGACACCGTGGTCCCCGGCCTCTACGCCGCCGGTGAAGTGGCCTGCGTGTCCGTCCACGGTTCCAACCGCCTGGGCACCAACTCGCTGCTGGACATCAACGTGTTCGGCAAGCGGGCCGGCATCGCCGCTGCCGAGTACGCCAAGACCGCGCAGTTCGTGGAACTGCCGGAGAACCCGCTGGCCTACACCACCGACCTGCTGGACATCGCCCGCAACGGCACCGGCGACGAGAAGGTGGCGCAGATCCGCAAGGAACTGCAGGACACGATGGACGCCAACATGCAGGTGTTCCGCACCGCGGACACCCTGAACCAGGTGCTGCGCGACATTGCTTCCTTCGAGGAGCGCTACAAGCGCATCAACGTCCAGGACAAGGGCAAGCGTTTCAACCTGGACCTGCTCGAGGCCGTTGAGCTCGGCTTCCTGCTGGAACTGGCCAAGGTGATGACCGTGGCCGCCCTGCACCGCGAGGAATCCCGCGGCGGACACTTCCGCGAGGACTTCCCCGAGCGTGACGACGAGAAATTCATGAAGCACTCCATGGCGTACAAGGATGACCACGCGCCGGCTGACGGATCGGCGGAATCAATCGCCGGTATCCGCCTCGCCACCAAGCCGGTTGTCTTTACCCGCTACGAGCCGATGGTGAGGAAGTACTAAGATGACCGCTGAAATCGCTGAGCCAGCCTCAAAGGTTGAACTTCCTGCCGGCGTTGGCGGAGGCGGGGAAATCCCCACGTTCGACGTCCACATGCGCGTCCGCCGGTACAACCCGGAGGTTTCCGAGGAAGCCACCTGGGATGACTTCCACCTGACCATGTACGGCACCGACCGTGTCCTGGACGCCCTGCACAAGGTGAAGTGGGAAATGGACGGCACGTTGTCCTTCCGCCGCTCCTGCGCCCACGGCGTGTGCGGCTCCGACGCCATGCGCATCAACGGCCGCAACCGCCTTGCCTGCAAGACGCTGCTCAAGGACCTGGACACGTCCAAGCCCATCACGGTGGAACCCATCAAGGGCCTGCCGGTGGAGAAGGACCTCATCGTGGACATGGAACCCTTCTTCCAGTCGTACCGCGAAGTCATGCCCTTCCTGATCAACAAGGGCCACGAGCCCACCCGGGAACGCCTGCAGTCCGCTGAGGACCGTGAGCGCTTTGACGACACCACCAAGTGCATCCTGTGTGCCGCGTGCACGTCCTCCTGCCCGGTGTTCTGGACCGATGGCCAGTACTTCGGCCCGGCAGCGATCGTCAACGCGCACCGCTTCATCTTCGACTCCCGTGATGATGCCGGCGACATGCGCCTTGAGATCCTCAATGACAAGGAAGGCGTGTGGCGCTGCCGCACCACCTTCAACTGCTCGGAGGCCTGCCCCCGAGGCATCCAGGTCACCCAGGCCATCGCGGAAGTGAAGCAGGCCATCCTGGCCCGCAGGATCTAACCGCGTTCAACAACCTGGATAACGGCCGACGGCGTCGCTCACCACGTGTGGTGGCGGCGCCGTCGTCGTTCCAGCACCTAAGCACCCGGATGCTCTATCAGCTTTGGTCGCTAAACCTGGGGTTTGGGGACCAAACCTGATAGAGCAAGCTGTCCGCCCACAGAAAGGGTCCCCTTTTGTCCCGCTCCGAAAAAGTCACCTTCGCCGGTTCCACAGGCGAGCTGCTGTCCGGCATCATCGACGTCCCGGAAGGTCCCGTCAAGGGCTGGGGCGTCTTCTCGCACGGGTTCACCCTGGGCAAGGACAGCCCCTCCGCAGCCCGCATGTGCAAGGCGCTGGCGGACAGCGGCATCGGGATGCTGCGCTTCGACAACCTGGGCCTGGGCGGCTCCGCCGGTGAATGGTCCGCAGGTTCCTTCAGCCACAAGGTAGCCGACACGGTGAAGGCGGCAGAGTTCATGCGCAGCGAGGGGAAGGAGATTTCCCTGCTGGTGGGACACTCGTTTGGCGGTGCAGCAGTGCTTGCTGCGGCGCGGGACATTCCGGAACTCGACGCCGTTGCCACAGTGGGTGCGCCCTTCTCCCCCAAGCACGTGGCGCACGTCTTCGATGCTGCATTGGACAGGATCCTCAGCGAGGGCAGCGCCGAGGTGGACCTCGGCGGCAAGCGGGTGGAGATCCGACGGCACTTCGTGGAGGATCTGGAAAATGCGGACCTGACGGACTGCATCAAGCAGCTGCACAAGCCACTGATGGTGCTGCACTCCCCCACCGACAACACTGTGGGGATCGAGAACGCCAGCACCATCTTCCAGACCGCCAGGCACCCGCGGAATTTTGTGTCCCTTGAGGGCAGCGACCACCTGCTGACGGGGAAGGGCCAGGCTGCCCGTGCTGCGCGCATCATCGCAGCGTGGGCCGACCAGTACCTCGACGCCGCGTCAGCCTGACGCCCTGCCCGCCCCCCCGCGGGTAACTACTTGCCGATCGCTGCCTCGCTCTCGCTGAGCCACTGCTCGGCGGCCTTCTCCGGAGCCAGCCGTTTGAACAGGACTTCGGTGTTGATCCGGGCGGTGATTTCGGAAACGGCGGTGGAACCGGTGGGGCCGATGTAAGTGGGGGCGAAGTCCATCTTGCCGATTTGGTTGATGTACTCCGCTTCCACCTTGCCTTGCGGTGTGAGCAGGTCCTGGATGGCGGCGCGCATCTCGGAGTTGCCGGGGATGCCCCTGTCGCTCTGGATGATCTTGGCCGCGGCCTGGTTATTGACCAGGAAGTTCACAAGCTTTGCGGCGGCGTCCGTGTGCTTGCTGCGGGCCGAGATGGTGTAGAACTGCGAGGACTGGAGCCAGATTCCCGGGGTGGGTTTTTCGCCGGGGAGCTTGAGCAGTTTCAGGTCCGCGCCGGAGGCCTTGCTGAGGGCGGTCAGTGAATTGCTCCACGTGAGCATCATCCCCGCCTTGCCCATGCCCATCAGGGTCTGCTCCGTGCTGACGTTGAGCTTCTCCACCGTTTCCGACGCACTTGGAGCGGCTCCGGATTCGCTGAGCTTCAGCGAATAATCGAAGTAGTCCTGCACCGTCTGCTTGTCCAGCCCCAACTGGCCGTCCTGGGTGTAGAGGGATTTGCCGCGCTGGCGGGCGAAGGCATCCAACGAGTCATGGGTGAGGACCGTGGCCGTCCCGTACGTCCCCTTGGGGCTCTTGGCCGTGATGTCGCCGGCGATCCTGGCGAAGTCATCCCAGCTCCAGCTGCTGTCATCCGGCAAAGGCACACCTGCCGCCGAGAAGACAGCGGGATTGACCACGATGGCCAGGGCGTTGGCACCTGTGGAGACACCGTACTGCTTGCCTTTGACCTGTCCGTTTTCCAGCGCACCCTGGTCGATCCTGGACAGGTCCAGGGAGCCCTGCACCTTGGTCAGGTCCAGCAGCGCCCCGCGGTTGGCGTACTCGGCGGGGTAGGCGCCGCCCATGGTGATGACGTCCGGAGCGTCATTGGCGGCCACCTGGGTTGCCAGCTTGTCGAAGTAGCCGCTGATGTCGCCGTATTCCGGCTTGACCTTGATGTTGGGGTTGGCGGCTTCAAACTCCGCAATCGCCTTGTTGGTCAGCTCGGCGCGGCCGGCATTGCCCCACCAGGAGAACCGGATTTCGACGGGCCCCTCCTCAGCCTTGTTGGAGGATGGACTGGAACAGCCGGTAGTCACGGCCAGAAGGGCTGCGGCCGACAGGACGGCAAGGGATTGGCGGATTCTCCGGGCAGCGTGACGCGTCATTGGGCAGGCTTCTTCCGTAAGTGCGGGTGACGAGAAAGCGGTTTCGTGAAACGTATCAATTGGTATGGCGGTCGTCAATAGGCCAACGATTACCCACTCAGGCCTTCCCGCGCGCCGATAGTTTCGAACGCAGTGCCTTGCGCCACGCGCCTTGACAGCATCCTCGAACCAGCAAAAGATAGAACCGCCAGAAACCGCTTTCTTCATCCTCCGCCGCTCTTCAGTCGCAGAGGCCAGCTATCCGTGCGTCCGGAAAATTCGCGGCGCCGGCAACAGATTCCCGTCAGGAGGGCGTCCACCATGCACAGCCGCAGCAGCACCGCAGGGCAGCAGGCCATGACCCAGGCACAACGGCCATCCGGCGCTATCGACCGGAAGGCGCTGGTGCAGCGCCATAACGTCCGGCAGTGCAGGCTTGATACCCGAAGCCCCGTATCCGTAGGCAACGGCGAGTTCGCTTTCACCATTGACCTCACCGGGCTGCAGACCCTGCCGGCAGAGTATCCGGTGGGGCCGCGCCAGGAAAAACTCCCGCCCGGAACCCTGCTGGGGACGCAGTCGAATTGGGGCTGGCACTCCACGCCCGGCGGCGACCGGTACACCCTGGCAGGGTCGACCGTCCTCTATGAATCACCACGGGGACCTGTCCCTTACGTGGACATGGTGGGAGACATTGTCAATGACCGCGAGACGGGCACCTCCGCTGCGGAAACCTGGCTGCGGGCAAATCCGCACCGCCTTGACCTGGGACGCGTCGGTTTTCAGCTGCTGCAGGACGGGGCCAGCCGACTCATCAATTCCGCGGAACTCTCCGACAGCGGCCAGACACTGGATCTGTGGACTGGTGTTGTCGCCAGCTCCTTCACCATTGCCGGCCACCCAGTGCAGGTCACCACGGCCTGCCACCCCCACCGCGATGAGCTCGGGATCCGTGTGGAGTCCCGGGCGCTCCGGGAGGGCCTGGTGATTGCCATCGACTTCCCGTACGGGTCAGAGGCCTGGCACGATGCTGCCGACTGGGGCCAGTCAGCCGCCCATGCCACCAGTCTTCACGGACCCCACCCCGCCGAGCTCCACCCGGGGGCACCCAGCTGGACTGTGGACCGCGCACTGGACAACTCGCGGTACCAGGTGGTGGTCAGCGGGCACGGCCTTGTTGTGGAGCAGGCTGGAGCGCACTCGGTACGCATCTGCCTGGACACGCATTCCGGGCCGGACGTCCTGGACCTGTCCGTTGCCTTCGTGTCCGGAGGCGATGGTGACTGCATCCCCAGGGGCGGCGCCGGCCTTTCCCAGGTGGCAGGCAAGGCGTGCGCAGGCAGCGAGCCTCGTTCCGCCGTCGGGCCTTCCCCTGACGCCCCTCAGCCTCCTGGCGGAAGCCAGCCCGGCAGCAACGTTGCGGCTGCCTCAATGGAGCACTGGCCCAGGTTCTGGCGCTCCGGAGGTGCCATCGAACTGGCCGCCACTCCGGACGCGAGGGCGAAGGAGCTGGAACGACGCATCGTCCTCTCCCAGTACCTGACCGCCGTCAACTGCTCCGGATCGCTGCCGCCGCAGGAAACGGGCCTGGTGTGCAACTCGTGGCGGGGACGTTTCCACCTGGAGATGCATTGGTGGCACGCCGCCCATTTTGCGCACTGGAACCGCGCGGAACTGCTCCTCCCCTCCCTGCGCTGGTATACAACGGTGCTGGAGTCGTCCCGGCAGACGGCACGGGCGCAGGGGTTCGACGGCGCCCGCTGGCCAAAGCAGGTAGGTCCGGATGGAAGGGAGAGCCCCAGCCCGATCGGGACGTTCCTGATTTGGCAGCAACCACATCCCATCCACCTGGCGGAACTGGCGTATCGGGCCAACCCCGGCCGCGAGGTGCTGGAGGAGTTCGCGGACATCGTGTTCGAGTCCGCGGAGTTCATGGCCAGCTTCGCCCACCCCACGCCGCGCGGTTTCGAACTTGGTCCGCCGCTCATCCCCGCGCAGGAGAGCTATGGGTCCATGCGGGCCAAGGTCATGAATCCCACCTTCGAACTTGCCTACTGGCAGTGGGGCCTCCGGACCGCCGCCGCGTGGCGGGAACGGCTGGGCCTGGAACCTGTTCATGCCTGGCAGGCGGTGGCCGACGGGTTGGTGCGCCCGCGAGTGGTCAACGGTGTCTACGCAGCCATGGACGTGGAACCATTCACCATCAGGACGGACCATCCCTCCATGCTCTGCGCCCTCGGCGTCCTGCCGCTGACGGGACTGATTGATGAAGCAACCATGCGGGCAACGCTGGATGACGTCCTGGCCGACTGGGACTGGGGCAGCACGTGGGGCTGGGACTACCCGGTGATGGCCATGACGGCCGCGCGGCTGGGTGACCCGGAGGCCGCCGTGGACGCGCTCCTGCAGGACGCCGGCAAGAACACGGTCCTGCCGAACGGGCACAACCGCCAAACGGACTCCCTGCCCTTGTACCTTCCGGGCAACGGCGGTCTGCTTGCCGCGGCCGCGCTGATGGCCGCTGGCTGGGACCACGGCCCGGAGGGGCATGCACCCGGTTTTCCACCGGGCTGGACAGTGGCCTGGGAGGGGCTGGTGCCGGCTCCCTGACCGTGAAAGGTGGCGTGGCGTGCAGCCTGCCGGGCAGTGTCAGGTCTGGGGTGTGGCGCGCTTTGCACCGAGGATGGTCTTGCGGGGAGTGCCGCCGGACTCCAGGTCCGCCTCGCGGACGGCGGCCCACCCCGCCGAGACGAGGTAGACCTGACTGACCAGGTTGAACCAGATCAAAAGCCCGATGATGACGGCAAACGAGGCCAGGAGGGGGTTGCGGCCGGCACCGCCCAACAGCTCAGTGCTGAAGATCTGCAGGATGGTGGTGCCCAGGGCCGCGAGGATGGTGCTTTCAAGCAAAGCGCGCCGGGACAGCTTCAGGCCTGCGGCCAGCCGGAACATGATCAGCGCCGTGACCCAGTTGAGGACCAGCGGCACAATGATCTTCACGGACGTGGTGAGGGGCCCGGCCAAGGCGTCAGCGAGGTGCAGGAAGTTGGAAACCCATCCGGCTGCCGTGCCGAAGACCAGCGAAGCGGCCGCGCTGATCACCAGGGACAGGCCCAGCAGCAGCAGGATTCCGGCGTCGCGCAGCTTCAGCAGTATGGGATTGACCATCAGCGGCGGCAGCTGCAGTACGCCCCGGAGGCCGTCGCGCATACCGTTGATCCAGCCGAGTGAGGTGACCACGGTGACCACGGCACCGATTACTGCAGTCCAGCCAAGGCCGCTGGGATCCAGCAGGTCCTTGGGGTCCACAAGGCCCTGGCCGCCGTTGATTTTGAGGAGGCCGGGGGCGCTGGCGGCCACGCTGCTGACGATGGTGTCGAGCAGGGCCGGTTGGCCGCTCAGCACCAGGCCGGCAATGGAAAAGCCGGTGGCCAGTAGGCCGGTGATGGAGAAAAACATGTTGAAGCCGATGCCGGCGCTCATCAACGGCCCGTAATGGAGGGTGTAATGCCGGAAGGCCCTCATGGGACGCAGGACGTTCAGGCGGGCGGTGAACCACTGCCCGAGAGCCATCAGCGCTGCGAACTTCCCTCCGGACTTGCGCGCCCGGTTCCACTCCATCCGTTTTTCGATGACCGCCAGCTTCAACCGGTCAAGCTCGGTAGGCAGCGGCTGCTGGCTATTCTGCTTCGGTGGGGGCGTCCGCGGCAGCATCCGGAAGGCCGGTGCTGCCGCGGTTGTCAGTTTCGGTCCCAAAGTCCAGCTCTTCCCGTAGCTGCCAGATGCCGTCGGCATCATGCTCATAGAGTCCCATGCTAACCACGGGGAAGGTGGCCCTGTAGTTCTTTAGCACCGTTTCGGCCTCATCCAGGCTTTCCGGGGCGACGTCGTGGGCGATGGTGACGTGGGGATGGTAGGCAAAAGGCAGTTCGCGATGGAGCGGGCCCTGCTGAAGCTTGCGGTGCAGGTCCACGCAGTCATCGAACCCGTCCTCAACGTTGATGAAGACGACGGGCGAAACGGGCCGGAAGGTCCCCGTCCCGGCGATGGTGACCTTGAACGGACTCTGGCGCCGGGCAACCTCACGTACATGCCGGCGCGTGGCTTCCCAGTCCCGCGTGGGGGTGGTGGTGACCAGGGTGATGTGCGCCGGCACCACATCGGCCATGGGGTCACCGAAGGACGCGCGCCAGCGCTGCAGTTCCCCTGCTATCTCAGCCGGGAACCCCAGGATGACGCCCACGCTGATTTCTTCACTCCGTGCTTCATGCTCCGCAGCCGCATTCCTGCTGGATTGGTCTCCGAACCGGTCGGCCAGGGACTGCTCCACCTGTCCGGCGGCGCAGGCACCTCCCCTGGCGGTGACGTTTCTCGAAGACATGGTGCTAGCGGACTCCTGCGAGGCTGAGGGACGGCAGGAAGCCCATGCGCTGATACACCTGGCCCAGCGTGACCGAGGCGATCTCCCTGGCCCGTTCCGCACCAAGGGCCAGCAGCCGGTCGAGTTCCGCGGGGTCGGCCATCAGCTCGTTGGTCCGGTTGCGGAGCGGGGTGATGAAGTCCACCACCACCTCCGCGAGGTCCACTTTGAGGTGGCCGTACATCTTCCCCTGGTACTCGGCTTCGAGGTCCGCCACGGACTTGCCCGTCAGGGAGGAGTAGATGGTCAGCAGGTTGGACACCCCGGGCTTCTCCTCAGGATCGAAGCGGATGTCCGTTCCGGCGTCGGTCACGGCCGACTTGATGCGCTTGGCCGCGATCTTGGGATCCTCCAACAGCTGGATGGCACCGTTGGGGGACTCCCCCGTCTTGGACATCTTGGCGCTGGGATTCTGGAGGTCGTAGATCTTGGCGCTTTCCTTGACGATCGTGGCCTCGGGGACGGTGAACGTGTGCCCGAACCGGGTGTTGAACCGCTGCGCCAGGTTCCGGGTCAGTTCAAGGTGCTGGCGCTGGTCCTCGCCCACGGGCACCAGGTCGCTCTGGTACAGCAGGATGTCCGCGGCCATCAGTGTGGGGTAGGCGAACAGGCCCAGGGTTGCCGAATCTGCACCGGACTTCTGGGTTTTGTCCTTGAACTGCGTCATCCGGGAGGCCTCGCCGAAACCGGTGATGCAGTTCAGTGCCCAGGCAAGCTGTGCGTGCTCGGGAACGTGGGACTGGACGAAGAAAATGCTCTTGTCCGGGTCAATTCCGGCGGCGATGTACTGGGCTGCGACGATGCGGGTGCGCTTTGCCAGTTCGGCCGGGTCGAAGTCCACCGTGATGGCATGCAGGTCAGGGATGAAGAAGACGGCGTCGTACTCCGCCTGCATGTCCACCCAGTTGCGCACAGCGCCGATGTAGTTGCCCAGGTGAAGGGAATCAGCCGTGGGCTTGGCGCCGGAAAGAATGCGCTTTTTGTCAGTGGAGGAAGTCTGGGTGGTCATGGAAAAACTTTCGGGCTTAGAGCTGGTAGTCCACTACCAGCGGGGCGTGGTCGGAGAAGCGGGTGTCCCAGGTGGCTGCACGGTCCACAACAGCCGAAATGGCGGACGCGGCAAGTTCGGGGGTGGCAATGTGGTAGTCGATGCGCCAGCCGGTGTCATTGTCGAACGCCTTGCCGCGCCAGGACCACCAGGTGTACGGCCCGTCGACGTCGCCGGCCAGGTTCCGGTGGACGTCATGCCAGCCGACCTCCTCGCCGAAGAAGCGGTCGAAGTACGCGCGTTCCTCCGGCAGGTGCCCGGCCTTCTTGAGGTTGCCCTTGGAGTTCCGGATGTCCCGGGGCGTGTGGGCGACGTTCAGGTCTCCCACCACCAGCGCATGGTCGCTGTGCTTGGTCAGCTCCGGAAGCCGGGTGTGCATGGCGTCAAGGAAGCGGTACTTGTCATCCTGCTTGGGAGTTCCCACTTCACCTGAATGCACGTAGGCGCTGGCGACGGTGAGCTGGACGGGGTTTCCTGCAGCGTCAGGGACGCGGAAATCCGCTTCCACCCAGCGTCCGGCGGTGGCGAAGTAGTCGTCGCCGATGCCGTTCCTGGTTTCCAGCGGTTCCAGCCGGGATGCGATGGCGACGCCGGCACGGCCTTTCGCCTCAGCCTCGGCGTGCAGGATATGCCAGCCATCCCCCAGCAGCTCCCGGACGATGGCGTCAGGGGCGCGCACTTCCTGCAGGCAAAGGATGTCCACTTCGCGCGGCTCCAGCCATGCCGCCATACCGTTTTTGTAGGCAGCCCGGAGGCCGTTGACGTTCACGGATGCGATGCGAAGGTGGTCCTTGTTCAATGCCGAGCTCACCCGCTCCACTCTAGTCGATGATGGTTCCGGTCACCGGCTCCCCGTTGCCCCCGGAGGACTTGATCATGTCCCGGGCATTGGCGGCTGTGATCTGGATGGTCTCGAGGGCGCGGTTGATGGTGTCGTGGTTCGCGGCGTCGCCCTTGGCACGCTCCTCCTCCACCACGCGGATTTGTACCTGGACGATCTTGAACGAATGGTCCAGCTTCAGGTCGCGCACCTCGTCAGCCTCGGTGCGTTCGTAGATCACCTGCGTCCCCCCGTGGTCGGCCGATACGCGGGCCGGACCACGTCCGGCTGCCGTCTGGAACGCGCTCTGGGCCTCTGACAGCTTCGCCCCGGCCTTCTTGGCGGCCCGCTGGATGCTGAAGACCACGAACGCAGCCAGCGCAAGCCAGAAGCCGGCGATGATGGCCACAACCCAGCCCACGACGTCGTTCTGGTTCGCTGCGAAAATAACCGCCACAACGAAAGCCGTCACCAGGACCATCAGCCCCGGTCCGCTGATCCGGAACATCGAAAAACCACCCCGGGCGGGTTTGGAGGATGACGAGGAGCTGCCCAAAGTTCGCATGCAGCCATTGTCTCAAACGGAAGACTGTGCTTCCGCCGCCTTCCACCCCCGGCGAACAAACCCCCGCTCCCCCAACTGACTCGCAGTAGTTGTCGTTCTGACGGCTCAAAACGACAAGTAATGCGACCTAGTTGGACGCGGGCATCACTTCAGGAACAGGCTCCGCAGGCGCAGGGTGGTCAGCAGCATGCCGACTGCGGTCATCACCAGGTAGTAGCCCACGTGCAGGAGTGTGGCGGACGTGAAGCTTCCCACGCTGATCTGCCGCAGCAGCTCCACCCCGTGCCACAGCGGCATGGCCTGGATGAACCACTGGATGGGCTGCGGATACACGCTCAAGGGGTAGAAGGTGGCACTGAACAGGAACATGGGCAGCAGGATGAAGTTGATCCAGTCCATCTGCTGGAAGGTCTTGAGGAAACTGGTGATGCCCATGCCGAGGCTGGCGAACCCGAAGGCAATCAGGACGGACGCTGGAATCATGAGCAGCGCCCAAGGCGAAGTGATCAGCCCCATGACCCCCATGACCGCCGTGAATCCGGTGGCGTAGAGCATGCCCCGCAGCAAGGCCAGGAAGATCTCTCCCAGCGCGACATCCAGCGGGCCCAGCGACGTGTAGAGCATGCCCTGGTAGAGCTTGGCGAAGTTCATCTTGAAGAAGACGTTCCACGTGGAGTCATACACCGCACCGTTCATGGCCGAGACAGCCAGCAGGGCAGGGGCAATGTAGGCGGCGTAGCTGATGTGTGTACCGTCAGGCCCCTGGACCTCGCCCACGATGGCCCCGAGGCCCACGCCCATGGAGATGAGGAACAGGACCGGCTCGAAGAATCCGGACACCATCACCAGCCAGTTGGTGCTCCGCGTGGCCATAAGCCCGCGGGCAATTACTGCCCTGGCGTTGCGGGAGTACAGCGGCCCGAACGTCCGGCTGCGCGCCTGCGCGGGCGCGCTCACTGGCCCAGCCTCAGGGCGAAGCGGCGCCGCGTCAGCACCCATCCCAGGACAGCCAGCCCCGCCAGCACGGCGGCGTGGACAACCGTGAGGAGCAGCGGTTCACGGTAACCGAAACTGAACACCCGGCCCAGTTCCGTGCCGTGCCAGATGGGTGAGATCCACCCGATCCAGCGGACGGCCAGTGGCAGGTTCTCCAGCGGGAAGAACGTGCCGGAGAACAGGAACAGCGGCATCACAATGAACCTCATCACCAGCGCGAACTGGCCCTTGTCCTCAGTGATGGAGGCCGAGTAGGCCATCAGCGGCAACCCAAAGGCGAGCCCCGTCAGGGTGGCCACCAGGATGCCTACCCAGCCCCAACCCGACGGCGAAGCGCCGAACAGTGCCACGGCGGCAAAGTAGATGGCTGACTGCAGCAGCAGGCGCAGCGTCACGGCAATGATCTGGCCGGCGGCAATCTGCTGCGGTGTCAGCGGCGAGGCATGGGGGCCAAAGTAGATCCGCCGCCACTTGAACCCGTCCATGATGGGAAACGTGAACTCGTTGGCAGCAGTCATCACGGCGGCGGACACCAGCAGCGCCGGGGCGATGAAGGCCAGGTAGGAGACGCCGCCGAAGGCCTCGTTGCCGGTATCCACCAGGGTGGCCAAGCCCACACCCATGGCGAACAGGTACGCCACTGGCTGGCCGACGCTGTACATCACGATGGACCAGGTGTACCCCTTCATGACGCGGAGCACCTGCTCCGCATAGTAGAAGGCACCCCAACGCCGCGCCTTGGCCGCCGAGACCTCCGGCGCGTGCGCCCGCAGCGCGGGGCGCGGACCAACCCCCGACACTGATTCAGCCAACCCGTCTGATTCAGTCAATCCCCCGGATTCAGTCAACGAGGCTCCGCCCGGTGAGCCGAAGGAACACGTCCTCCAGCGAGGACCTGCGGACCAGCGACGTCAGCGGCCTCAGGCCGCGGGCCGATACCTGCTCAAGGGCGGACTCGCCGTCGTGCGCGTACATCAGCACCCTGTCAGGCAGCACCTCAAGCCGTTCCCCGATGCCCTCCAGCTGCGACCCGATGGTGGCGTTGCGTTCCGAACCGAACCGCAGCTCCACCACTTCCCGGGTGGAGTGCTCACGGATCAGCTCCGCGGGCGAGCCCTCGGCCATGATCCGGCCCTTGTCCACCACGATCAGTCGGTCGCAGAGCTGCTCAGCCTCGTCCATGTAGTGCGTGGTGAGGATCAGGGTGACGCCCTGCTCCTTCAGCCGGAACAGCCGGTCCCAGAGGATGTGGCGGGCCTGCGGGTCGAGTCCCGTGGTGGGCTCGTCCAGCAGCAGGATCCGCGGTTCGTTGATCAGGGACCGCGCGATGGTGAGGCGGCGCTTCATGCCGCCGGAGAGGGCGTCCACCCGGGATTTGGCCTTGTCCGTCAGCTGGGCGAATTCCAACAGTTCATCGGCCTTGGGCTTGAGGTAGCTCATGGGCAGGCCGAAATACCGACCGTAGACCAGGAGGTTGTCGCGTACGCGCAGTTCCTCGTCCAGGTTGTCCTGCTGCGGCACCACGCCCAGGTGCGCGCGCACCTCAGGGCCGTGGGTGTCCGGGTCCAGCCCCATAATGCTGAGCTGCCCCGCGGAGCGGCGGGTGACACCGCCGATCATCTTCATGGTGGTGGACTTGCCCGCGCCGTTGGGCCCGAGCAGCCCGAAGGACTCCCCCGCGGGCACGGCAAAGGAGATGCCGTCGACGGCGGCAACATCACCGTAGGTCTTGGTCAGGTTTTCGGCGGAGATGACGGTGCCGGACGGCGGGCCCGTGGTCAGGGTGCCGGCAGGCGTCAGGGCGTGGTTGTGCACCTGTGCAGACTAATGGAGGCGGGGCGGATGTGGAAGGACGCTTGCAGTTTCGTTATTAAACGTACGACGGCGGCACGGCGCCTTTCCTGGGAAAGGTGCCGTGCCGCCGTCGTACTTCTTCCTGCCGGAACTAGTCTGCAGTGCCTACTGGCCGATGCCTGCCGCGCGTTCCGCGGCCTCCACCACGTTGGTCATCAACAGAGCCACTGTCATGGGGCCCACGCCGCCAGGATTCGGCGAAATCCAGCCGGCCACCTCGGCGGCGGCGGGATCGATGTCGCCGTAGACGCGGCTCTTGCCCGTCTCCGGATCGGTCTCGCGGGTGACGCCGACGTCCAGCAAAGCGGCACCCGGCTTCACGTCCGCTGCCTTGACGATGTGCTTCACGCCGGCCGCACCCACGATCACGTCCGCCTGCTTCAGCAGTTCGGAGAGGTTGGTGGTGCCGGTGTGGGTCAGGGTCACGGTGGCGTTGACGTCCCGCCGCGTGAGCAGCAGGCCGATGGAGCGGCCGATGGTGACGCCGCGGCCCACCACCACAACGTGCTTGCCGGCCAGGCTGTAGCCGTTGCGCTCCAGGAGCTCGATGACACCGCGGGGGGTGCACGGCAGCGGCGTGGTGATCTTGTTGTTGACGTTCAGCACCAGCCGGCCGAGGTTGGTGGGGTGCAGCCCGTCGGCGTCCTTGGCGGGGTCGATCCGTTCCAGGATGGCATCCGTGTCCAGGTGCTTGGGCAGCGGCAGCTGCACAATGTACCCGTGGCAGGCGGGGTCCGCATTGAGTTCGTCAATGAGGGCCTCCACCTGTTCCTGGGTGGCGTCGGCCGGAAGCTCGCGCTGGATGGAGTTCATCCCAATCTGCACGGACTGCTTGTGCTTCATGGAGACGTACAGCTGCGAGGCCGGGTCCGCGCCCACCAGCACAGTTGCGATGCCGGGAGTGACGCCCTTGGCCTTGAGTGCGGCCACGCGTTCGGTCAGCTCGGCCTTGATGGCAGCGGCGGTGGCCTTGCCGTCGAGGATCTGCGCGGTTGTGGTTTCAGTCATTGGTTACCACTGCTCGTGCTGCGGGTAGAGCGGGAAGTCGGCTGCCAGCTTGTCAACGCGTGCCTGCAGGGCCTCGACGTCGGCGCTGTTGCCTGCCTTGAGGGCGGTGGCGATGATCTCGGCGACCTCGGTGAACTCGGTGGCGCCGAAGCCGCGGGTGGCCAGGGCGGGGGTGCCGATGCGCAGGCCAGAGGTGACCATCGGCGGGCGGGGGTCGAACGGGACGGCGTTGCGGTTGACGGTGATGCCCACCGAGTGCAGGAGGTCCTCGGCCTGCTGGCCGTCCAGCTGGGAGTTGCGCAGGTCAACGAGCACCAGGTGGACGTCGGTGCCGCCGGTGAGAACGGAGACTCCGGCCTGGGCCACGTCGGCCTGGTTCAGGCGGTCGGCGATGATCTTGGCACCTTCCAGGACGCGCTCCTGGCGCTCCTTGAATTCCTGGGTGCCGGCGATCTTGAAGGCCACGGCCTTGGCGGCGATGACGTGCATCAGCGGGCCGCCCTGCTGGCCGGGGAAGACGTTGGAGTTCAGCTTCTTGCCCCACTGTTCCTTGGCCAGGATCACACCGGAGCGGGGACCGGCCAGGGTCTTGTGCACGGTGGAGGTGACGACGTCGGAGTGCGGCACCGGGCTGGGGTGCAGGCCTGCAGCCACGAGGCCGGCGAAGTGTGCCATGTCGGTCCAGAGCAGTGCGCCCACTTCATCGGCGATGGAGCGGAAGGCGGCGAAGTCCAGGTGGCGCGGGTAGGCGGACCAGCCGGCGATGATCACCTGGGGCTTTTCCTTGATGGCCTGCTCGCGGAGCTTGTCCATGTCCACCCGGAAGGTGTCTTCCTCCACCTGGTAGGCGGCAACTTCGTAAAGCTTGCCGGAGAAGTTCAGCTTCATGCCGTGGGTCAGGTGGCCGCCGTGGGCCAGGGACAGGCCCAGGATCTTGTCGCCGGGGGTGATCATGGCGGAGAGGGCCGCGGCGTTGGCCTGTGCACCGGAGTGCGGCTGGACGTTGGCGAACTCGGCGCCAAACAGTGCCTTGACCCGGTCGATGGCCAACTGCTCTGCAACGTCAACATATTCGCAGCCGCCGTAGTAGCGGCGGCCCGGGTAGCCCTCGGCGTACTTGTTGGTGAGGACGGAGCCCTGGGCCTCCATCACGGCGCGGGGCGCGAAGTTCTCGGAGGCAATCATTTCCAGGGTGCCGCGCTGGCGGCCCAGCTCCTGCTCAAGGACTTTGGCGATTTCGGGGTCGAGCTCAGCCAGCGGCTGGTTGCTGACGGCTGTGGTTGAGGTGGCTGTAGTAGTCACGAAGAACTCCTGGCTAGGGATACGGGCACTGCTTAGGTCAGGCTACCGGCTGGCGCGCTTCCGCACCGTGTTGATGACAGGGCGTGAAAGCTCGGCATGGCGCTGCTGCGCTGACGCGGGCGCAACCCCACTTTCCGGCAAAACATGACCCTCGGCCCAGGCGTACGATCCGTGGTCTTCGTGATTGCCGCTCCCTGGTGGTTAGCCACCCAACGCCAGTTGCGACCGTCCCAGCCTACCAAAACCGGCGCCCGCGGCGCGGGTAGGCTATTACGCGTGAATGAACAGCTGCTGAACCAAGCGTATGTAGTAACCCTGTCCTGCCCGGACCGTCCCGGAATCGTCCACGCGGTGGCCGGAGCACTCCTGGTGGCGGGGTGCAACATTATGGATTCACAGCAGTACGGCAGCCCCACCACCGGCAACTTTTTCATGCGGGTGGAGGTGACCACGGCCGCCCCCAAGTCGGAGCTGCGCGCCGCGCTGGAGCCGGTGGCAGAGGCCTTCTCGATGCAGTGGAGCCTGGATACTGTGGGCGACAAAGTGCGCACCCTGGTGATGTGCAGCACCTCGGCCCACTGCCTCAACGACTTGCTCTTCCAGCAGCGTTCCGGCACGCTTCCCATCGAAATCCCGGCCATCGTGTCGAACCACCAGGACCTGGCCGGGCTGGCCGAGTTCTACGGCATCCCGTTCCACTACATCCCCGTGACCAAGGACACCAAGGTGCAGGCGGAGGACAAGCTGCGCGCGCTCATCGCCGAGCACGACATCGAGCTGACCGTCCTGGCCCGCTACATGCAGATCCTGTCCGATGAACTCTGCGCCGACCTCACGGGCAAGGCCATCAACATCCACCACTCGTTCCTACCGTCCTTCAAGGGCGCCAAGCCCTACCACCAGGCGCACGCGCGCGGCGTGAAACTGATCGGCGCCACGGCCCACTACGTCACCGCAGCCCTGGACGAGGGGCCCATCATCGAGCAGGAAGTCATCCGGGTGGACCACGCCCGCACCGCCGAGCAGTTCGTCCAAATGGGCCGCGACGTGGAGGGCCGCACGCTGGTCCAGGCCGTGCAGTGGCACGCCGAGCACCGGGTGCTGCTGGACGGCAACCGCACCGTGGTCTTCAACTAGGCCACTCCCCCTCAGCTACCCAACTGGCTGGCATTAGTTGTCGTTTTCGACCCGCAAAACGACAACTAATGCGAGTCAGTTGGGTGGCGGGGGTGGCTTAGGGTGAAGCCATGGCTCCTCTTTACCCTTTCGCCGGCAACGCCCCGGCCATCCATGAAACAGCGTTCGTGGCCCCGTCGGCCTCCATCATCGGCAACGCCACCCTGGGCCGGGACTCCAGCGCCTTCTACGGCGTCTCCGTCCGTGCCGACACCGCCCCCATTTCGGTAGGCGCCGGGAGCAACCTGCAGGACAACGTGGTGCTGCACGCCGACCCTGGCTTCCCCTGCACGGTGGGCGAACGCGTCAGCGTGGGGCACGCCGCCGTCGTCCATGGCTGCACCGTGGAGGACGACTGCCTGATCGGGATGGGCGCAACGGTCCTCAACGGCGCAGTGATCGGCGCCGGCTCGCTGGTGGCGGCCGGCGCCGTGGTGCTCGAAGGAACGGTGGTTCCACCCCGCTCACTGGTGGCGGGCGTGCCCGCCAAGGTGCGCCGCGAACTCACCGATGAGGAGTTCGACGGCGTCCGCGCCAATGCGACGCGTTACGTGGAGCTCGCGGCGCAACACCGCGAGCTCTCCCCACCCACTCCCTAACCTCGCAAGCTCGGCCAGGGAACCCGGCGGGCGTGGGCCCACGCTAGTCCAGGCTGATCGGTTAATCCAGGCTGATCGGACCGAACTCGTCCAGCAGGTCGCCCGGACCCGGGTTGCCCTGCGCGGATGACCCGCCCAGGTGCTTCACCACGCCCCACACGGCGTTCAATCCGGTGGTCACGGCACCTTCAGCCCAGCCGGCGGTGAAGGAGACGTCGTCGCCGGCAAGGAAGATGCCGCGCTGGGATTCGGGCAGCTTGTCCTGCTTGAAGTGCGTGAACAGCCGCTGCTGGTAGCGGTAGTGCCCGGGCAGGTTGGCCTTGAAGGCGCCCATGAAGTTGGGGTCCGCCTCCCAGGACACGGTGATCGGCTGGCCCACGATGTGCCCGGCGATGTCCACGCCCGGATAGATCTGCTCGAGGGAGTGCAGCATCAGCTCCACGCGTTCGTCCGCGTCCAGGGCCAGCCACTTCAGGGCGTCGTCGTTCCACGTGTAGGACAGCAGGATCACGGCCGGCTGGTCCGGACCGTTGTCCAGCAGGTACGTGGCGCGGTTCAGCCGGTCGGTCAGGGTCATGGAAAGGACCTCATTGCCGGTTTCGGGGTCGGTGTCCTTCCAGAACGGCCGGTCCACCATCACAAACGTCTTCGAGGACTGCATGTAGTGCGATTTCTCCATGGCGGTCCACAGTTCGGCCGGGAACAGCGCTTCCTCGGTGTGGATGCGGGTGGACAGCAGCCATGACTGGCAGGTGGTGACCACAGCCGGGTAGCTGGCCTCGCGGCCCCACCGTTCGCGGACGCGCAGATTGCCGTCCGGGTCCCGGCTGATCTTCCCCACGGCGCCGCGGGGCGAACCGGAGTGCAGCGAGGCCAGGGAGGTGCCGGCGGGCCAGTGCACCAGGTCCGACGGCGCGTGCTGCCACAGTGCCTCGGGGAGCCGTTGCGCTCCCCCGCGGATGAGCCGGTGCTGGTCGTCCGCGTCGGTGTAGACCACGCGGAGGATTTCCAGGATGGAGTTGGGGAAGTCGGTGTCCCAGCCGCCGGTGCCGAAACCCACCTGGCCGAAGGCTTCCCGGTGTGCGAACCCTGCCTTCTTAAAGGATTCACTGGCGGCGATGAAGCCGTAGAAGGTTTGCTCGTCCATGAGCGGGAGCAGTTCGTTCCACAGTTCCTTGATGCGGGCCATGTCGCGCGCCTTGATGGCCTCCTGCGTCTCCACGAACTTGGCGCCGTCGTTGACCGCGGCCTTCCAGGCGTCGGCCACCTCGCGGAAGAAAGGTGGCAGGTCGCCGGACTTTTCCGCGTAGTACTTTTTGCCGGCCAGCTCGATCACGGTGCTGGAGGTGGCCTCGGCAAGGGGGTTGGGGAAGTCCTGGGTCTCCAGGCCCAGCAGGTCCACGTAGTGGTAGAAGGCCTTGCCAGAGACCGGGAAACGCATGCCGCCCAGGTCCGCCACCACTCCGGGTGCTGCCGGGAAAGCCGCTGTGCGGAGCCTTCCGCCGATCTGGTCCGCTTCATAGACCACGGGCCGCAGGCCGAGTTTCATGAGTTCATAGGCGGTCACCAGCCCGGAGAGGCCGGCGCCGATGACGGCCACCTCCGTGCCGTACAGCTCCCGCGGAACCGAGCCCAGCCCGTCCGGGTGGGCCAGGTAGTGGTCGTAGCTGAACGGGAAGTCGGGGTTCAGCATGGTGATGGGCGCTGCCTGTCCCGCAGCGCCGCGTCCGGCTGCATCCGCCGGCGGCGTGGATGTGCTGGAGGGGTCGAAGGCGGGCAGTTCGGTGGCGATGGTCATGAGTGTGCTGCTTTCACAGGTTCCTGGCTGGGGGCCTTGGCGGTCAGTTCACGGTAGTCGAGCTCGCTGAGAGCCGCTACCTTCGAGTTCCGGCGTCCATAGCCGAAGTAGATGGCAATGCCCACGAGCATCCAGGCACCGAAGACCAGCCAGGTCTCGGCACCGAGGTTGGCCATGAGGTAGGCGCACATCAACGTGCCCAGCACGGGGGTCATGGGGTACAGCGGCACCCGGAAGCTGCGCTTCAGGTCAGGGCGGTGGCGGCGCAGGTAGATGACGGCCACGTTGACCAGCGCGAATGCGAACAGGGTGCCGATGCTGGTGGCGTCCGCCAGGGCGCCGAGCGGCACCAGCCCTGCGGTGAGCGCGACGGCGGTGCCCACGATGAGGGTGCCGGCGGCCGGGGTGCCGGTGCGGGGAGAGACGCGTCCGAAGATCTTGGGCACCAGCCCGTCCCGCGACATGGACAACAGGATGCGGGTCTGCCCGTAGAGGACGGTGAGCACGATGCTGGCGATGGCCAAGACGGCACCGACGGAAAAGAGCAGGGCGATCCAGGGCTGGTTGGTGGTCTCCTCCAGGATCTGGACCAGGGCGGCCTCGGTGCCGTCGAACCAGCCCCAGGGCCTGGCACCTATGGCGGCGACGGCCACCAGGACGTAGATGCTGGTGACGATCACCATGGACAGCAGGATGGCGCGGGGAAGGTCGCGTTTGGGGTTCCTGGCTTCTTCACCGGCGGTGGAGGCCGCATCAAAGCCAATGTAGGAAAAGAACACCCGCGAAGCTGCGGCTGAGACGCCGGCGGCACCCATGGGCATCAGCGGCTCGAAGTTTCCGGCGTTGAACGCGGTGAAGGCAACGGCGCAGAAGAACAGCAGGATGCCCACCTTGATGATGACGATGGCGGTGTTGATCCAGGCGCTTTCCCGTGCACCGCGCACCAGCAGGACCATGGCCAGCACTACGATGGCCACCGCGGGAATGTTCACCACCCCGCCGTCACCCGGGGGCTGGGACATGGCATCGGGAAGGACCTGCCCGAAGGCGGCCAGCGCCTCGTTAACATACTGCCCGGCGCCCACAGCTACTGCTGCCACGGAGACGGCGTATTCAAGGACGAGGCACCAGCCACAGATCCACGCCATGCCCTCGCCCATGGTGGCGTAGGAGTAGGAGTAGCTTGAGCCGGCCACCGGAACCAGCCCGGCCATTTCAGCGTAGGAGACGGCGGAGAGCAGGGCGGCCAGGCCCGCGATGACGAAGGAGATCCAGATGGCCGGGCCGGCCAGCGGCACGGATTCCCCGAGGATCACCAGGATGCCGGTCCCCAGGGTGGCACCTACGCTGATCATGGTGAGCTGGAGGACGCCGAAGCTGCGCACCAGCCCGCCGCCGCCCCCGCCGCTTCCGGCTTCGCTGATCATCTGGCCGATCGGTTTACGGCGCAGCAGTTGGGCCCGGAGCCCGGGCCGTCCTACGCGCGGCGCAATGGTTTTTTGGTGGTTACAGGCACAGTCACCGTTGACGTCCCTTCAGAGTAGTTTTCGGTTTCCCCTCCCCAAGGTTGGCATGTGAGGCAACTCTCAACCCGGTGCAAAATGACTTATAGTGATCCACCATGAGACTTAATGCACACACCGAACAGTCCGCGCCGGCGGTGTTGTCCGGGCAGGTCAACGTCGACCTGTCCGCCATTTCAGACAATGTCCGGGTCTTGAGAGAACGCAGCGCGGCACCCTTTTTCATGGCTGTGGTCAAGGGGAACGGCTACGGCCACGGCCTGGTTGAAGTGGCCAAGGCCGCGGTCGCGGCCGGCGCAGACTGGCTGGGCACGGCACAGCTCGCTGAAGCCATCACACTCCGCAGGGCGGGCATCACCGCGCCGATCCTTTCCTGGCTCTATCTGGCATCCCAGACGAGTGAAGCCATCACCGAGGCCCTCGAAAACGACGTCGATCTGTCCCTTGGCAGCGTCTCCCAACTGGAGGTGCTGGCAGCCGCCGCACAGCGGCTGGGACGCCCCGGCGTCGTACATCGTGAACTCGACAGCGGACTTAGCCGGGGTGGCGCCCGCATGGAGGACTGGGCCGGGCTGGTTGCCCGGGCCCGCCGGGCCGAACTCGACGGTGCCCTGCGGGTGCGCGGCATCTGGACCCACCTGGCGTGGGCGGATGTCCCAGCCCATCCCGGGAACAGTGCCGCAGTAGCGGAATTCGAGGAAGCAGTCCGGCTTGCGAAAGTCGCCGGACTTGACCCTGAACTCCGGCACGTGTCCAGTTCGGCCAACATCCTTGACCGCCCCGGATTCCATTTCGACATGGTGCGCGCCGGGCTGGCCATCTACGGCCTGGCCCCTGCTGACTACCTGGCTCCCGCGGACTTCGGGTTGCGTCCCGCGCTCAGCGTGACCGCTCCGCTGGTGATGATCAAGAAGGTTCCTGCCGGCACCGGGATCAGTTACGAACACCAGGCCATCACGCATGAGGCGCGCTACCTGGGCCTGATTCCCCTGGGTTACGCGGACGGTATTCCAAAAGGCATCAGCGGCCGCCCGGTGGTGAGCGTCGGGGGCCGCCGGGTGCCCGTGATCGGCAAGGTGTGCATGGACCAATTCATGGTGGACCTGGGGCCGGACCGCACCGGCTTTGAGGTGGGTGATACCGCTGTATTGTTTGGCGACCCCGCGTCCGGTGCCGCCAGCGCCGACGACTGGGGTGCCGCCATTGGCAGCCACGGGGACGAAATCATCAACCGGATCGCACCGCGCCTGCCGCGCTCCTATGCGGGGGCGGCCGCCCACGAGTGCCCCGACTACCAGGAGCCGGCTCCCGCCGGCGTCGGCCATGCCGGCTGAGCCCGCCGCAACCGGGCGGCTGAGCTTCGTCACCCTCCAGCAGTTCCTTGACCAGCTGCCGCCGGTACTGAAGACGCTTCACGACGGCGGCAGTGGCGGGCAGCTGCTGCGGTGGGTGGAGCCCAGCGAGCTGGAGGACCCCACGCCCTACCTTCCCGAGGGCGAGTTCCTGCTCACCGCCGGCCTGCCCTTCCTCGGCGAGGGTGGCTCCCCCGCGAAGGTGGATGCCTACGTCCGGCGGCTGGTGGAGGCAAAGGTGGCCGCCCTCGGCTTCGGCATCAGGCCCTACTTCGACGCCGCCCCCGACGTGGTGGTGGACGCCTGCCGCAGGCACAACCTCACCTTGTTCGAGGTGCCGGAGTCGCTGCCGTTCGCTGCCATCGGCCTCGAATTCTCGCAGCTCCTGGAAACTGACAATGCCAGGGTTTTCCGGCAGCTGGCAGAGACCAACCGGCAGCTCATGCGGGCCGTCCTCTCCCCCAAGCCCGAACACGAACTGCTGGCCGCCTTGGTCCAGCGGGTGCCCGTGTGGGCGGTCATGGTGGGGGCGGACGGCAGGGTCCGGGCCCGCGGCACCGGCGCCGGCGGCAGCACCGCCGTCGACCTTTCCCTGTTGGAACCGATGCTGGAACGGCTGCTGTCCGGCCGCGGCCCGCGGGTGGAAATGGACGGATTCGACCAGCCGGGCTCTGCCCTGGTGGTGGGCCACCCCCTCCGCAGCACCAAGGACGCCAACCTGGGCGCACTGATCCTCGGCTCCGACGTTCCGCTGACGCCCGCGCAGAACAACGTGGTCCAGTCCGCCGTCGGACTGCTCGAGCTGCTGGTACGGCAGCGCACCAGCGGGTCGCTGGCTCCCAGCCAGCTGGCCACCGCCGTCCTGCTGCATCCCGAAAGCCTCACCACGGGCGGCACCAAGCACCTGAACGGACTCAAGGACCTGCTGGCCCAAAGCCTGTCCTCCACTCGCTCCGCACCGATGCGCGTGGTGCAGGGCATCAAGGTGGAAGCGCCCGAATAGCCGGCCGGCGACAGTCCCGTGCGGGAACTCCTGCAGTGGCGGCGGATGTTCGACACCAAGCTGGTGGAGATCACGGACTACGGATTTGCGGCCGTGACCCGGCTCAAGGTTGATGATGCATTGCTTGCGGATGTGGAGAAGCTCGGGTGGCGCCTGGTGATCGGCGAACCCACAGAGCTCACCGCCCTACCGGCGGCGTACCAGCGCGCCACCTCGCTGCGCAGCCAGGTCCAGAGAAGCGGGACCAGTGTACGCGCCGATGAAGTGTCCTGGTCCGTTACCGGGCTGCTGGGCCGTGACGCAGGGACCCTGCTGGCCGAAAGGCTGCTGCGGCCGGTCCTGGCGCTGGAACCGGACCGGCGGGACCCGCTGCTGGCCGTCTTACAGGGGTGGCTCAGCGAAAACGGCAGCTGGGACGGGTCGGCCAAGCGGCTGGGGCTGCACCGGAACAGCGTGCGGCGCCAGATCGGCCTCCTTGGTGAGCTGCTGCAGATGGACCTGAACCAGGCACAGGTGCGGGCCGAGCTGTGGATTGCGCTGCAGTACGCGGACGCCTTGACCGCTGACGCTGTCTAACGGCTTAGGCACCGTCCGCGGTATCGGCACCCTCGGCCAGGCGCCCCTCCCACTCCCGGTACAGCTCAGGCCGGCGCTCCCTCATGTATGGCACCTCTTCCCGTGCTGCGTGTACGGTCTCGGTGCCCACTTGGGCAAACAGCAGTTCCGGGCCGCCGCCACCGGAGGCGAGGACCGCGCCGTCGGGGCCGGCCACGACGCTTCCGCCCCCGAACGTGTAGGCGTCCTCGATTCCGCAGTGGTTGGCATAGGCCACGTTCAGCTGGCTTTCCAAGGCGCGGGCACGGATCAGCACCTGCGGCACGGCGTCGAAGCCTGTGGACAGGGCGGTGGGCACCAGGAGCAGTTCGGCGCCCCGGGCAGCTGCCGCCCTGGCGGCCTCCGGGAATTCAATGTCGTAGCAGATCAGCAGGGAGGTGCGCACGCCCTTGAAGGTGACGACGGCGGGGGGTTCAGCGGCTGCCACGAAGGCCTTGCGCTCCTCGCCGCCGAAGAGGTGCACCTTGGCGTAGGACAGGAGCTCGGTGCCGGTAGCGTCGACCAAGGTTGCGGAAATGTGCCAGTCGCGGCCTTGGGCGGGGGCGCCGGCTTCGCCGCCGGCGACGGAGGGCAGGCTGTAGACGAGCGCAATTCCGTTCCGGCGGGCGATCTCGGCCAGCTGCGCACGGATGGCGGGAAGGCTTGCCGGGTCCAGTTCGGATCGCAGCCTGAGCGGGGCGTAGCCCACCGGAAACAACTCCGGCGTGAGCAGCAGGTCCGCCCCAGCTGTGGCAGCCCGGCGTGCGGCATCATCCACCGTCCGGAGATTGGCCTCGACGTCCAGGACCGCGGCATTCGCCTGCAGGACGGACAGCAGCATCGTTACCACCTTCTGTATGCCTCTCCGCGGGGAATGGCTGTTCGTAAGTGTTCTGCCTTCCAGCCTAGACAGCCCTTCCGGGAGTCCGCCGGGTCGTTTGGACCCGCCAGCCTGGCGTCCGGGACAGAATGCACGGGGGTCCCGCTTGCCTTGGGCCGGGTGCTTGTCCACTACTGCACAGGCGGCCATGCGTTAACTTCTTGACTACAAGCGCAGCAATAGGGCAATGTTCTTAGCATGTCCGCACCCCCGCGCTCAACGAAGAGCAAGCCCAAGAATCCCGGGTCCCAGTCCGCGCTGCGGCAGCTGAACCAGCAGCGGATTATCGAGACTCTAATGGGCGGCCCCTCCACGCAGGCGGAGCTCGCCCGGCAAACGGGGCTGTCCACCGCCACCGTCTCGAACATTGTCAAAATCATGCTCGACTCCGGCCTGGCATCCACTGAACCCATCACCAGTTCGGGCCGGCGTGCTCTGAACGTGCGGCTGAACAGCAACGGCGCCGTCGCCGTCGGAATCGACTTCGGCCGGCGCCACCTAAGGGTGGTCCTGGCCTCGCTCAGCTACCACGTCATCGCCGAGGAATCGGTGATGCTCCCGCTGGGCCACCAAGCGGATGACGGCATCCAGGCGGCCGTGGCCCTGCTGGAGAAACTCCTGCGCGAAAGCGGCGTGGACCGGTCCTCTGTGGTGGGTGCCGGCGTCGGTATTCCTGGCCCTATCGACCGGCGGACCGGGACGGTGGCGCAGGGGGCCATCCTTCCCGAATGGGTGGGCATCAACATCCTTCAGCATCTTGAGGAAACCTTGAGAATCCCCGTCTTTGTTGACAATGACGCCAATCTGGGCGCGTGGTCCGAGGTGACCTGGGGGCAGCATTCCGGGGTCAGTAACCTGCTGTTCCTGAAGATCGGATCCGGCATCGGCGCGGGCCTGATCCTCAACGGGGCCCCCTATTACGGCAACGTGGGGATCACCGGCGAAATCGGCCATGCCACCATTCATGAGCAGGGCCTGGTGTGCCGCTGCGGCAACCGCGGCTGCCTGGAAACCATTGCATCCACCACCACCATGATCGAGCTCCTCAGCCGCGGCGACGACCCTCCCCTGACGCCCGCTGACATCGTCCGCAAGGCCCTGAACCGGGACTCCGCCACCCTCCGCGTGGTCGACGATGCGGGCCTGGCCGTGGGCCGCGCGCTGGGCAACGTGGCCAACCTGATCAACCCCGAGGTCATCGTGGTGGGCGGTCCCCTGGCCGGCCTCGGGGACCTCCTGTTGGACCCTATCCGGAGGGGCCTGATCCGGCATGCAGTGCCCGTGATCGGCGAAACCACCACCCTGACCATGTCCTCGCTCGGCGACCGCGCGGAGGCCCTCGGGGCAGCAGCACTGGTCTTCCAGCATGCGGGGATCCGGAAGTCCTAGACCATTTCGTTATCCGGCAATTGCGTTAAAGACTTGACGACAATGGCTGTGATCCAGTTTACTTTTGGTTCAGACGGCCCTGCGCTTTGCCGGCCGGACAAAGAAGTCATTGCATTGGAGGGTTAGGGCTCATGATGTCCCAGACCACGCACACGGACCCGGTCATCCTCGAGATGCGGTCCATCACCAAGGAATTCCCCGGCGTTAAAGCCTTGTCGGACGTAAGCCTTCGGGTAAAGGCCGGCGAGGTCCACGCTATTTGCGGCGAAAACGGGGCCGGCAAGTCCACCCTCATGAAGGTCCTGTCCGGTGTGTACCCGTACGGAAGCTACGACGGCGACATCGTCTACCAGGGGCAGGTCCAGCAGTTCCGGGACATCCGGGCCAGCGAGCACGCCGGCATCGTGATCATCCACCAGGAACTGGCGCTGATCCCCGAGCTGTCCATCATGGAAAACATCTTCCTGGGCAATGAACCCACCAAACGGGGCGTCATCAACTGGGCCGAGGCCCGCCTGCGGTCGCTGGACCTCCTGGCACGCGTCGGCCTGCGGGAAGACCCCGACACCCCCATCAAGGAAATCGGCGTCGGCAAGCAGCAGCTCGTGGAAATTGCCAAGGCGCTGAACAAGTCCGTGAAGATCCTCATCCTGGACGAGCCCACGGCCGCGCTGAACGAATCTGATTCGCAGCACCTGCTGGACCTCATCCTCGGGCTCAAGGCAAAGGGCATCACCTCGATCATCATTTCGCACAAGCTCAACGAGATCGAGCAAATTGCCGATTCCATCACGATCATCCGTGACGGCAAGTCGATCGAGACGCTGGATGTGAAGAAGGATGGCGTAGACGAGGACCGCATCATCAAGGGCATGGTGGGCCGCACCCTGGAATCCCGCTTCCCGGAGCACACCCCCAAGATCGGGGAAGTGTTCTTCGAGGTCAAGAACTGGACCGTTGGCCACCCCGCAGTCCAGGACAGGTTGGTCTGCAAGAACTCCAGCTTCTACGTCCGCCGCGGGGAAATCGTGGGCTTCGCAGGGCTCATGGGCGCCGGCCGCACCGAGCTGGCCCGTTCTGTCTTCGGCCGCTCCTACGGACGCTTCATCGACGGCCACATCTACAAGGACGGCAAGGAGATCGTTCTTAAGAACGTCCGCCAGGCCATCGACTCCGGACTGGGATACGTCACCGAGGACCGCAAGTCGCTGGGTTTGAACCTCCTTGACGACATCAAGACCACCACCGTGTCAGCCGCCCTGAAGAAGATCAGCCACAACTCGGTAGTGGACCCCAACCAGGAGTTCACCGTGGCCGAGCAGTACCGCAAGTCGCTGCGTACCAAGACGCCGTCCGTGGAGGAAGGCGTGGCCAAGCTGTCCGGCGGCAACCAGCAGAAGGTTGTGCTGGCCAAGTGGATGTTCACCGACCCGGACCTGCTGATCCTCGACGAACCCACCCGCGGCATTGACGTCGGGGCCAAGTACGAGATCTACGGGATCATCCAGCAACTGGCAAACCAGGGCAAGGGAGTCATCGTCATCTCCTCCGAGCTGCCCGAACTCCTGGGCCTGTCCGACCGCATCTACACCATCTTCGAAGGCGCCATCACCGGTGTCCTGACCAAAGAAGAGGCCAGCCAGGAAAGCCTGATGAAGCTGATGACCTCCGCCACCCGAAAAGCCGCCTGACCCTCTGGCCCATCCAGAACCTTCCGGACACAAGGACTGACACCATGAACGCCCTCAAAAAGCTGTTTGGCGGAAACACCCGCCAATTCGGCATGATCTTCGCCCTCGTGGCCCTGATCATCTTCTTCCAGTTCGCCACCGAAGGCCGGACCCTGACTCCCGGCAACGTCATCAACCTCTTCAACGGCAACTCCTACATCCTGATCCTGGCCATCGGCATGGTGCTGGTGATCATCGCCGGCCATATCGACCTCTCCGTCGGCTCGGTCGCCGCATTCGTCGGCGTCACCGTCGCCCTGGCCCTCCGCGACTGGGGAATCCCCTGGTGGGCCGGGATCCTCCTGGGCCTGGTCCTCGGTGCCGTCATCGGCGCCTGGCAAGGCTGGTGGACAGCTTATGTTGGCATCCCGGCCTTCATCGTGACCCTGGCCGGCATGCTCCTCTTCCGCGGCTTCAACCAGTTCGTGGGCAAGTCCAACACCATCCCGGTACCCACCGACTTCCAGTACATCGGTTCCGGCTACCTTCCAGAGGTGGGACCCGACACCGGGTTCAACAACCTGACACTCCTGCTGGGCATCGCCGCCGTAGTCTTCGTGGTGTGGGGCGAACTGCGCTCCCGTGCCCGGGCCAAAGCGCTGGGCGCCGAAGTACCCGAGATGTGGGTGACCGTGCTGAAGCTGGTGCTCATCTGCGCCGCCATCCTCTACGCCACGTACCTGTTCGCCACCGGCCGTCCGGGCACATCCTTCCCCATCCCCGGCTTGATCCTGGCCGTCCTGGTGCTGATTTACGGCTTCATCTCGTCCCGCACCATCCTGGGCCGCCACGTTTACGCCGTCGGTGGCAACCGCCACGCAGCCGAACTCTCCGGTGTCCAGTCCAAGAAGGTCAACTTCCTGGTCATGATGAACATGTCCATCCTGGCCGGCCTGGCTGGCATGATCTTCGTGGGCCGCTCCACCGCCTCGGGCCCGTTCGACGGCGTCGGCTGGGAACTGGACGCCATCGCGGCAGTCTTCATCGGCGGCGCGGCCGTGACCGGCGGCGTGGGCACCGTGGTCGGCTCCATCATCGGTGGCCTGGTCATGGCAGTGCTCAACAACGGCCTGCAGCTCCTGGGCGTCGGTGCCGACCTCACCCAGATCATCAAGGGCCTGGTGCTCCTGATCGCCGTAGCCTTCGACGTCTACAACAAGACCCAGGGCAAGCGGTCCATCATCGGCATGCTGACCCGGAACATGAACCGCCCCACTTCCGGGCCCAGCAACCCCATCCAGCCCGACGAAACCACCTCCACCAAGGAAGCGATCGCCAGGGAAGCCTGAAGTTTGCAGCCTGAATACCGTTCCATCACACAAAGAAAGAGAACCAACAATGCAAATGTTTGGTAAAGCAGGAAAGGCCGCAGCGGTTGCTGCCATCGCAGCACTGGCGCTGACGGGCTGCGGCCGCTCGGAGCCCAGCGGCGGCTCCAGCGGCAGCGCCGCAGGATTCGACCAGAATTCCTCCATCGGTGTCGCCCTTCCGCAGAAGACCAGTGAAAACTGGGTCCTGGCCGAGAAGCTGTTCAACGACGGCCTCAGTGGCGCCGGGTTCAAGGCTGACGTCCAGTTCGCCAACGGCGGCGTTTCGGAGCAGCAGAACCAGATCAGCGCCATGGTCACCAAGGGTGCCAAGGTCATCATCGTGGGCGCCATCGACGGCTCCCAGCTGGGCACCCAGCTCAAGCAGGCCAAGGACTCCGGCGCCACCGTGATCGCCTACGACCGCCTCCTGCTGAACACCGACAACGTGGACTACTACGTGGCCTACGACAACTACAAGGTCGGTGTGCTCCAGGGCCAGGCACTGCTGGATGGAATGAAGGCAAAGAAGCCCACCGGTCCGTACAACATCGAACTGTTCGCCGGTTCGCCTGACGATGCCAACGCCAAGGTGTTCTTCAACGGCGCCATGAGCGTGCTGAAGCCCAAGATCGACGACGGCACCCTCAAGGTTGTCTCCGGACAGACCAGCTTCGAGCAGGCCGTTACCCAGGGCTGGAAGGCAGAGAACGCCCAGCGCCGCATGGACACCCTGCTCAGCGGCAGCTACACCACCGCTAACGTTGACGGCGTCCTGTCCCCCAACGACACCCTGGCCCGCGCGATCCTGACCTCCGTCAAGGCCGCCGGCAAGCCGATCCCGGTAGTCACCGGCCAGGACTCCGAGGTTGAGTCGGTCAAGTCCATCCTGGCAGGCGAGCAGTACTCCACCATCAACAAGGACACCCGCAAGCTCGTTGAGCACGCGATCACCATGGTCAAGGACCTGCAGGCAGGCAAGAAGCCTGAGGTCAACGACGACAAGTCCTACAACAACGGCAACAAGGTGGTTCCCGCCTACCTGCTGGAGCCGGTTATCGTGACCTCCGCCAACGTCAAGACGGCCTACAAGGACGATCCCGTACTCGGCCCGATCACCAAGTAACACAGCGTTGAAAACCGCCGGGTAAAGCCGGCAAACAGGAAGGCCCGGTCCCATTGGGACCGGGCCTTCCTGCGTCCTGCCCGGGCGGCAACGACCCTCACAGCCCAAACACAGCTTCGGCCGGATACCTGCACAGGATGCCCGGCGAGGGTTGATGCGAAGCCGGCCTTCCGCGCCGGCACCTGAGTCATAGGAGTAACGTGAGCGTCCTTGCCCGAAGCGTAGGCAATGCCTTCAGAAACAAGGTCCGCACCGCAGCCGTTGTTGCAGTGCTGGCCGTCGCCATTGGCCTGGCCCTGGCCATGCTGGTGGCCAACCAGGCGGTCGGAGCGAAAATACAGGAGCTCAATGCCTCCGTCGGCACCGTCCTGACCGTCAACCCTGCCGGCGGGCAGGGCTTCGAAGGCGGTGGCGAGCCGCTCACCGCCGCCCAAGCAACCACCGCGGCCGGCGTTACCAACGTCAGTGCCGTCGTCGGAACCTCCTCACTGCGTTTGCGGAACGCGGCCGCTGCTGCTGCGCAGTCAGCCAGTCAGGCGGGACAAACTGGCCAGGCCGGTCAAGGAGGACAGGCCGGCCAGGGCGGCCCCGGCGGTCAGGCAGCCGCCACCCTCACGACCAGCCTCACAGCCGCAGTCGATGCAGGCACCCTGGGCAGCCGCAACCAGCAGGCCAACGGAACCACGGGATCCACCGGGACCGGCCAGCAGCCCAGGTCGCTGCCGATCACCGCCACCGGCATCGGGGCCGAGGTGGACACCACGGGCAAGGCACTGAACATCACCCAGGGCTCCGGTCTTGGTGACTATGCTGCAGCATCCACGGGCGCGCTGCTCGGCACCTCGCTGGCCGAGAAGAACAATCTCACCGTAGGGTCCACCTTCACCATCAACGACCAGACCTATACGGTTTCCGGTTTGTTCGACGCCGGCACCGCCTTTGGCAATAACGCTGTGTACGTGACCCTCCCCACCGCCCAGACCCTTGCGGGCACGCCCGGTGAACTCTCCAGCATGATCGTTACGGTGAACTCCATGAACAACGTCGCCTCCACCAAGACGGCGCTGCAGGCCGCCCTGGGCACCGACAAGGCTGACGTCACCCAGGGCCAGAACCTGCAGACCGCCGTCAGCTCCCTGGACAGCGTCAAGAACATCTCCTTCATCGCCTTCATCGCCGCCCTGGGCACCGCCGGCCTGATCATCCTGCTCATCATGGTGATGCTGGTCCGCGAGCGCCGCCGCGAAATCGGTGTGCTGAAGGCCATCGGGGCGCCGAACCGGACCATCGGGCTGCAGTTCGTCCTCGAAGCCCTGGTCCTGGCGGCCCTGGGCAGCGCAGTGGGCGCAGCGATGGCATCCTTCGCCAGTGGCGGCATCGCCTCCGCCCTGATCAGCAGCAACAGCACCACGGCTTCTGCCACCGCCGGCCGCGGCTTCCCGGGCGAGGCCGCCGGTGCAGGGGGCTTCCGCGGCGGACAGGGTGGGCCCTTCGGCGGCGCTTCCCAGCTGCTGAACTCCGTAACCGCCAGCGCGTCGCCCGGCGTCATCGCCGGCGGCATCGCGGCCGTGTTTGCCGTCGCCGTCATCGGCGCCCTGGTGCCCGCGCTGCTCACGGCGCGAATCCGTCCCATCGAAGTCCTGCGAGGAGAATAGCCATGATTGAAGTAAAGAACCTGGTCCGCACTTTCAACTCAGGGGACCGCACCATCAAGCCGGTGAATGATGTCAGCTTCGTCCTGGAGCAAGGAACGCTCGCCTCGATCGTGGGCAAGAGCGGCAGCGGCAAAAGCACCCTGTTGTCCCTCCTGGGCGCGCTGGACAAGCCCACCAGCGGAGACGTCGTCGTCAACGGCGTCAGCCTGGCCAGCCTGCCGGACAGCAAGCTGACCGAGTACCGCCGCCGGGACATCGGATTCGTGTTCCAGCAGTTCAACCTGATCCCCAACCTGTCCGCCGTGGACAACGTAACGCTCCCCATGGAGTTTGCCGGGGTCCGGAAGGGTGCCAGGCTCCAGCGGGCGCAGGAACTGCTGGAGCAGGTGCAGCTGGATCCGTCCAAGCACGAACGGCGCATCAACCGGCTCTCAGGCGGCGAGCAGCAGCGCGTGGCCATCGCCCGTGCCCTGGCCAACGAGCCTAAGCTGATCCTCGCCGACGAGCCCACGGGCAACCTGGACGAGCAGACCGGCGATCACATCATCGAGCTCCTCAGTTCCTTAAGCCGCGACCACAACACCACCATTCTGGTAGTCACCCACGACAGGGTCCTGGCCAACAAGACCGACCGCCGCTTCCGCCTGCAGCAGGGCAAGCTGACGGAAGAGCCGGTACGGGGCCGGGCGGTGGCCGCCACCGCCTGACGCGATCGAAAGGGGCCAGAGGGGTGCACGCGCTTCCATCTTTGGCCCCTTTTTCGTTTCCTTCTCCGGGCGGCCGGAACTTCCCCATTCCTTCCACGCCCCTGTGACAGGATGGCAGCTATGACTGCTCCCATCGCCACGCCGTGGCTGTCCAGCCAGCCCAACCAGGATCCACGCTCCGCAACCGGGGCTCCGCTGCGCTGGGGAATCATTGCAACCGGCAGCATCGCCCGCGCGGTCTCACAGGATCTGGCACTGCTGGAAGATGCCGAGCTGTACGCGGTCAGTTCCAGGACCCAGGACACGGCCGACGCTTTCGCCGTGGCCTACGACTTCGCCAAGGCGTACGGGGACGACGGCGGTGTGCCCGGCTACCAGCGGCTGCTGGCTGATGACGCCGTGGATGTGGTGTACGTTGCCACGCCGCACGCACAGCACCATGAGATAGTCCTCGCCGCCCTCAACGCCGGCAAGCATGTGCTCTGCGAGAAGGCTTTCACCATCAATGCGCGCGAAGCAGCCGAGCTCATCGACGTTGCGCGCAGCAGGAAGCTGTTCCTGATGGAGGCGGTCTGGAGCCGGTTCCTGCCGTCGATGCAACGGGCTTTCCAGATCGCCGCCTCTGGAGAACTCGGCGAGATCCACTGGGTCACCGCAGACCTCGGCTTTCCGGCTCCGTACTCCCCCACTGCCAGGCTGTGGGCCCGCAAGGACGGCGGCGGGGCCCTGCTGGATCTGTCCGTGTACCCGCTCTTGTGGGCGCTCGGCACGCTCGGCTTCCCGCAAACCGTCAGCGCCACGGGTGTGGTCAATGACGACGGCGTGGACGCGCAGAACGTCATGACGCTCGGCTACGACCACGCCGCCCAGGTCCAGCTCACCTCCTCGCTCCTGGCCCACGGCCCGCGCACGGCTACCGTGGCGGGAAGCCTTGGCTTCCTGCAGAGCGTGGGCTCCATCAACAATCCGGGCGAGCTCCTCATCGCCAAGGGCTGGGAGGACCGCCGGACGGAAACCTTCGACGTTGTGGGCAAGGGGTACGCCTACGAGCTGCGCGAGGTGATGAGGTGCGTCCAGCAGGGATTGACCGAGAGCCCGGTAATGCCGCTTGAGGACACGCTGAACACCATGCGCCTTTTCGACGGTGTGCGCGCCCAGCTTGGAGTCACCTACCCCAATGACAGGCATTAGAGAGCTTCAGAAAGGGAGGTACGACGTCGGTGTTGCAGCTTGCGGAGTCCGTGTCAGCTACGTGACCGGTTGTCTTGGCTCTTGACGCCTTTCGAGCGTGTGCCCTCCATTTGTAAAATCCCTTTAGGCTTTCTCTGGACTTCCGCCAATAAGCAGTCTTAGTATTTAGGGGCATCGATTGCACCGGTCACTGGGGGGTGGTACGCATGGCTCATATGAGTTCGCCATGGCGTGCCCTGCGCCCGGCGCTTCTTGCCGGAGCCGCCGCAGTGACCTGGCTGACGCTTTCTTCCACGGCTGCTTCCGCTGACATCGGCCCCGACTCTTCGTCGCTTATTGGCGGGGTCACCAGCTCGGTTTCATCCTTGACCCATGATCTGGCGGACGCCGATTCACCGGCTCCTTTGAATTCCCCGGCCGGCCCGGCGGCAACCCCCGGGCCGTTGCAGCCCATGGTGACCCAGGTTTCCGGACTTGCGGACAACCTCATCGCCTCCGTTCCGGCGGTGGACCAAGTGCTTCCTGCGGGAACCGTCTCCACTGTTTCGGCTCCCCTTGTTGACGTCGCCGACGGCGTGACGTCCGGCGTCGTGCAGGTTGTCGTAGAGCCTGCAGCCGAGGCTGTTCCTGCGCTCGAACCGGTACTCCAGCCCGTCTCCGATCTTCTGACCGGCGCCGCTCCGCTGCCCGTTCCGCTTCCCCAACAGGGGGTTGAGCTCCAGCAGCCACTTGAAGCGGTCCAGGCAGGGCCTCCGGCTACGGAAACTCCTGCCCCTGCTGCGGCGGAAGCATCAGCTGGCGCCCTGCAGGCAGCAACCGACGTTGATCAGGACGCTCTGGCTTTGGCCGATATATCGTCAGCAGCCAGCGGCGCAATCCCGGAAGCCCGCGGGGCTGCTGGACTCGCTGGAACTTCCGTTCTGCAAGCTGATTTAGCGGGCCTTGGTGACTCCGTCGCGGATGAGTATCTTCCCGCTGGGCCGGCGCCGCTGACTACAAACGTTCCTGCCGCCCCGGGATCCGGCACGGGCAGCGGTACGTCGTCAAGCGGCCCGTCCAGTGCCGCCGCATGGCTGAGCACCTTCGACGTCGATTTCATACTTCCCTGCGCGGTCCTTGCCGGGGATACCTCTGAGCACTTTCCTGCGCCGGTGTCCTTCGACCCCGGTTCTTCTCCTGACTAGTTGATGCCTCCTGCCCGTTCATGGGCAGCACGTGGCTATGCCGGCAGCTGACCAGCGCCGGACAACATCAACTTTCAGGAGTAAGCATCATGAACTGCACCCTTCGCAGGGGGCTGCTTAGCACCCTCTTTGCCGGCGGTCTTCTGGCCCTCGGCTGCGCTGCGGCAGAGGCCGCGGACACCACCACCAGCGGGACGGACTTGTCCGCTTCCGCCCTCATCTCGGCGGCGGCACCCGCTGACTCGTCGTCGTTGGGCCTGCTGGGTGACCCAACGCCGGCCGGTCCAACCGGTGTCGCCGCCGCAGTGGACGTCAGCCTCGGCCTCGGCGGCATCACTAACGGTACGGCTCCAGCAACAGGCACGACCGACGGCACCACGGCGAACCTCGCCGTCGACGCCAACGTGGACCTCGGCCTGGGTGGCATCACCACCGCCCCTGCAACTGCGGGAACCACCGACGTGGCAGCCGCAGCCAACGTCAACCTCGGCCTCGGCGGCATCACCACCGGAACGGCCCCTGCAACAGGCACGACTGACGGCACCACGGCGAACCTCGCCGTCGACGCCAACGTGGACCTCGGCCTGGGTGGCATCACCACCGCCCCTGCAACCGCAGAAACCACCGACGTGGCAGCCGCAGCCAACGTCAACCTCGGCCTCGGCGGCATCACCAACGACGGCACCACCGCGGGCACCGCCGATGTGGCAGCCGCAGCCGACGTCAACCTTGGCCTCGGCGGCCTCACCGATCCCGCATCCACCGGCACCACTGACGTGGCAGCCGCAGCCGACATCAACCTCGGCCTCGGCGGCCTCACCGATCCGGGCACCGGAACCACCGACGGCACCACCGCCGACCTCGCCGTCGACGCAGCCGTGAACCTTGGCGTCGGCGGCCTCACTACCGGTGACACGGCAGCCGGAGTTGACGCGGTTGTAGACCTTGGCGCTGATTCGGGCACCGGAACCGTTGGCAACGGCGGGTTGGACGCTGTAATCGACCTCGGCATTGGCCTGGGACTCGGGGGCGCCACCAGCACAGGCACTCCCGGCACCACCGACCCTGGTACCACCACCCCGGGTGACGGCACCACCGGTGACACCGGGACGCTTGATCCCGGAACCGCAGATCCCGGTGCCAGCACCCCGGGTTCGGACAACACCGCAGGCAACGGTGGCGCCGGCAACGGCGGAACGGCCACGGGTGATGATTCCACCGGCATGAATGGCGGCACCGGTAACGGCGGCTTCTCGGCGGCACCGGCAGGCTCCACGGCAGTCAGCGGCACCATCGCCACTGTTACGGCTCCCCGCAGCACCCCGGCGAACGGCAATTCCGCCCTTGCCACCACGGCCACGGGCCATACCGGCCTCGCCAACACGGGCTGGGACGGAACGCTGGTTCCCCTGGCGCTGCTGCTCCTGGCCGGCGGATTCCTGATGCTCCGCAGGCGGAAGGTGTCGTAAAGCGCTTCAAAGACAGCACAGAAAACGCCCGCACCCGTGCGCTTGAAGTGGCAGCACTCCGCGGGCTGACGGAAGGAGGACAACGACCCGGAAACGAAGGAACAGTACAAAACACGTCTTCAGCACACGTGTCCTTGTAGCCAATGGTCCGGTGGCGGAAGTGATTCAAACCGCCGCCGGACCGTCGGCGTGTCGCAACGTGAAAGCCTAGGTCAATCGCTGGTTCGGCGGTCCCGCCCGTATAATTTGAGGTACATCAGTGCCGCAGCGCACCGGGAGGAACGGTCATGGTGGCGGAATCGCCTAGCTCCATCAAGAATGAAGTTGTCGGCGGTCGCTATCGTTTGGGTGACGTAATAGGCCGTGGGGGGATGTCCTCGGTTTACTCTGCCCGGGATGAAAACCTGGGCCGCGACGTCGCGCTGAAGCTATTCGCGCCGCAGGCTCCGGATGCGGACGAACTGAAGCGGCAGGAAGCGGAGATCCAGCTCCTGGCCACCCTGAACCACCCCGGCCTGGTGACGCTCTTCGACGCCAGCATCGATGACCGCCTTCCGGATGAACCCCGTCCCTTCCTCACCATGGAACTCGTGGAGGGCCAGGACCTGCGCAGCCGTATTCGCCACAGCCGCGTGCCCTATGAAGAGCTGTCAGTGATCGGTGCAGGGATCGCCGACGCCCTGGCTTACGTCCACGGCCTCGGCATCATCCACCGCGACATCAAGCCGGGCAACATCCTCCTGGTGCAGATCCGGCCGGGCGAGCCGCTGCGGCCCAAACTCACGGACTTCGGCATCGCCAGGATCGTCGATTCCACCCGACTCACGGCCACGGGCACCATGGTGGGCACGGCTGCCTACCTCAGCCCCGAGCAGGCCCTCGGCAAACCCCTCTCATCGGCCACGGACATCTATTCCCTTGGCCTGGTGCTGCTGGAGTGCATCAAGGGCACGGTGGAGTACCCGGGCAGTGCCGTGGAATCAGCTGTTGTCCGGCTTCACCGCGCTCCGGAGATCCCCGACGACGTCCCCGCCGAATGGGCAGACCTCATCCGTTCCATGACGGCCATCGAGCCGCTGGAGCGGCCGACGGCTGCGGACATTGAGACGGCGCTGCGCCAGGCCCTGGTTTCCCCGGCGTCAACGCCCGGAGAACTGGCCCCCGAAACCACCCGGGTGCTTCCCGCGATGCCCTTCCACCCGCCCACCATCACTGCCGAAGAATCAGTGGACGAAGTCCGGGAGGCGGCAGGGGCCACCGGGGCTATTTCTCCCCGCTCATCCTCGCAGCCGTCTGAGCGGACCCCCGCCCCGCAAGCCACGACACCGTCTGCTTCCGGTGCGGCGGCAACCAGCCCAGCCGCCGCCAAGGCCTCCAGGAAGCCGCGCTTGTCCCGGACGCAGCGCATCTGGCTGGCCGTCGTACTCGGTATCCTGGTGATCGCCGCGGCCGCCGCAACGGTGATGATGAGCATTTCCGCCCGACCGGCCGACGTCGTGCCCTACCCCACGGTGACCGGCGTCCTGGGTGACCATCTCCAGGAACTTCAAAAGAGCGTGGAACCGTGACCCTGCTGCAGGCACCTCCGAACCGGCTGTTGCTGGCGTGCTCAGCGGCACTGGTCGCGGCGGGCTTCCTTAGCGCGTGCGCGGCTCCCGGGAACGGTCTGCAGCGCGAAGCCGCCACCCAACTCCAGGCTCGGGTCCTGGAAGTGACCCAGGCGTCGTCCCAGAACAATCCCGAGTCCGCACTGCAGGCACTCGCGGGTCTTGAGGCGGACCTCTCGGCGGCCCAGGCAAAGGGCCAGGTTTCCGAGGAGCGGCGCCGCAGCATCACCACGGTGGCTACCGCTGTCCGCGCAGACCTCAACGACATCCTCGCGGCCCAGAAAGCGGCGGCTGCGAAGGCATCCGAAGATGCTCGCATCGCTGCTGAACAGGCAGCGCAAAGCGCCGCGCCCGCCCCAGTCCAGCCGGCTCCTGCGCCGGCACCAGCCCAAGGCAGTTCGGGCAGCAACGGCCCGGCCTCCGGCAAAAACAACAACGACAAAGGCAAAGGCAAGAACTGAGCCTGCGCTCAACGTACCGATATACAAAAAAGCGGGGCTCCGGAAGATTATCCGGAGCCCCGCTTCTTTCTCACCACAGCTGCTGCAGCAGCCCGCCGCTAGCTCAGGCTGGCGATGACCTTGTTAAGGGTGGCGGAAGGACGCATAACTGCGGAAGCCTTGGCGTCCTCCGGGTGGTAGTAGCCTCCGATGTCCACGGGTGAGCCCTGGACCTCGGCCAGCTCGCCCACGATGGTTTCCTCCTTGGAGGAAAGCTCACTGGCGACCGTGCTGAACGCGGCGGCCAGCTCGGCGTCGTCCGTCTGCTTGGCCAGCTCTTCAGCCCAGTAGCGGGCCAGGAAGTAGTGGCTGCCTCGGTTGTCCAGCTCGCCCGCGCGGCGGCTCGGGGACTTGTTCTCCAGCAGGAACGTGCCGGTGGCGCGGTCCAGGGTGTCGGCCAGGACCTGGGCGCGGGCGTTGCCCGTGGTGGTGGCCAGGTGCTCGAAGCTGACGGCCAGGGCCAAGAACTCGCCCAGGCTGTCCCAGCGGAGGTGGTTTTCCTTCAGCAGCTGCTGGACGTGCTTGGGGGCGGAGCCGCCTGCACCGGTCTCGAACAGCCCGCCGCCGTTCATCAGCGGAACAACGGAGAGCATCTTGGCGCTGGTGCCCAGTTCCAGGATGGGGAACAGGTCCGTGAGGTAGTCGCGGAGCACGTTGCCCGTGACGGAGATGGTGTCCTCGCCCTTCCGGATACGCTCCAGGGTGAAGGCGATGGCCTTGACGGGGGCCATGATCTGGATGTCCAGGCCCTCGGTGTCGTGCTCCTTTAGGTACTCGTTGACCTTGGTGATGAGGTTGGCGTCGTGGGCGCGGTCCTCGTCCAGCCAGAACACGGCGGGGGTCTGGGAGGCGCGTGCCCGGGTGACGGCCAGCTTCACCCAGTCGCGGATGGGGAGGTCCTTGGTCTGGCAGGCGCGCCAGATGTCGCCCTCGGAAACTTCGTGTTCGATCAGGACGTTGCCGGAGCCGTCCACCACCTGCACCTTGCCGGCTTCCTGGATTTCGAAGGTCTTGTCGTGGCTGCCGTATTCCTCGGCTGCCTGCGCCATGAGGCCAACGTTGGGCACCGTGCCCATCGTGGTGGGATCGTAGGCGCCGTTGGCGCGGCAGTCGTCGATAACCACCTGGTAGATGCCGGCGTAGGAGCTGTCCGGCAGGACAGCCAGGGTGTCGGCTTCCTTGCCGTCCGGGCCCCACATGTGGCCGGAGCTGCGGATCATGGCAGGCATGGAGGCGTCCACGATGACGTCGCTGGGGACGTTCAGGGTGGTGATGCCCTTGTCCGAGTCCACCATGGCCAGGGCGGGGCCGTCTTCGAGGCCCTTCTTGATCAGGTTCTGGACGCCTTCGCGGACATCCGCGGGCAGGTCCTCGAGGCTGCTCAGGATGGCGGCAAGGCCGTTGTTGGGGCTGATGCCGGCGGCGGAGAGCTGCTTGCCGTAGGTCGCGAACAGTTCGGAGAAGTAGGCCTTCACCACGTGGCCGAAGATGATGGGGTCGGAGACCTTCATCATGGTGGCCTTCAGGTGGGCTGAGAACAGCACGCCTTCTTCCTTGGCGCGGGCCACCTGGGCCTTCAGGAACTCGTCCAGGGCGGCAGCGCGCATGACCGTGCCGTCGATGACCTCGCCGGCCAGGACCGGGAAGGCCTTCTTCAGGACCTTGACGGAGCCGTCCTCGCGGACCAGCTGGATGGAGATGGTGCCCTCATTCTCGATGACTACGGACTTCTCGTTGGAGCGGAAGTCGTCCTGGCCCATCGTGGCCACGTTGGTCTTGGAGTCCGGGGTCCAGGCACCCATGGAGTGCGGGTTCTGGCGGGCGTAGTTCTTGACGGACAGCGGTGCACGGCGGTCCGAGTTGCCTTCACGCAGGACCGGGTTCACGGCGGAGCCCTTGATCTTGTCGTAGCGCGAGCGGATGGCAGTTTCCTCATCCGAAGACGGGTTGTCCGGGTAGTCCGGCAGTGCGTAGCCCTGGCCCTGCAGCTCTGCAATGGCGGCCTTCAGCTGCGGGATGGAGGCGCTGATGTTGGGCAGCTTGATGATGTTGGCTTCCGGCGTCTTCGCCAGCTCACCGAGTTCAGCAAGGGCGTCACCGATCTGCTGCTCGGGGGTCAGGTAGTCACCGAAGACGGCGATGATGCGGCCGGCGAGCGAAATGTCGCGGGTCTCCACCTCCACACCTGCAGTCGAAGCGAATGCCTCGATGATGGGCAGGAACGAATAGGTAGCCAGCATCGGCGCTTCGTCGGTGTGGGTGTAGATAATCTTGGACATGCGCGGGCGTCTCCCTGTGGGTCGGCTTGGTTGTGAAAAATTCGGTCTATTTCACCATGTACAACTTACCCGAGGACGCCACTTCAAACCTTAACAGGGCCCCGCATTACCCCGGTGAGAGCAGGATTACAGCGATGGAGAACGCACGACGGCGGGGGGGGGGGGGGGGGGGGGGTTCCCCCCCCCCCCCCCCCCCCCCCCCCCCCCCCCCCCCCCCCCCCCCCCCCCCCCCCCCCCCCCCCCCCCCCCCCCCCCCCCCCCCCCCCCCCCCCCCCCCCCCCCCCCCCCCCCCCCCCCCC
>NZ_JBHDJA010000016.1:0-110760 GCF_041877125.1 Arthrobacter sp. E44
CTCTTCCTGGTTCGCTTTTGGTGCGCTTAGACACCGTCATCAAACCGCAGGGAGAGGCCCCCACCGCTTAAAGACGCGGCAGGAACAAGTAAGGAAGTGGGCAGATCTCATGGCCACCGGCCGGCAGTTCTGCTGGCCGCCAGCGGGCACTTTCGTGGCCGCCTATGGGCAGTTTTTCATGGCCGCTAACAGACGTGGCGTGCGGCTCGAAGTTGTGGAGGGTTCGGATATTCCGGCACATAACGCCATGCTAGGCTCTTCCAACGCCTGGGATCGACCCCTTTTTCATGGTCTCCACCCGGCGTCCATGGGGAGCCCGGCATGGGCAGGGCTGCCCATCGACACTGTTTGGGGGCCGGGATAGGTTTTAGGCAATGGATCTTCCGGATGAGCCGGGGGGCCGCTGGGGATGCCGATCTGGTTCGGATCCACGACCTAACAAGGAGAAACTGATGGCTATTTGGGGTGCAGACGTTGAGCAGCTTCGCCAGCTCGGCAGCAAGCTTCAGGCAGGGGCGTCCGAGATCGAGACGCAGAAGTCCACTCTCACCAAGGTTCTGAGCAGCACCAACTGGGAAGGCCCGGACGCCACCAAGTTCCGCAACGAGTGGTCCGGTACGCACACCGCCATGCTCACCAAGGTTGCCGAGGCACTGAAGGAAGCCGGCGCGCAGGCCAAGCGCAACGCCGAAGAGCAGAGCCAGGCCTCTCACTAGGCTTACCGCCACATACTGGCGGGGCAGGGACACCACGCGGTGTCCCTGCCCTTTTTGTTGGCATACCACTTTTTCTGCGTACGACGGCGGCGGGCGCGGTTAAGGGACTGGTTCGACGTCGTTCGCGTGTTCCAGCGGTGAGGCCGGCAGCCTGCCGTTGCCGGCCCCGGATGCGCGCAGCTCGTCGAGCCTGACCAGGATAACGCCGCCGACAATGAGGACGCCGCCCAGGAGCTGGACAGGGCCCGGAAGTTCACCGAGCAGCAGCCATGCCCACAGCACGGCAAAAAGGACCTCGGTGAGGGACACGAAGGATGCCACCTTGGAGCCGAGCGCCCTTGCCGCCATGATGCCCGAGGTGTAGGCCAGCACGGTTGCCAGCACCACCAGCCCCGCAAGCGACACCCACCAGGGCGTGGTCCACGGTCCCAGTTTGGTGTCCGCGGTGGTGAAGGCCATCGGCAGCAGTCCCGTGGCGGCCGCAAGCCACATGACTGCAGCACCCACCATGAGTCCGCCGGAAGCCAGCACGATAGGCGGCAGGGTGTCGTTTTCCTTGGCCGTGATGAAGAAGTAGATGGCCAGGCAAACCGCGGCAGCCATGCCCCAGAGGACGCCGACCAGATCCACCTTCACGGCGCCGGTGAGGTCCAGGACCAGCACCAGTCCGGCCAGGGACAGCAGCGTCCCGCCGGCGGTCAACACCCGTGGGCGACGGCGGCTGGCGGCCCAGAGCCAAAGGACGATGATGACCGGGGCCAGATACTCCAGCAGGAGCGCGACTCCGACGGACAGGCGTGCCACTGCATTGAAGTAGAACAACTGGCAGGCCGCCACGCCGATGAGGCCGAACAGCACGATAGTGAGCCAGTTGTCCAGCAACTGGTGCCAGCGGCCCCTCAATGCGGACACTGCGGGCAGGGCGAGGATCAGGGCAGCGCCTGTGAGGCGGGCGGTGACGGCCGCGCCCGGGGACCATCCGGTCTCCAGCAGCGACTTGGCAAATGATCCGGACAGGCCGAAGACGGCCGAGGAGAACAACGCGATGCCGAGCCCGGACGCAAGGAAGCCGGTCCGCGTGGCGGGCAGTTCCGAAGTGGGGTGGTGCTTGTTGGCGGCAGGCAACGTCGCCTCCTGTCAGGAGTAAAGTGGGGTAATGCTCATGACACTACGCTTCGGCGCTGTAAGGAGTCAACATGGTTTTCGCCCCTGACACGGAGGTGGCGCTGCGCACGGTGGTGAACCTCATCAACACCTCCGCAAACGGCCGCGAAGGACTGGCCTCCGTTGCCGACCTGGACAGCTTCCTGGACGCGGAAGGATTTTCCGGAGCCCGGACCCGGGATGCCGCGGAACTGCAGAGCGTGCTGAAGCTGCGCCGCGAACTGGCCGCCGTATGGACGGCGGATGAGGACGCCGCCGTAGCCACGGTCAACCGGCTGCTGCGTGACGCGAATGCCCTGCCCCAGCTGATGAAGCACGACGGGTGGGACTGGCACCTGCATGCCACTGCACCGGAGGCGCCGCTGGCGGACCGGATGAGCACTGAGGCAGCCATGGCCCTGGCTGACGTCATCCGCAGCAAGGAAATGGACCGGCTGCGCATCTGCGAGTCGGAGGACTGCGACGCCGGCGTGCTGGACCTGAGCCGCAACCGGTCCAAGCGGTACTGCGATACGGGCAACTGCGCCAACCGGGCCCATGTTGCCGCCTACCGCGCCAGGCAGGCCGCGGCAGGTTAGCGGGGCGTGCCGTCCGTATCTTCGCCGGGGACCGGCGGGTTCTGGCTGCCGGGAGCACCAAAGCCGTGGCTGGAGCCTCCGTGGGGGGCTTTGGGCGCGGAGCTCAAGTTCACGCCCGAGCCCTTGCCCAGGTGTTCCGCGTTCTCCTTGTAGCTCATGGACAGCATCGCGGCGACCACCAGGGTGGCGATAAAGGCGATGCCGGCTGCGGTGAAAGCGAGGTCGAAGCGGGGTGCGCGTGCGCTCCCCCCGGAGGCGAAGATCAGCACCGCAACGAAGGCGACGACGGCCCAGAATGCGGAGAACATCAGGGGACCCTTCACCGAGGTCCGCAGCTTGCGCGGTTTTCCTTGATGCTGGTCAGCCACAGTGATTCCTCCCTGCAGGCGGCGCGCGGCCGGCCTGGTTTACGTTTGCGGTGTCGCACCCATTTTCTACAGAAAGTAGAAGGCGCTCCCCCTAGTTTACGGCCTTCCTGCCCCGGCGCGGGCATCGTGCCGCAGGGTCAGCCCGGAAAGTACCCACAGGACGCCGGAGATAATGGCTCCGCCACCGGCTACACCCAGCAGCGCGTGGGCGCCAAGGTTGATGAAGAACGGCAGCAGCACCGCCGTTCCGATGCTGATGACCCCCGAGGCAATCCAGTCCCTTGCGAGTACGTGGCGGCCCTTGTGCTGCAGGCCGCAGGCGAGCTCGAGGATGCCGGCCACGCCCAGCCCCAGGGCGGCGACCACGCCGAACAACAGGTCGCTGTGCAGGAGCAGTACGGCAAAGCCGGCCCCGGCCAGGACTGCGCCGCCGGCGGAGAGCAGCTTGCCGGGGGCAGAGTTCTGGGCGAAGCCCGCTGCGGGGACGGTCCGCAGGGATACCACCCCTGCGGCCAGGAGGTAGAGTCCCCCGGCCCAGCCCATGACCTCGACGGAAGGAGAAGTCCAGAAGACCGTCACGGCGCCAAACACCAGCGCAGCAGCCGAACGGAGCAGGACCGGCTTCCAGAGGTCGTTACGGGGGGCGGTTCCGGGAGCAGCGCCCGCGGGGGTGGATGGTTGCGTCACCGGTCCAGTTTAGTGGCGGCGGCTGGGAGGTCTAACCGGGACCGCCTCAGGCGGAGCCGAGCACCATCCAGCGGTCGGAGCGCGAACGCAGGCCCAGGGTGACTGCGCGCGCCGCCATGTACCCCAGCGCGAAGGCCACCCAGAGCCAGCCGAGCCCGGAGGCGCCATGGGCGCCGGACAGCGCAACCCATGCCAGCAGAGGCACGTAGACCAGTAGGTTTACCAGTCCCGCGAGGGCGAGGTAGCGCGCGTCCCCCGCACCGATCAGCACACCATCCAGGACAAAGACGTAACCGGCGATGGGCTGCCCCGCGGCCAGGACCCAGAGTGCCACGGTAAGCACCTGCTGCACCTGGTGGTCAGGGGTAAACAGCGCCCCGGCCCATGGTGCCGCCGCGGCCAGCAGCAGGCCGGTTACCACGCCGAAGCCAGCGCCCCAGCGGATCATGGTTCCGGTCAGCAGCCGGGCCCTGGCCGCGTTGGATGCGCCCAGCTCCTTTCCAATAAGCGCCTGGGCAGCGATGGCCAGGGCATCCAGCGCGAACGCCAGGAAGGAAAAGATGGTCATGGCCAGCTGGTGGGCTGCGAGATTCACCTCGCCTTGGGCGGTGGCAACCAGCACGGTGGCCAGGATCGCGGCGCGCAGGCTGAGTGTGCGCAGCATGAGCCAGGACCCCACCCGGGTCATGCTGCGGATTCCCCGCCAGCTGGGCAGCAGCGTTACGCCGTGCCGGACCGCGTTCCGGCGGACCATCACCAGGTAGACCAGTGCCATGGCCCATTGGGCAAGGCTGGTCCCCACCGCGGAGCCCACCACGGACAAGCCAAGTCCGTAGACAAGCCAGAGGTTCAGGACGATGTTGACGCCAAATCCAGCGGTGGCCACCACCAGCGGGGTACGGGTGTCCTGCAGTCCGCGCAGCACGCCGGTGCCGGCGAAGATCAACAGCATGGCCACAAGCCCGGGCATGGACCAACGGAAGTAGTCGACGGCGAAGGTCCGGACGCTGCCCTCGGCGCCCAGGAGGTCAATCAGCGGCTCTGCGGCGCCAAAGCCGGCCACGGCGAGGAGCACGCCCAGGATCAACGCCAGCCATACGCCGTCGCGCCCTGCCGCCAGGGCCTTGCCCAACTGCCCGTCACCAATGGCGCGGGCAACAGCCGGAGTGGTGGAGTACGCCAGGAAGACCATGAGCCCGACGGCGGTCTGCAGCACGGCCGAGGCCAGCCCCACCCCCGCCAGCTGGGCAACACCCAGATGCCCCACGATGGCGGAGTCCGCCAGCAGGAAGAGGGGTTCGGCCACCAGCGCCCCGAAGGCAGGGACGGCGAGGCGGAGTATCTCCCGGGCCGGACCGCGGGTGGCGGCCGTGGTTGCCGGGGCGGATTTTTGGGGCACGGTGACAGCCTAACCGGGTGCACCGACAGGACGCGGACGGGCATGAGAAACACCACACCTCCCCACCTTTAGTTGACAGTTCAACCAATTGTCCGGAAGGGTGGAGCCATGACCCAGCCACGATTGACCACCGCAGCCCTCACCGCCCTCCGCCTGATCCTCGGCTTCCTCTTCGCAGCCCATGGATGGCAGAAGTTCAACGAATGGACCATTGCCGGCACCCAGGCTTCCTTCGCCAAAATGGGCGTTCCCGCCGCAGAACTCATGGCTCCCTCCATCGCCGTCCTTGAACTGGCCGGCGGGGTTGCCTTGATCCTGGGCATCCTCACCCGCGTGGTGGCCGCACTCCTTGTCCTGGACATGCTCGGCGCCCTCTTCCTGGTTCATGCCCCTGCAGGCATCTTTGCCGCAAACGGAGGGTATGAGCTTGTCCTGCTCCTGGCCGCGGCATCGTTCGCGCTGGCCCTCACCGGTGCCGGCCGCTTCTCCATAGACCGCGCGCTGTTCGCCCGCAGCAACTCCAAACTTGCGGCCCTGGCCTAGTCCGGCCTGAACGGAAGCACCACTGCCGGACGGCGGCTGCGCACCCAGGTGCGTAGCCGCCGCTGTGGTTAATGCGGGGGGCAGTTTGTTGCGGTCCCAACCGGCCGGTAACCAGGGCCGTCAGTAAGATCGCACCATGACTGAGACCGGCTGCCCCAACTCCGTGACCCTCCGCTTCCTCGCCGCCCCCACCGACGTGGGCCACAGCGGATCGGTGGATGCCGGCACGGTCCTTGAATGGGTGGACAAGGCGGCGTATGCCGCAGCGGTGGGATGGGCCAAGTCCTACTGCGTGACCGCCTACGTGGGCAACATCCACTTCGCCGATCCGGTCAACAGCGGGGACATGGTGGAGGTGGAGGCCACCATCGTCTACACCGGGCGGTCATCCATGCACATCCGTACCGTTGTCTCCTCGGGCGACCCGAAGGGCGGTCCGGCCACGATGCGCAGCACGTGCATGGTGATCTTCGTGGCCGTGGGAGCGGACGGCAAGCCCGTTCCGGTACAGCAGTTCGAGCCCGTCACTCCGGAGGAGATCGAGCAGCGCGACCATGCGCTGGCCAGGATCAAGGTCCGCGAGCAGATCGTGGAAGCCATGAACCGGCAGGAATATACCGACTCCGGCACGGCCGAACGGGTGACGCTGCGGTTCATGGCGGCCCCCACCGACGTGAACTGGGGCGGCAAGGTCCACGGCGGCATCGTCATGAAGTGGATCGACGAGGCCGCCTACGTCTGTGCCTCACGCTACTGCGGCCGGGACACCGTGGCGGTGTTCTCCGGGGGCGTGCGCTTCTACCGCCCGCTGCTCATCGGCCATGTGGTGGAGGTGGAAGCCCGGCTGGTGTACACCGGGACCAAGGGCATGCACATCGCCGTCCACGTCCGCTCCGGCGATCCCAAGGGCAGGGAGCTGAACCTCACCACCTACTGCCTCACCGTTATGGTGGCGCGCGACGACGAAGGCACGTCAGTGCCCGTCCCCGCCTGGGTGCCGGTCAGCGACGAAGACAAACGGCTCCACGCCCACGCCCGCGAACTCCTGGAGATCCGGGGTACGGCGCCCGGGAACCGGCTGCCCAACCATCTGCTGGCGCAGGGCTCCTAGAAGCCACCGCCGCCACCGGCGTCGCCGGCCATGTTGGCGAACCGTGAGTAATGGCCCTGGAACGCCACCACGATGTCCTTGGTGGGACCATTACGGTGCTTGGCCACCAGGATGTCGGCCTCGCCCGCGCGTGGGGACTCCTTGTCGTAGACGTCCTCGCGGTGGAGCAGGATGACCATGTCGGCGTCCTGCTCGATGGAGCCGGACTCACGGAGGTCCGAGACCATGGGCCGCTTGTCCTGGCGCTGTTCCGATCCACGGTTCAGCTGGGACAGCGCGATCACGGGGACCTGGAGTTCTTTGGCCAAAAGCTTCAGTGCACGTGAGAACTCCGAGACTTCCTGCTGGCGGGACTCCACCTTCTTGCCCGAGCTCATGAGCTGGAGGTAGTCCAGGACCACGAGCTTGAGGTCGTGCTGCTGCTTAAGGCGGCGGCACTTGGCGCGGATCTCCATCAGGGACATGTTGGGGCTGTCGTCAATGAACAGCGGCGCCTCGTTCATACGTCCCATGGTGGTAGCGATCTTGGACCACTGCTCGTCCTTGATGGTTCCCTTGCGGAGATCCTGGAGGCTGATGGTGGCCTCGGCCGACAGCAGGCGCATGGCGATCTCGTTCCGGCCCATTTCCAGGGAGAACATGACAGTGGCCAGGTTGTGCTTGATGGCTGCGGAACGGGCGAAGTCCAGGGCGAAGGTCGACTTGCCGACGGCGGGGCGGGCAGCGATGACGATCATCTGGCCCGGGTGGAGTCCATGGGTCAGTTCGTCGAGTTCGTAGAAACCGGTGGGGACGCCAACCATCCCTTCACCGCGGTGGCCCGAGGCCTCGATCTCGTCCACCGTAGACTCCATGACGTCCTTCAGCACCACATAGTCCTCTGCGGTGCGGCGCTCGGCTACGGCATAAACCTCTGCCTGCGCCTGGTTGACCAGGTCCTCTACCTCGCCGTCCGAACCGTAGCCCAACTGCACGATCTTGGTGCCGGCGTTCACCAACCGGCGGAGCACCGCACGTTCGGCCACGATCTCGGCATAGTAGCCGGCATTGGCAGCAGTGGGGACGGTCTGGATCAGCTCGTGCAGGTAGGCGGGGCCACCGATCCTGTTGATTTCAGCGCGCTTGGTCAACTCGTCCGAGACGGTGACAGCATCCGCGGGTTCGCCGCGGCCGTACAGGTCGATGATGGCTTCGTAGATGGTCTCATGGGCGGGCCGGTAAAAGTCCTGGCCGCGGAGGATCTCCACAACATCGGCGATCGCGTCCTTGGAAAGCATCATGCCGCCCAGTACGGACTGTTCGGCAGCGATGTCCTGCGGGGGCTTCCTGCTGGCGTCCGATCCACGGGTTGCCTCGACAGGGTCCAGATGCGCGATTGACAAAGCTGCCGTCCTCCATTTGTACCGGGCGTGCGTCCGGTGTTCCGTCCTGCTCGCGGCCTCCGGCAATCCGGCTCCCGCTACGTGTCCAGTTCTACCCTCGGGCTCTGACAATTGAGCGCCGCAAGCGTTCCCTAACAGCCCCCGCCTGGAGTTATCCCCAGTATCCACAGCTTTTCCACAGCTACACGTGGGAAGCGGCCGACTGGGTCCCGCGCCGAAGCAGGAGAGGCCCTGTTTCGGCCGCGAAGAACAGGTACCCCGCTACGCTAACCGCCGGGGTCCCGGCAGCAAAGCCAGCATGCCCGCAAGGTTGTGGATAACCTGTGCAGTAAGCGGCATAGCTTGTGCACAGCCTGTGGGGAAGCCTGTGGATATAAAAGTTTTTTACCCTCCCGCAGCGCTCTGACCTGCGGAAACGCATCCAATGGCATGTGGAGTAAATATTTCTTCCGGGGAATTTCATCCACAGGCCCCTTGGGGGCGCGGCGCCGGGGAGCGGGCAGGAGGGTGGCTCCACAGTCAGGCAGGACAATGCCGTGGGCTTGCTCATATTCCGCTTGGGGAGTTTGACGGGCAGGACCCCGGGCTGTATGCGCACCGGTGAATATTGCTGTGGATAACCAGTATCTGGATTAAGATTCTTGGTAGCCAGCACATGCAGCCGCACACCCGGCAGCAGGCAATGGCTGGGCTGATGGCCAGCAAAGCAACCGCACCTGGCGAGGGCCAGGAAGTACACAGAACGGCTCGTGAAAATGGAATCCCTTGTGGTCCCGGTCCTTATCCTGCTCGCGGTGGTTGCGGGGGTGACGGTGGCGTACCGCGCCAGCCGAAAGCGCAAGGCCGCACACCCTTCCACACCGGCGCAACCTGCCGCCACATCACAGGAGCTGGCCAGGGCAGCGGCGGACCGGTTGTCGGAAGAGGAACACCGGCGGCTTTACGCATTGATCGCGCAGGGCCAGGCCATGGCCGCCATCAAACTGTATTACGAGATCACCGGAGAGGGGCTGAGGGCCTCACGCGACGCCGTAGGCGCCCTGGCGGCCCACCCCCAGCCTTATCGGCGCCACGAGCCGCCACAGTCCGTCCAGGAGGAGGACGACGACGACGACGAGCCGCAGCGGTTCCCCTACCGCTACCGGGCCATCGCCAGCAAGGGCGACGTCACGCGCGAGGTGAGCAGCAACATGCTCAACGATGAGATTTACGGCAGGATCCGTACCCTGGCCCGGAGCGGCGACACGGAGGCGGCGGCCAACGCATTGACCCGCCACTCCGACATCTCCCTCACCCAGGCACGGGAGTTCATCGCGCTGCTGGACGACTAGCAGGTGGAGGACTAGCGGGGCCCTGCGATACCCGCCAGCAGCTGCTCGAACGGCAGGGACTCCAGCGGAGCGGGCTTCCGGCCCGGCTGCGGCCCCTCAAGCAGCCGGGTGAACTCACCCGCCGCGCGCTCGATGCGGTCCGCGAGTGATCCACCACCCTCTTCTGCGGTTCCCCAGTCCTGGGGCCCCGCAAAGACGCCGGTTGCAGCCATGCGCGTGCGGAGGTAGCTGAAGAGCGGCCTCAGGGCATAGTCCAGCACCATCTGGTGCCGGTCCGTGCCGCCGGTAGCGCCCAGCAGGACTGCCTTGCCGTCCAGTGACTTCGGGTCCAGGACATCGATGAAGGACTTGAAAAGCCCGCTGTAGGAGGCGCTGAAGACCGGGGAGACCGCGATGATTCCGTCCGACGCCTCCACTCCGGCAATAACTTCCGCCAAGCGTGGTGCGGCGTAACCGGTAACGAAGTTGTTGGCGATGTCCACGGCCAGGTCGCGGAGTTCCACAACATCCACTGCCACGTCATAGCCGCCTGCCTTTAGCTGCCGCTCGGCGGCTGCGGCGAGCTGGTCTGCCAGCAGCCGGCTGGATGAGGGTACGCCGAGCCCGGCAGAAAGGACGGTGATGCGGCGGGTTTCCATGGCGTTCTCCTGGTGCTCGTTCATTCTGATTCTACATGCGTTTGCATCTATACCAATGAACTGCGGGCAGCACGGAAGTATTCCCGGAGTATCGGGCGCCCGGATCAAGGCATTTAGTACGCAACCAGACCCGGCCGGAGCCCCGGCTTAGAGCAGAACGCTCCCTTTGATGCAGGTGGTGGAATCGCCGCCCACCCAGATCTCCCCGTCCCCGGCGCCGACATGGATCCGCCCCGCCCGGCCCAGGACGGTCCCCTGCGAAGCCAGGTATTGCTCCGGCGCGCGCCCGCTTCCAATCAGCCACTGAGCGGCTCCAGCATTCAAACTGCCCGTGACCGGGTCCTCCACCATGGCGTCACCCGGCAGGAACGTGCGGACCTCAAAGTCGGTACCGGCGCCCGGTGCGTGGGGCCCGATTACGCCAACCTTGAGGTCGCCCATGGCAGCTTGGTCCGGTTCCAGGGCCAGCACCTGTTCTGCCGACCCCAGCAGGACGCCGATCCATTCCGGACCGTTCACCAGCCAGGCCGCGTCGAGGACATCATCCACGCGCAATCGCAGTGCTGCCGCCAACTGCCGGCGGACCGGCGCTTCCACGGGGCCGAAGCGCGTCAGGGGTGGTGCCGCGAAGGCCAGCCTCCCGCCGTCGAGCCTTACCCGGACCAGCCCGGCAGCGCACTCCTGCACCACGTAGCCGTCCGCCTTGGGTACGCCCCCGGCTTCCAGCCAGGTATGGGCCGAGCCCAGCGTGGGGTGGCCCGCGAACGGGAACTCCTCAGAGCCCGTGAAGATCCGGACCTTGTAATCAGCCCGGGGATCCTCGGGCGGCAGCAGGAAGGTGGTTTCCGAAAGGTTGGTCCAGTTGGCGAAGTGCTGCATGGCCGCGGCATCCAGGCCCTGGGCATCAAGGACGACGGCGAGCGGGTTGCCGCGGTAGGGCTGGCTGGCGAATACATCCACCTGGTGGAAAGGACGGCTGCGCGGTGTCGGGTTCACCGGAGCAGGCTACCACCGCCAAAGCGAAAGACCCCCGCCGCCGGAATCCGGCGACGGGGGTCCTGACGTGGGGTGGGAAATTACTTTCCTGCCACCACGTCGAGTTCGATCACAGCGGCAACGTCAGCGTGGAGGCGGACGTTGGCCTGGTAGGAACCAACCGACTTGATGTGTGCGGGCAGTTCAACCTTGCGCTTGTCGATCTTGCCAAGGCCAGCGGCCTCAACAGCGTCGGCGACATCGCCCTGCTTGACGGTGCCAAACAGGCGGCCGGACTCGCCGGCCTTGACGACCAGCTTGACCGGCTTGGCGGACAGAGCAGCGGCCTGCTTCTGAGCATCTTCCAAGGAAGCGTGCTCGCGGGCGGCGCGGGCAGCCTTGATGGACTCAACCTGCTTCTCGCCACCCTTGGACCAGGTCAGGGCGAAGTTGCGGGGCAGCAGGTAGTTACGTGCGTAACCGTCCTTGACCTCGACAACATCGCCAGCAGCACCGAGACCGGTTACTTCGTGGGTCAGAATGAGCTTTGCCATGTTAGTTAATCCCTTCCTTAGCCGCGGCCAGCGCCCGAGTAAGGCAGCAGAGCAACTTCGCGGGCGTTCTTGATTGCCTGGGCGATCTTGCGCTGTTCCTGCACCGTGACGCCAGTGACGCGACGGGCGCGGATCTTGCCGCGGTCGGAGATGAACTTGCGCAGCAATGCTACGTCCTTGTAGTCGATGACAGTGATGTCAGCGGCCTTCAAGGGGTTGGACTTTGGTTTGGGCTTACGGAGTTCAGCCTTAGCCATCGTGGAGCTCCTATTCTAGGGAGCCCGTGGATATTGATCCACGGGATGGTGGTGGTCCGACGGCGGCAGCTGCTTTGGGTGCGTTGTGCACCCAGGCAGTCCCGGCGCCGGGCCGTTGTTTGGGTTTTAGAAGGGAGGTTCGGAATCGGGGCCGTTGCCCCAGCCGCCTGCGTTGGACACACCGGGCGTGGCCCAGGGATCGTCCTGCGCAGCCTGCTGGTTGCCGCCGCCCCAGCCTCCGCCGGAGTTGCCGCCCTGGTTTCCACCAGAGTTGCCGCCGCCGAAGCCACCGCCGCTGTTGCCACCGCCGAAGCCGCCGCCACCCTGTCCGCCGGAGCGCTGGGTGCGGTTGACCTTGGCGTTGGCGTAGCGCAGGCTGGGGCCGATTTCATCGACCTCAAGCTCGATAACGGTGCGCTTTTCGCCTTCTTTTGTTTCGTAGGAGCGGCTCTTCAGGCGGCCGGTCACGATGACGCGCATTCCCTTTGTCAGGGACTCGGCAACGTTCTCGGCTGCTTCACGCCACACAGCGGCGCGGAGGAACAGGGTCTCCCCGTCCTTCCACTCGTTGGACTGGCGATCAAAGGTGCGGGGGGTGGAAGCGATGGTGAAGTTCGCTACTGCCGAACCGGACGGTGTGAACCGCAATTCCGGGTCATTGGTGAGGTTACCGATGACCGTAATGGTGGTCTCGCCTGCCATCTACTGCCTCCTTGTTCGATCCTGGGTGAAGAGTGCGTTTCCTGCGGGGTGAAGAATGAAGCCGGCTGAATTACTCAGCAACAACCTTCTGCTCTTCGGGGCGGGTGATCTTGGTGCGCATGATGGTCTCGTTAAGAGACAGCTGGCGGTCAAGTTCCTTGGCGGTCTCCGGCTTGGCGGTGAAGTTCACCACGGCGTAGATACCTTCGGACTTCTTCTTGATCTCGTAAGCCAGACGACGACGGCCCCAGATGTCAACCTTTTCGATGGTTCCACCATCGTTGGTGATGACGTTCAGGAACTTCTGAAGCGACGGCTCAACGGTACGCTCTTCGACCTCGGGGTCGATGATTACCATCAATTCGTAAGGACGCATATGTGAACCCACCTCCTTTGGGCTAAGCGGTTACGGCATTTCCGTAACAGGAGGTTCATTTGCGATTCCGTGCAATGCCTTGCCACCGGAACGGGGGCAGGACGCAGCACAGACTTCAATATCTTAGTGCATATGGACCCGATAGGCGATTCGCGCTTGACTCAAGGCTAGCCGGATGCTGCTGCAGCCCGGCAGCAGCCGGACGGGCTATGTGGAAAACAGGAGGCAGGAAGGCCGGGACTTCCGTCTTGCTGGAGCTCCGCGAAGAGTGGCTGAATCCCCGCATCTCCCTATCAAATGCGGCCGGCAAAGACCCCATTGCCCCATCTGGAAGGCGCGGACTACGTTGTCCCTAATCTCGACGTTCGCCCGCGAATGTCCGGCACGGCTGGGGTGCCAAGGGAAATGTCCATGAACCTGCGCCTAAGGAAAACCCCAAGATGTCCAGAGCTAAAACGCCTGCCTCCGTTGCTTCCTCCCTGGCCCTGGCAGTCGCCCTGTTATTAACGCTTATCGCCGGAATCGACAGTGCCCGGGCCGCCGAGAATTATGGCTACCAAAGCATCAGCTATTCAGGAGTGAGCAACCCTCCCACCGCTGACAAGCCGCAAAGCAAGCTGTGGTGGAACGACGGTACCTGGTGGGCAGACATGTGGACCACAGGTAGCGGGTGGCATATCTTCCGGCTGGACCGGACCTCAAAAACATGGGTGGACACCGGCGTCCTCAACGATAGCCGCGGCAATACGCTGGCGGACACGCTGTGGGACGGAAACAAGTTGTACATCGCTTCCCATGTGGTGACGGTGTCAGGAGACTCAAGCACGCAACCTTCCGTATCCGGACAGCCGGCCAAGTTGTACAGGTACAGCTACTCGGCCGGCAAATACACCCTCGACAGCGGATTCCCCACCACCATCACGAACAACAGCAGTGAGTCGATGACAATCGACAAAGACACCACCGGTGCCATCTGGGCTACGTGGACCCAAGTCTCCGGGAGCTCCACGAGCGGCTACACAAGCAGCGTCTACGTCAATTCGTCCACTCCAGGGGGAACGAGTTGGGGCACGCCGTTCGTCCTTCCTGTAGCCGATCCGAATCCCGCGCCGGATGACATCTCGGCCGTGGTCGCTTTCGGGAGCAACAAGATCGGCGTGATGTGGAGTGACCACCTTTCGAATGCCGTTTATTGGGCCACCCGCACGGACGGGACATCGACCACCGCTGCATCCTCCTGGAACTTCCAGCCGGCTGTCCAGGGCAAAGGCCAGGCGGATGACCACCTGAACCTGAAAGCACTCATGGCAGATTCAGCAGGACGCGTGTATGCAGCCGTAAAAACGAGCTTGAACGACACGTCGTCAGACCCCACACTGCCGGAGTTGCAGCTCCTGGTATTCCGGCCCGGGACGGGTTCCTTCACCCGGTCCACTATTGCCACCATTGCCGACTGCGTCACGCGCCCCCAGATCCTGCTGGACACCACCAACAACCTGGTCAGGGCCTTTTACACCGGCCCGTCCACCTCAGTATCAGGCTGTGCCTACTCCGGCATTCCGGGAAGTATCTACGAAAAGACCGCCTCCATGGACAACCCGGTCTTTGGCACCGGCCGGGGAACCCCGGTTATCCAGGACGGCGCTTCTGCCAACATGAATGACGTCACCACCACCAAGCAAAGCGTCAACGCAACTACGGGTGTGGTGGTCATGGCCAGCAATAACGCCACAAAGCGGTACTGGTACTCGGACCGGCCCCTGGGAACAACCCCTTCACCCAGCCCAACGCCTACACCAACTCCTACGCCGACCCCCACGCCGACGCCAACGCCGACGGGGAGCATCACAGTGGTGGGTACGGCAAGCAGCTACTCCGGCACGGCAGCCACCGTTACGCTGCCCAAACCGTCCGGCGCAGCGGCGGGAGATGTCCTGGTGGCGTCCTTTACAGCAGACCTGAACCCTTCGATCAGCTCGGTGCCCGCCGGGTGGACACCCATTGTGAATGGACTGCGCGTCTGGTCGGGTGCAGAAGTGTTCGCTTACTACCACGTCGTGGGAACTGCCGACGGTACCTCATACTCATGGACCACGAATCCGGCTGTGAAGTGGGGCGGGGGAATCACCGCTTACCGGGGAGTTAACACCACCACTCCTCTGGATGCCAACGCGGCAACCCAGGTATCGTCCGGAACCAGCATCACGGTCCCAAGCATTACGACTGCCAGCAGCGGTGCCATGCTCATTGGTGGAGCGGGATACGACAGTGGCACGCCGGCGATTACGGCTCCCACAGGCTGGTCCGAACGCTGGGAAGCGGCAGGCGGCCAGATTACCGAGGAAGCCGACAGGGTCCAGCCATCTGCGGGAGCCAGCGGCACCAGCACCTGGACGTTCTCAGCCAATAAGGCCGCTGGGGCCTGGCAAGCTGCCCTGAAGCCGGCAAGCTAGCTCCCCACCAGCACCTTCAGGGTTGCCTGGCGCTCCAGGCAACCCCGCAGGTACCCGCAGTATCCACATTTCTGGCCCCGGGTGTCCGCAGCCGCCCTGGCCACAAGGACCACGGCGGCCCCAGGCGCCATAGCGTTGCTTCACGCCATTTCGTCAAGCAACGACACAGGCAACAGCCGGAAAAGGGGCATCCATGGCAGCAGAAGTGGTCACACGCAGAGACCCGGACTTCCCGGGCCCCTTTGCCGAAGCTGCCTATCCGGCGCTTCAACCCACAGAAGGGATCGAAGTCTTGAGTTATCAGGAGATTGGCGGCAGCGATGAAAAGGCTGCCGGAATGGGATTGAGGGACTACGTACGGGTAGCCCGCACTTACTGGAAGTCGATCACAGCCGTAACCCTTGGCATCACGCTTGCAGTCATGGCGTGGAGTGCGCTCCAACCGCGCGTCTACGCCGCGGAGGCTTCTGCGGTGGTACTTGCAGTGGGAACCGACAATGTGAGCACCCTGCTGCAGGGTGACACGTTGGCCAAGGCAAGGGCCAAGAACTATAAGTCGCTGGCAGAATCCCGTTTGGTGGCCGACAACGTGCGTGCCTCTTTGGGGTTGTCCCAGGCCAGCGATGACCTGCTGAAGGACGTCACGGTCACCGTCCCGCTTGAGTCGGCTGAAATCTATGTCAAAGCCGAGTCCGATGATCCGGCAACAGCCCAAAAAGTTGCGGACGCGTGGATCACCGAACTGGCCAAGCAGGTCCGTGACAGGGAGGCCGCCGCTGCCTCCGGGCAGCCGGCTGCACCCGCCATCCCGCGGCTCTCCCTGATTCCGCTCGACGCAGCCACTGTCCCCACCGCCCCTGCTTCTCCAGGGCTGGCGTTGGCTACCATCTTCGGTCTCGCCGGAGGTCTTCTCCTGGCTTATTCCTCCGCACTCCTCCGGAATCACCTTGACCGCCGGCTGCGTACTGCCGACGACGTCGAGCGCCTTTCGTCCCTGCCCGTGATCGCGGCCCTTCCCGTGGAGGCCAAGCTGAAGGGAGATCACACCGGTGCCGTAGGAGCAACAGTAAAGCAGGGTGGAGCCGGTCATAGCCCCGCATTCGCTGAATCACTCCGTGAACTGCGCACCAACCTGGCCTTCCTCGACGTTGATAACCCGCCGCGAATTATCGTCGTATCAAGCTCCGTCAGTGGTGAGGGTAAATCCACCGTTGCTGCCAATTTGGCCGCGACGATGGCGGCAGCTGGGGAAAAGGTGGTAGTCGTCGATGGAGACTTGAGGCACCCTAGCGTCGCCAAGATTTTCGGCGTGGTTCCCGGCGTAGGTGTCACCGACATCCTCACTGGCAAAGCTGAAGTCGATGAGGTCCTTCAACAGCGCGGTGACTTGCCAAACCTGTCGATTTTGGGGGCCGGCCGGATTCCACCCAACCCCAGCGAACTGCTCAGCTCCCACGCCATGAAGCACCTCATTGATTCCTTGGCGGAACGGGCAATTGTCATCATCGACGCTCCCCCGCTGCTCCCGGTAACGGACGCCGTACTCCTGAGCCGCATCGCGCATGGAGCAATCGTCGTTGTCAGGGCGGGCCGGACAACCACCGACCAGTTGCGGAAGGCCCTCGGAAACCTTCGGAAGGTCAATGCAAGCGTCCTGGGAACGCTCATCAACGGCCTGCCTGCCAAGGAGTTTGACGGGTATACGTACTACACGCCTGAACCGGAGGCCGAACGCCTTCCGATTCCCCGTGACCGGTCCAACGCGCATGAAACCAGGACAACGCCGCGCCCCGCTGCTGTTCCCTTGGCCGGTGGTAATGAGAAAGCACGGAGAAGCGTCCCCTCATCCTAGGCGGCTGGCTCTCCGCTTTACCTTCATGGCCCTGCCGTCACCCGCCCGCGGATCTGTGGGTACTGGTTTCACGCTCCCAGAGGAGAACGAATGTCCAAGTCTGTAGTTGTTATCGGGACCCGTGGCTACCCGAGTTATTACGGCGGTTTCGAGACTGCCGTCCGCCATCTGGCGCCATTCCTCGCAGAAAGCGGCTGGGATGTAAACGTCTACTGCCGGGCAGGCCAAACAAAGGACGACGACGAGGCCCGCGACCCACGCGTGCGGACCACGAGAACGTGGGGGCTTGAGAGTAAATCACTCAGCACCCTTTCGTTCGGGTTGTCCTCGGTCCTCCATTCGTTGCTGCACAAGCCCCGGGTTGCCCTGGTGATGAACGTGGCGAATGGTTTCTTCCTTCCCCTGCTTAGGCTTCGCGGAATACCGAGTGTTGTGAACGTTGACGGCATTGAATGGGAACGTGCCAAGTGGAACCGGATTGCCAAATCCGTCTTCAAGCTTGGGGCGCGGATGACAGCCCGGTACGGCACCATCCTTGTGAGTGACTCGCTGGAAATCCAGCGCCGGTGGAGGGAAGAGTTCGGCCGCGACAGTGTTTTCATCCCCTATGGCGGACGGATCCCCGCCCGGAGCGATGTGGTCCCGGGATATGAGCACGATGGATATGTGCTCATGGTCGCCCGGTTCGTTCCCGAAAACACCGTATCTGAGTTCTTCGAAGCGGCCGAGCTCCTTGCCGAGCAGCACAAGGTGGTGATTGTTGGATCCACCGGATACGGCGGTGACTTGGACGAAGCTGCCCGCCGCTTGAGTGAGCATCCAAATGTCGACTGGCTCGGCCACCTCAGCGACGACAAAAAACTCCTTTCCCTGTGGGAGCATGCCGGCGCTTACTTCCACGGCCACAGTGTCGGCGGAACAAATCCTGCCCTCGTTCAAGCGATGGCATGCGGGGCACCCGTTGTCGCCCGCAACACCCCCTATAACGCGGAAGTCCTGGGGTCGGACGAGTATCTGGTGCCTCCGGAACCACTGGCCATCAAGCGGGCGGTAGAACGCATGCTGAAGGATGACGACGAGCGGGCGAAGGCCAGGGAGGCCAACAGGGAACGGGCAGCTGCCCAGTACGACTGGACCGACGTGTGCCAGCGCTACGAACGCGCCATGCAAGCGGCCATGGGTGCAGAGAAAACGGCGGAAAGGAAGGGGGAACAAAGCAATGACGTCGACAGCGCCGGCAATCTCCGGGCTACCCTTCGCTAACGGCACTGCGCGACTCGTCGTCGTCAACCCGCTTGGCGTTGCGCTGGAGCATTACACCTCAGCCCTGTGCGGCCATCTGCAGGACGCCGGGGCGGAGACAGAGCTGATTTCGGTCCCGGAACCGTCGCAATCCGGAAAGGGGCGGCTTCGTTGGCTTATTGCCTATTCGGGGGCCCTCCGTTCGGCGGGTCGCCTGGCACGCCGAAGCCCTGGACCGGCCCGCGTTCTTCTAACGTGGCCTGTACTCGGTTTCCTGGACTTCCTTACTGTCAAAATCACCTGCGGCAACTCCGGGATCATCGTCTACCACGATCCGCGCCCGCTGGTCCGGTCTGTTGGCAGCAGTCCCCTGGTTGCCCGACTTGTGGGGCAACTGAAGAAGCGGCCGGGAGCCCTTGTGCACAGCCAGGAGGCGGCGGAGGCCATGGGCGACCTGGGCCTGGCCCCCGGGATGATCCTGTTGCCGCATCCCATGCTTCCAGTGGGTGATGCGGTACAAGGGCGTACCGGTGGCACCGGAAGGCCAACTGTCCGCGTACTTGGGCAGTACAAGCCCGACAGGGACGTGGCCCTGCTTGAGGAATTGGCCACCAGGCTCACGCCAAAGTACAACCTTGAAATAGTTGGCCGTGGTTGGCCCGCCGTCAACGGCTGGACTGTGGACGCGCGCTTTGTTAGTGAAGGCGAGCTTGATGAGCTGATTGCCACCAGTGACGCAATTATCATCCCTTACAAGCGCTTCTATCAGAGCGGCATCGCTATCCGTGCGCTGGAACAGGCCGTTCCTATCGTTGGACGTGCTGGTACCAGCCTCCGGGGACTCTATGGACCGCAGTCCAGGCTGCTGGTGACGGAATCAGGCGAACAGCGGGATACATCAATTGCCGGCTGGATCGGTGCGATCGAACATGCCGTGGGCCAGGGCAGGACTGAAGCAGCACTCGCAGGCAAGCTCTTCCATGCGGATGCCTCCAGAGACTGGGCTGCCCTGTACCGAAATTGGATCTTGCCAGAGCGATAAGACCGGGGACGCATGGACTTGCTCCCCGAAGGCCGGACTGAGGAATCAGTGTTGACTTTCGGGGAGCATTTCCATGGTTGGAAGGGAGCCCGACCAGCAGCAATGCTGGGGCGGCCTATGTTTGAGTGGGGTTTAGGCGGCAGCGACAACGTCCGGAGGTGCCCGTCGGACGCATTGCACAGCCCCGCGGAGCCTGCCCTGGGCCGAGGGACTGGGCTGATTGGAGCTCGGACCCGGGGGCGCTGAGCAAACCGTTCAGGCCTTTACTGAAGGGGAGGAAGAGGGCTCGCATTTGCGATCGCCTCGAACAGTCATTCTCCGGCTGGCCCGAACCTTCACGGTTCCAAGAGCCTGCATGCAGCTTTACCAGTTTGTCTGACCTTCGCCGCGGCACCCCCAGCGAAACCATCACCGGCTCCTGCCATCACGCCCACGTCCCAGCAGTACTGGGAGTCCTTGCCGGACTGGGGTGGCCTTTTCTAAGGCTGGGCCACAGCTGCGCGGGGTGGGTAGGGTCCCGGCACCGCCCCTGCCGGGGCGCCCGCAGTTTCCTGTTCAGTGACGGGTGTGCTGTGCCGGCGCTGGCCCGCAGTGATTGCCAGAGCGACCAGGATCCAGGTTATCGGGAAGAAGACCGCGTTCGAGAAAAGACTGCTGATCAGGCAGAAAGTCAGCAGTTGCCCCGGAATCGTCCGGATCCTTACCAACGCCAGTGTGATCAGGAAGGCGATCAGCGGGACAGCGAACCATGCGCCGTCAACCCACATGCCCAAAATCCAGTTACTGGCGACGTTGTTCTGTGCCTCGCCCACGGCCTCGAATTGTCCCCAGGCGCCTACCCTGCCGGCTGCGCTGATGCCGTGCCCGTACACCGGCACCGTGTCCGCCAGAGCCATCAACGAGTCGTTTTGCCTGATCCGGGCCTGGCCCGAGATGTCATCTTCCTGGACGGTGCCTATCATTGTCGAGATCCGCCGTACCAGGTCCTCCTGGAGTTGCGGGACCGCGGTCAGGGCAACTGCCGATGCCAGAACGGCGGCAGCAATGGCCGCCAAGCGGCCTTTTCGAGGCCCTTTGAGCCTCGGGCCGACTGCATGTGTGCCCCGGTAGATCACCGCGGCACACGCGACCAGGAGCAGCGTCCCCACCAGGGCGACCCATGACGCCCGGGCCATTGCCAACACAAGAACCATGAAGTTTGTCAGGCTGAAAACCACCTTCGCCACCCTCGGCAGGGCCAACCGCCAACTGAGAATGACCCCGACGCCGGCGTACATGCCCAGCCAGTCGGGTTCGGGATAAATGCCTGTAGGACGGCCAATGGCACTGATCTGCAAATGCCACAGGTCGCTCGGCACGAGCTTGAAGACCTGCAACAGACCCACTGCACTGCCAATAGTGGAAATGACAAGCAAGCCCCACAGCATGGCCTTCGCATCTTCCCGGCTGGCCCTCAGCACCACGATTGCGGCTGAGCCAACGAGTCCAAGCAGTTGCAGTGCCAGGGTTGGGCTGTTCACCAGATCTCCGAGGAGCGCAGTGGAGGCAAACAACGCGGCGGCAAAGCCAAGCGGTGCCAGGAACTTTGCAGAGCTCCTGTTGACGGCACCTCCCGGCAGGCATAGCCAAATTACCGCAAGGATCGTGAAGATGTGGATGCGGAAAACCTGCACGCCGACCAGCCCGGCGGATACTCCCAGCAGAAACGAAAGTGCAGAGCGGCGGTCCGGATGCGTTAGGACTGCCACCACGGAAAGTATGACTGCGGCACTGCCAAATCCAAGATATAGGGACTCCACGCGCAGATCCTCTCCGCTGCTTATGCACGTTGCTTCGTGTTTGTTTTCCACGTTATTCCGGGTGCCGCCGGGCCCCTAGGTTCCTGGCGGGAGTATGTGGATAACCGCAGCCGGAACAAGGGCTGACAGCGGTTCCACAGATGCTCAGCTCACGGCAAAGGCTCACGCCCGGGCGGCAGTGCATCCACGGCATCGCGCCAAAACGAGACAAAAGGAAGGACTGCCTGCCGGACAGAATGCTCCTTTTGCAGTTCTCCAATCTCGCTTTCAAGTCGTTCAAGTTCCGCCTGGTCCGTGATGACCATGGAAGCCGCATCGGCCAGCGCCTGCACGGAATTCGGGACTGCAATAAGTCCGCCCACTTTCGACGCTTCACCGAGGGTTCCGGAGTCGAAGCCGAGCACAGGCGTGCCATAGGCGAAAGCACGCGAAACCACGCCGGACGCCGGCAGCATTTTTCCGTAGAACCGACTTGTTTTGTCGTACGGCAAAAGGATCGCCCTCACGGACTCGAAGAAGGCGTCTTCCTCAGCGCCCTCAACGGCGCCAAGAATGGTTACTCCAGGGACGTGCGAAAGCTTTTCCGTTCCACGCCCCGCCACGATCACATCAACCTCGGGCGGAAGCGCCGCACGCAATTCCACGAGCCGCTCGAAACCCTTGCCTTTGGCGGCATGGCCATACAGTCCTACGGCCAGTGGCCGGTCAAAAGCTGGCTTAAGGGCGGCCCTGGAGGGTATGAAGTGCCGCGCCGCCACTGCCGTGCAGGCAGGGAAGGCCTCCCGCAAAGCCCGTGCCCCGACGTCGGTAAGCGCGAACAAAGCAGTCCCTCTCAAAGCTAAGCGCTCAAACTGCTTACTTACCGGCCGAAGCGGAAGGTGGATGCCGTGGTGGAGCCACTTCCTCGTCGCCACGGACTTGAACCGGAAGGGCCACCAAACCGCCCATGGCGGGTCGTGAACCGTGGCTGTAATGATCACGTGCCGGGGACAACCTGCCAACAGCCAGAAGGGCGCCAGCGATGCTGCGGATAATTCGAAATGGACAACAACTGGTCCGTCCGATGCCGCCTTGTCGATGACCTCTGCCAATTGTGCCCGGTAACGCACCAGGTCGAGGATTCCCGCATCTCCGGGCCCGCCGGTCCTGATCTCACGGAAGCAGGAGAAGGAAGGAATTGCCGCAGAAATGAGCTCTTGTGCGTAGTCTCCGACTCCTCCCGAATTCACGCGCGGCGCTACAAGTATCAGGGAGGCGGGAATGAATTTAGGATCACTCGTGGCCGCTTCTTTTGAATTGCTCATGTCACTCCATGCTTCAGGTTGGATGGCTTTGAAGGTTCCGTTGCCTTTAGTCCTGGGTCATGCAGGTTGAGGCCTCTTCCTGCGGAGGAGGACCAGAAGCTCGTCATGCAGTGCGGTAAAGCAAAACCTCAGGGCGGCGTACACCGCGCCAATGGCGGCTGCCACCACCAGTACCGCGGTGGGCAATCCGCCGAGGTAGGGAAGGAGGAAGATGCCGAGACCGGTAATTGCCACGATCACGCTGCATGCCAGCGCAGGGAAGACCGCTTGCAGCAGGGCTTTCGGCGCTATGCCCAGCACTCTGGCTGCCACGGCCTGCATGCCGAACGCGAAAAAGACAGCTGCCGCCATTTGGGCCAGCGCTACTCCGATAATCCCCCACTGGGCGGCGAACAGCAGGACGGGCACCAGCACCGCCAATCGAACGCTGGAAAAAGCGATCGAAATTCCGGGCCGGCCGATTGCCTTGTATACGTCGTTTGCTCCCGCTCCAAGCGAGCGCGCCGCGGCATACAGCGAGAGGAAGACAAGTGGGATAACGGAATCGATCCACTTGGATCCGAAAACCAACGGTACGACCACGGGCGCCAGCACGGCCAGCCCCACACCGGCTGTCATGCCATAGAGGGCCTGTATCCGGACGCCTCTAAGATAGCCATCCCGCAAGCGCCCGGGCTGGTCTTGAACCTGGGTGTACAAGGGAAACAGGACGGTGGAAAGTACGAAGAACACATTGATGATGAGCGCCTCGGGAAGCCGGAATGCCAGCGTGTAGAAGCCCAGGGCCTGGGCCCCGAGCACGGCCGCAATGATCAGATAGTCCACGTCGAAGATGAGCCTCGCGAGCAAGTTACTGCCGGCCACGGGAAGTCCGAACTTGATTGTTGCCCGGATCGCATCCCCGGCCACCCGCCAGATTTGCCAGGGAGCGGAGTGGCGAACAAGGAACCAGCAGGCAATCGCATACGCAACTGATCCTGAGGCTGTTCCTGCAGCGAGGGAGAATGCTCCATACCCGGCGAAGGCAAGAATGAGGCTAACCGTTCCGGTGGTGAATGCGCGGAGGACCGGTGCGACTGCCAGCTTCTTAAACTCCAGGTCCCGCCTCAACAGCGCCTCGGGGACCGCCCCGAGGGCTGTGGCCAGCAGTGAAATAGCGAGCACCCTGACCAAAGGTGCAACCTCGGGCAACTGGAACAGTTCTCCGATCCAAGGCGCCGCCAGTATGGCCAAGACGGCGAGCACGGCACCAATCACCACCGAGACCAGGAGCGCCGAGCGCGCAGTTACTGCAGAAGCAGGCAGATACACCAGGGCTTGTGCCACTCCGGCATCCGCGACAGTTTCCATGTAAGCCATGAGGACAAGGGCTGCAGCCACGAGCCCGTATTGTTCCGGCGACAGGAGACGCGCAAGCACGATTGTCGTGAGGAGCACGATGCCCTTGCCTGACACGAGTGCGATACCTTGCCAGATTGCTCCCCTGAAACCGACCCGGGCCAGTCCACCACCATCATTAGTCATGTAAGGAACCTTCCCGTGACTGCCTACAGAGCCTGGTCGGCCCAGTCGGTGACCGAGTGGCGCCATAGCCAAAAATCTCGGTCATAGGTGAGAGCCGACCGAAGACGCCCTGCCTCCCCGGAACCGGCTCCCTGGTCCGCCAGCCGGTAGGCCATGGTTGCGGTGGACCTCGCCCAGGTTGCGATGACCACATATGGGAGCAGGTCCGGGTTAACGCCCCGCCGCCTGAGGTGCTGCGTCACCGAAGCGCCTGCCCAGCCGCCCGCACTGAAGGCGTTGTCGAAGGCACGGAGCTGGAGCTGGCGGGATGACAGCGCATTTTCCTGGGATTGACCAAGGTATTGAAGGTAGAAAACCAAGTCGTGCGCGGGCAGTCCGTCAAGCCGCGAACGCTCCCAGTCGACCACCTGCAACCGTCCATCCTGCTGCAGGAAAAGGTTCTGGTAGCTAAGGTCACCGTGTTCAACAACGGCCGGAAGCTTTTCCTCCCGCAGTGGCACGAGCACTTCATGGGTGCGGTCTATGAGCTCGAGGACTTCATTATCGCCAGGAACCAGCGAAGCGAGATCGTCCAAAGGAGAGCGGACCGTCCTTTCGTACCAGTCCGGGTTTTCCGCGACCTGTTTGGTGCAGGGCAGGGCAGCCACGAAGTCCTCGCCCGCTTGAAGCGCACGGCCAAAGTCTTCCGCGACGATGTGGGGCTCCAACAAGGCGCCCGTCACAGCCGTCTCGATAAGCACTGTTTGTCCGTCGACATCAAGGACGCCAACGACCTCCGGTGCCCCCTGTCCGGACCCCACCCCCAGCGCCCTGAGTTGGAGCAAAACGTCTGCTTCCTTGCACACGCTGGCGTTGTCCCCCGGCTGGCGGGGAATCTTCACCACCAGGCTGGGGTCCCGCGCGCCCTTGGCGAAGATCAGTGCCACTACGTGGCGGGACGTGACGAACTGCGGTGTAAGCAGCAGGGAGGTCCACCCGCCACGAAGACCAAAGGATCCAAGTGAGAGTTCGCGGTAGTGGTCGCGGAGGATCTGATCAATGTATTTCACGCTGACTCCTGGTGGCCGGCTTCTTCCACCCGTCGGCCGATCACTATGCCTGCGGGCGCGGCAATGTTGAACAGGCCCAGCCTTAGGGCCAGCCTCGCGACAGGTGCCTTGGCCTTCCCAAAACGTGCACTTGAGTAGTGGGCGATGGTATTCCTGACGGCGGTTTCAGAGGCAGTGGGTACAAGACGCTCCGGATGTTCGAGCGTCGGGACGAGCCAATGGATTTCCACCTCGTCGAAGCCTGCCCGTTCCAGGGCACGTTTCCAGCCGCCGAGGGTATGCGGGCCTCGACCCAGGGTGAATTTCCGCTTTACCTGCAGACAGATCCAGCCGTCGGCGCTAAGGGACCGGATACCCTTTTCAAACAGCAGGAGGTCTGGCTGCGAGAGCAAGACAAGGTCGAATTCAACTGCTCCAGTACTTCCATCCATGGCAATCCGGGTGGCACCCGGATCCAACAGGCTCAGGGATGCGGCGGTGTCCGGACCAATGTGGCCCCCGTAGCCCACCCTTCCGCACTGTGCGACCGGAAGCAGGAACCGCCAATCGAGCAAGGTCCACAAGTGCAGTGGCAGCCGCGCCGGCTCAACAGGGTCCGCGGCCTCCTCCCCCACCAATGTGCGCCACATAAGGCTTGATGCCTCTTTCCTCACCTCGGAGGCTGATCGGCTGGCATCAACAATGCGGGCCGTTGGAAGGTTCCCAGCCAGCTCCAGGTAGGCCGCCCTCCACTCCTCCAATATCTGGGGACTGTGTTCTCCCTTTCGTTTGAACATCAGCTCACCGGGCGCGTCGAGGACAAGCACAAGGTCGGGTGTCGGTTGAAGGCGCAGGGCAAGTGCATCGGTCAGCGCACCAAGGCGGCTTTTAGTTTCGGGACTGGCCAATAAGGTGTCTTCAGCGAGCCTGTCCATGAGCACCAGCCGGCCGCGGAACGAGACGTACCTTGCGGTGAGGCTACCGCGAAGTATGCGGAATACCTTCCTGGCAACCACAGCGCCTGGAACCCGACGGACCCAGGGATCGTGCCGGCTGCCCGACCAAAGGCCCATATAGACATAAGTCGAGGGCAGTGGAGAGTGCGACTGCAATTCGACGAGCAGAGTGGTTTTGCCCGCTCCATCCGGCGCGAGCACTCCGATCACAGGTCCCCTGCCCTTGAGATACGGTCCCACCCGTCGAAGCACTCTGTGGGTTACCGAAATCATCTTGGGCGCGGATGTGTTTCGCGTCCAGTTTCCTGACAGAGACGCCGCGGCGGCGGGGACATCCTGAAAATTGCCGGAACCCAGTAAATCCAGGAGGTCCTGGGCTTTCCCCTTTCCGAATTTGCGGTCAAGGAAATCAGCCACTGGGTCAGAAGCCGAAGCTACGGCAGTGGCCCAAAGGGCAACCGGTACTCTCTCGGGTGCAATGTGTCCCTTGTCCAGCACCAAGTGCAGGATCTGAAGCCATGCCTTGTCCCGGAGTTCCGGAAGCCAGAGTGGTCCATGGGCGACCCGGCGCCGCAGACAGTCGGCGGCAAGGCCTGTCCGCAGCTCCTGGAACTTTCCGAAAGCAATGTCCGAAACAATGTCCAGTTTTATCCAGGAATCCTCATTTGGAAGATAGCAAAAATAGAAACGGTGGCTTCCGTGTCCTTGTGCCATTACCCGGCGGAATCCTGCAGCCTCAAGGACGCGGTCCAAACGGGGCAGTAACTTTCGGGAAACCAGCAAGTCAACATCACCGGCGGGGTGCATAAGATCATCCTCACCCCGCAATAGAATCCAGGACTGTCCGGTATCTTCCAAGGTCCGAAAAACGGACATCAAAACAGGATTGATATTTAGTTCGAACTGAGCACCGGAATCGGGTATAAACTTGGCGAACCGATTAGGGTGTGCAACTGAATCCGGAAGCCCGGGAAATATCGACAATTCACTTACCCCTTAAGACACGTCGTTTCCGGACCGGGCCGTGTGGGCCGGCAAGGGAGTGCGGGCTCCCAGTTTGGTCACTGCTGCCGGCAACGCAGCCATGGCTTGTGGCCGTCTGGTGAGCATACGCCGCCCCTGAGCAGGCATCACGAGTAGTGAGTACTCGCTTTTATGGACGGAAGCCCATTGGAGTACGTAAGTATGGGGGTAGCTGCGCGGCGGTGGCCGTTAGGTAGGGGAGGGTAGCGCCGCAGTCCATTAGGTAGCTAGGGAGCATGGCGCCCGTCTTGATGAAAAGAAGGGGCGATCTTGATGAAATCCAGAAGAACTTTGTATGGCGCTGGCTCCGGATTCACGGCTATATTCTCATTTACGGCTGGGTACCGCGCCGAAGGCGATAAGCCGACGGCCTGCCGCTCCCGTGGTTATTAGCATAACCACGAGGCGACGCTTAGGGATTTATTACTACTAAAAATCGAAAGAATGCAGGTCTCCTTCTTCGAGAATTGGGGACCCCATGTCATTGGCAGGACGAAAGAGGGAGTTGGACAGGCTCCTCTCCGTGATTAGAGGGCCGAAGGATGCCGCCCTTGCCGTGATCGGTGTCCATGGGGTCGGGAAGTCGGCACTGGTTTCCGAAACTCCGCATCTTTCCGACTACCGGACCGTCTTTCTCGGCGCGAGCGCATTCGAGTCCGCCTGGCCTATGTCCGGGCTTACCGCCCTCCTGAATGCGATGGACGATCCCGTTCTCAACGGAATTGCAGACCAAATCCTCCGCGATACGCCTGGAACCCTCGACGCGCCGGCAATATCCGCCCTGCTGCTCAGGGGCCTGCACCAGCGCTCTTCGTCCAGGACCGTCATTGTTATCGACGACGCAGACCAACTGGACCCAAGCAGCCAGGCAGTGATCGGCTTTCTCGCCCGCCGCCTTGCAGGGACGGATATCGCACTGATTGTCTGCCTGCGGGAAGAGATTCCTGACAGCCCATTTTCGGGCCTGCCCGTCCTCACCCTTCATCCCTTGAGCTACAGCGACACAGTCAAGATGCTCGAGGCCCTTCCGGTCAGTCAGGGTACCAACGCCGCTGCCCACGCAGTCGCCGGAGCCAGCCGCGGGAACCCGCTCGCCGCCGTCGAACTTTACAACCAGTTGCTGGAACGCCAGGCCGAGGGCAAGTTTGCCCTCCCTGTCCCCCTGCCCTGCAAGGGCAGTTTCGAAGCCGAATTCGCCTTGGCCGTAGGAGGACTGACGGCAGCGGCCCGCAGCGTCCTGGACCTCCTATCCCTATCGTTCCGAAGCGACATCTCCGCAATAGAGAAAGTCAACCCCAATGTCTGGGCCGCGGTGGAGGAGCTGCTGGGCCGCGGACTCGTGCAACGGACAGGCTCCTATGTAGGTATCCGCGACCAACTGCTCCGCGGGTACATCTTCGGATCGATGACGCCTGCCGTCCGCACTGCCAGCCACTCGGCACTGGCGGAAGCTTCGGAAGCTACAGATCCCTACGCACGAAGGTGGCACCTCAGCTTCACCGCCCTGGAACGGCAGACACCCTTTGGCTTGCTGCGCCACGCGGTCGACCTGATAAGGGCCGGGGAAGTCCCCTTCGCCGTCGAATACATCGAGCGGGCACTGAGCATCAACCCCTGGGAGGCTGAGACCGCTGCCCGCCTTTCCACTGTGGCTGAGCTTTTGTTCAACCGCGGAGAGTTTGTTTACTCCAGGCGCTATCTGGAGTGGGCTCAGCGGATAACGCGGAATCCGGCCCTCATCCTGCGTCTGACGGGGCTTTCATTCGAAATAGGTTTCATCCAGGGTGCAGCAATCCGTTCTGCCATGGTCCTGCGCCTCGTGAAGGAATTCGGCCAGTTCGATCCATCCTTTGCTGCCAACTTGCTTGCTGTGGCTGCCGTCTATTATGCGGAACGGTGGGAACTCGCAGACGCGAGGGACATCCTGTGCCACGCACGGGAGTTCACGGATTCCGCTTCCGAAGAATGCCTTGAGATCACGCAGCGCGCAAGGATGCTGACCGAGATTATTGGCGGCGAGCCGGAGCCTGCAAAGCCCAAGTATGCCCCGGACGGTGACAACACCATTGCAGGCCTGCTGATCCATGGCCGCGCCCTCAGCTATGCGGAAAGGCACAGTGAGGCGCAGGAAATCTTCGCGCGGGTGCGTTCTTCCGCAGCAGACGCCAACTGTAATTGGCGCGAAACGGCCCTTTTCGCCGCGGCAGACAACGAAATCAGGGCGGGCAATGTCCGGACTGCCGTGAAGCTGGTTGACGAGCTCGAACTGCGCGAGCCCGACTCCAACTACCACCGCGGGATGCGCCATGTCCTCCGGGCATGGCGGGCCCACGCTCTGGGTGATGAGCCAATGGCCCAGACCCATGCGAAGGAAGCACAGCGCCACGCCGGCGTTGAGAGCCATGCCGCCATCACCGCCCAGCTTGCCTCCTGGCAGGGGCACTTCGCGTTGCTCCGAGGCGACCTCGCCGAATCGCTTGCCCAGCTTTCGCGCGCTGCGGAGATCGGCGTGCGGTTCAACAATCCCACCTTGCTCCGCTGCGATGCGGATCTTGTGGAGGTCCTGGTTCGACTGGGACGCCACCGCGAGGCTACCCAAGCCCTAGCAAGCCTGGAAAGCCGCTCCGTAGGGCTTCGGTCCCCCTGGTTGATGGCAGCGGTTGCACGGAGCCGGGCCATTTTGGCAGACGGCGAACAGTCCCTCCAGCTGTTTGCCCAGGCGCTCGAGAACCGGAACCGGCATGAGTCTCTGCTTGAGCGTGCCAGGACAATGTTGTCCTACGCCGAACGGCTAAAGGCGCTGGGAAGGTTGCGGGACGCGCGGGACGAGATGATGCGGGCCAAGGTCATATTCGACGAAATCGGGGCCAACGCCTGGCTTCAGCAGGTGGATGCCCTCCTGCTCAATGAAAGGGTGGAAGCACCAGGTCCGCAAGGTAACCCGGCCCTGCTCCTGCTCGCCGACCATGAGCGGGTCCTGGCAAATATGGTCGCAAGGGGCATGCGCAATAAGGAAATAGCGGCCACGCTGTTCGTTTCCGTGCGGACGGTGGAAGTGCGTCTTACCGCCATCTACCGCAAACTCGGCGTCGAGTCACGGGCCCAGCTGACTGCCCTTGCTGCGGGGAAAGCGAAGTCCCAGCCGGAGCCCTACGTCCTGCCTGTCCTTTAAGTCCGAGGGCTCCGCAGTCTCCGCATTTCCCACAACACACCGTCGCAGGATCCACAGGGAACCTGCCGAAACCCGGCGCATGCTGCTCTCCCCAGCTAGCTTTGCGTCAGAGTCACATTACAGGTGAACAAACCGTTAGGGGCCACGATGGCAGAAGTACCTATTACCCGGGAACGGAACACAATCCCCTACAAGAGGACTGGCCGCCCTATCTACGCCGGCAACCTTGGAAGCGACTATCCTCCCCGTGGCATCTACGCAGGATCGGCAGGGCCTGTTGCCCTCGTGGACGTACCAGCCAAGGGACGGGAATCGTCTGCCGACTGGATCGCAACCCATATCAATCTTTTGAGGATTACGGACAGCCTCCTGGTGGCAGGCTCCGTCGTGCTGGGTTCCGAGCTGGCCAACCGCGGATTGTTCCGTGACGGGTCCAAGGCTGGAGCCGTAGCCACGGCAGCAGTGGCCTTGATTTGGATCGCCGCGTTGGAGATTCACCGGACACGCGATCCCAAGGTCCTGGGGGTCGGCGCTGACGAGTATAAGCGTGTAGCTGGGGCTACCTTCCGCGTCTTTGGTTTCCTTGCTTTGGCCGCCGTGATCTTTTCGATCCAAGGCGGTGCCGCCCTGGCCACCGTTTCCCTCCCCGTGGGAATCGTTGCGCTCACCGCCAACCGCTGGGCGTTCCGGCGCCGGCTTGCCACGGAAAAGGCAAAGGGGCGGCACCTGTCGCGGGCCATCGTTGTCGGCGAACCTGAGGACGTCCGCTATGTGGTCCACCAGATCGAGAAGAAATCGGGTCCCGTCTACGAAATCCTGGGTGTCTGCCTCCCGGGTTCCCGGCGGGGGGCACGGCTGCGGGTAGACGACCGACTGGTCCCGGTCCTTTCGTCCACGGATGACATTCCGCGAACGGCAAGGCTCGCCACGGCGGATGCTGTGATCATCGCCGGACCTCTCCCGGGAGGGAACAGGTTCATCCGGGAGCTGGGGTGGAAGCTGGAGGAGTGTTCGGCGGAGATGGTGCTGGCAGCAACCCTGACCAACGTGGCAGGGCCCCGTATCCATTGGCGCCCCGTGGAGGGACTGCCGCTCATGCACGTTGACATCCCCCAGTACTCGGGCGGAAGGCACATCCTTAAGCGGGTGGTGGATGTGGCACTTGCCGGCACCGCACTCCTGGTCTTGGCACCGATTCTGCTCCTCCTTGCCGTCATCGTCAGGAAAGACAGCCCCGGCCCGGTCCTGTTCCGCCAAGAGCGCATCGGAAAGGATGGAAAGACGTTCGGAATGTACAAGTTCCGGTCGATGGTGGTGGATGCCGAGGAACGCCTGGCAACTTTGACCAAGAACAACGAGGGCTCAGGCGTACTTTTCAAAATGCACAACGATCCACGGGTCACCAAATGCGGCCGTTGGATGCGCAAGTATTCGCTGGATGAGTTGCCGCAGCTGTGGAATGTCCTGGTGGGCGATATGAGCCTGGTGGGGCCCCGCCCTCCCCTCGCCAGCGAGGTCAGCGCGTACGAGCGGCATACCCACCGACGCCTCCTGATCAAGCCCGGCCTTACGGGGCTCTGGCAAATCAACGGGCGCTCGGACCTTTCATGGGATGAAGCCGTGCGCCTGGACCTGTACTACGTCGAAAACTGGTCGATCGCCGGGGACCTGCTGATTCTGTGGCGCACTTTCCGTGCCGTTGTTCAGCCTTCCGGCGCCTACTGACAGCTCAAGCAGGAAGAGGACGAGATGAATGCCGTGGCACACAATTTCGGCTTGGACAACCAGTCGGCTGCCAAGTTGGGAATGGCCGTCGTGGGCGCCGGATCCAGGGGCGCTGCTCTGGCCAGGACCTTCCAGGCCTCCCCCGGCTGGGAATTGGCGGCAATATGCGACGTAGACATTGACCGGGCACGCAGGCTCGCCGCGAAACTCGGAGCTGTCCCCTGTTTCGAAACGATAGATGAACTGCTGGACAGCGTCGACGTAGATACTGCCGCAATTGCCACCCCGCTGGGTGCCCTCCATGGAACGGCCATGACGGCCTTGCGGGCCGGCAAGCATGTCCTGGTGGAAGAGCCCCTCGCAGACAGCCTGGCACACGGACAGGAGATGGTGTCGCAAGCGAAAACGGGTGGTCTTGTCCTGATGGCCGACCATCCCCATTCCTTTGAGCCGGCCATCCAGAAAATTCAAAAGCTGATGGACACCGGTTCATTGGGCGAGATCCTTTTTGTCGAAGCCCTCCTGTCCGAAACCAACCTCCTGAAGACAGAGCGGGACGTGTTTTGGGATCTGGCGCCGGGCGACTTTGCCATCCTGGACCAGGTACTCCCGGACGGCCTGGCTCCCCTGGACGTCTCAGCCTTCGGCGGTGACCCTTTGGGCACCGGACGTGACTGTGTGGGCCACATCTATTTCAGGCTTCCCAATGATGCCCCTGTCCACCTCCACGTCAACAGGCTCAGCCGGGCCAGAAGCCACCAACTGGTGATAGCGGGTACCCGGCTCACGCTGGTTTGGGATGCCAAACTGCACAAGGAGCGTCTGCGGGTCTTTGACCCCTGCCTGTCCGCCCAGCAGAAACTGACGGCCCCATATTGCCCGGAACCCGACCTTCTCCAATTGCTGGGCGAAGACGGCACCCTGTTGACCATTGAGCAGCAGACAATGGATCGGCTGGCGGCTGAGTTTTCAAGCCGGATCCGACGCCAAAGGGACGGGTACGCACCGCACCTGCCCGGGCTGAGGGTCCTGGCAGTGCTGGAAGCCGTCGCCCGGAGCAGGAGCCTTGATGGCCAAGTGTCCGGAGTTCTTGCGCCGCTTCAGGAAGGCCCGGGCGATCTCTCCGGGGACTGGTCGCAGAGCATCTTGTGGACCACGTAGAGGCAGCCATTGTCTTCCTCCTGCTCCTCCAAGGAAAGTTGGTGTCCCGTGGCTACTGAGTCAGTAGTTGCCAGGATAGAAGTCGTGAAGCCGTGGCTCGGGCAAGAGGAAGCCGATGCCTTGGCCGACGTGGTTCATTCCGGTTGCCTTACCCAAGGCAGGAAAGTCAGGGAATTTGAGGCTGCTTTCGCAGCCGCCCAGAGCGCCCGCTTTGCCGTCGCAACGTCGAGTTGCACCGCAGCCCTGCATCTCGCCTTGGTGGTGGCCGGTATCGGCCCGGGCGACGATGTGGTGGTTCCGTCCCTTTCCGTCGTAGCCACAGTGAACGCCGTCACCTATGTGGGTGCAAGGCCTGTGTTCTGTGACGTCGACCCTGCCACCGGGAACGTGACTGCAGAAACGATCCATGCCGCCCTGACCCTGGACACGCGCGCGGTGATCGTAGTGGACCAAGCCGGTGTGCCTGTGGATCTCGACCCTATTCGGGACCTTTGCAACCGCCACGAGATCACACTGATCGAGGATGCCGCCTGCGCGGTGGGGTCACTTTATAGAGGAAAGCCCGTTGGGACTGGATCAGACATTGCCGTGTGGTCATTTCATCCCGATCACATTCTCACTACTGGTGAGGGCGGCATGCTCACCACCCGCCGGGCGGACTGGGCCGCCCGCGCCCGGGCCCTGCGCGGGCATGCAAGCAACCTGACGCGGCCGAACACGGAGCAGTTCGTCCCTCCCCGGGAGGTGTGCCTGGAAGTGGGCTTCGATTACCAGATGACCGACCTGCAGGCAGCGATCGGGATCTGCCAGCTACGGCGGCTTCCGGCCATGGTGGAACGCCGGCGGTGGATTGCGGGCATTTATGCAGGCGCTTTGTCAGGCCTGGATGGCCTGCGGTTTGTAACTGATCCTCCCTATGGCACGACGAATTTCCAGTCCCTCTGGATGGAAGTCCTTCCCGCATTCCCGGCGACGCGCGAATTATTGCTGGAACGGCTGGCAGAGGCCGGGGTGACTGCGCGGCGGGGAGCCTACGCCGCCCATCGGCAGCCCGCCTACAGATGGCGGGATACCGGCAACACGCGACTTCATAACACTGAACGGCTCAGTGAGCGGACTTTGGTCCTGCCGGTATTCCATGAACTGGATGCCACCAGCATCAACCGCGTCATCAACGCCATCCGGAAAACAGCATCCCCGGTGGGCACGTGAGCGAACTGATACTGGTTGCCGCAACTGGCCTCGCCCGCGAAGTCCTTGCGATGGTTCGCAGCAGCGGGCAGTACGACGTCGTCGGCCTGCTCGACGATGACAAGGAAATGGCGGGTGTGACAGTAGACGGCGCCCCCGTCCTGGGCAGCATTGGTGAAGCTCCGAACTACACACACGCCTTCTTGCTCGTGTGCGTGATGGCCAGCAAGGAACGTGAGGCCGTGGTGGCGCGGCTTGCATCGCTGGGAATCAACGACTCCAGGTACGCCACGGCGGTGGATCCCACCGTCCAGTTTCCCGAGGGGTGCCGGGTGGGGCGGGGCAGCATCTTGCTGCGGAATGTCACCCTCACTGCCGCTGTTACCTTGGGGTCGCACGTGGTGGCCATGCCAGCGGTGACGTTTTCGTACGACGACGACGTGTCCGACTTTGCCACGTTCGCCGCCGGCGTTTCGCTGGGCGGCGGAGTCAGGGTTGGCAGGGGCGCCTACCTGGGGTTGAATTCCAGCGTTCGGGACAGGACCTCAGTGGGAGACTACGCGACGATCGGAATGGGCGCCGCAGTCCTCAGCAACGTCCCTGACGGGGAAACGTGGGTGGGGGTACCCGCCCACGAGATCGATCACCGGGGATTCATCCGTTAGGAAACTACGCAGCCGTCCCGAAGAACAGCTCCGCCACCGTGGCCAGGCGCAGGGGGTCCTCAACCCCGCACAGCTCCCTTGCTGAGTGCATGGACAGCAGCGGCACGCCCACGTCCACAGTCCGGATGCCCAGCCGGGTGGCGGTGAGCGGGCCGATGGTGGAGCCGCAGGGCACCACGTTGTTGGACACGAACTCCTGGTAGGGCACGCCGGCTTCGCGGCACAGCCGTGCCCAGAAAGCGGCGCCGTACGCGTCCGTGGCGTAGCGCTGGTTGGCGTTGATCTTCAGGAGCGGACCGCCGTTCAGCACGGGATGGTTGGCGGGATCGTGCCGCTCCGGATAGTTCGGGTGCACCGCGTGCCCGGCGTCGGCTGAGAGGCAGAACGACGCCGCCAGGGCCTGCCGCCGCTGGCCCACCGTCGCGCCGAGGCCGTCAGAGATGCGCACCAGCACGTCTTCAAGGATGGGTCCGCACGCACCGGATCGGGAGTTGGAGCCGATTTCCTCGTGGTCGAACGCGGCCAGGACGGCAATGGGGCCGCCGGCATCCCCGGAGCCCGCGTGCGCAACCAGCGCCGCAAGCCCGGCGTGCGTGGCTGAAAGGTTGTCCAGCCGCCCTGATGCGAAGAACTCCCCCTTGCCGCCGAAAACCGCAGGCTCCTGCGTGTCCGCGATGACGACGTCGTACCCGCCGATCTGTCCCGGATCGACGGGGGAGCCGGCAACCGAACCTGCCAGCACGCCCAGCAGGTCCGAATCCGTAGGATTCCCCAGCCCCCACACCGGGTTCATATGCCGCTGCTTGTCCAGGGTGAGCCCCTCGTTCACGGCCCGGTCAAGGTGGATGGCCAGCTGCGGGAAGCGGAGCAGCGGGCCGGTGGCCGTGAGGTGCTCTGCGCCGTCGAGCATCACCAGCCGGCCCGCGAGCCGGAGCTCGCGGTCCAGCCAGGAATTCAGCAGCGGTCCGCCGTAGATTTCCACTCCGGCCTGGAGCCAGCCGTGGGCACCGGTGGTGGGCTTGGGCTTGAGCTTGAACGACGGCGAATCGGTGTGCGCCCCGAGGATGTTGAACCCCGTGGTTGGCCCCGCACCTTCGGGGACCACCCACGCGATCAGTGCGCCGTCCCTGATGATGAAGAACCGACCCGGCCCGCCCTCCCAGGGCTGCAGTTCATCCAGGCGGGTGAACCCGGCCTCCTCCAGCCGCCGGCCGCCCTCGTGCGCAGCATGGAAGCTCGACGGCGATGCGCTGACATAGGCGCCAAGGTCCTGGATGTGGTCTGCGGCAGAGGAAGGCAAAGGCATGGTCCCGAGTTTAGCGCCGCGCCTACTCCGCAGGTGCCGCTGCGGGTTCGACCTCCACGGCGTCCGGCTGGCCGGCGGCAGCGCCGTGCCGACGGTAACGGAGCACACCGACCGCCACGACCACGGCAGCCAGGGCCAGGGAGAGCAGCAGCGATTCCCGGGTGGACTCCACGATCACCATGCCGATGAGCAGGGCCACGATGCTGATGATCGCTGCCCAGGTGAGGTACGGGAACAGCCACATCTTCAGCTGCAGGTCCTTGGCCGCGGCGCCCATGCGGCGGCGGAGGACAAGCTGCGACGCCGAGATGACCAGCCATACGAACAGGGCAATGGCCCCCGAGGTGTTCACCAGGAAGAGGAACACGGTGTCCGGTGCGATGTAGTTCAGACCGACCGTGACGAACCCGACCACAGTGGAGGCAAGGACGGCAGCGGCGGGAACACCCCGGCGGGAGATGCGGGTCCATGAGCGCGGCGCGTCACCGCGGGTAGAGAGTGAGAACAGCATGCGGCTGGCGGTGTAAAGACCGGAGTTCAGGCAGGAAAGGACGGAAGTAAGAACTACGACGTCCATGATGGTTCCGGCGCCGGGGATGCCGAAGAGTTCGATGACCGCCACGTACGGGCTCTTGGCCACGGAGGCGGAGTTCCAGGGAAGCAGGGTGACCACCACGGCGATGGAGCCGATGTAGAAGACCAGGATGCGCCACACTGTGGATTTCACTGCCTTCTTGACGGCATCCACAGGGTTTTCGGATTCGCCGGCTGCGATGGTGGCGATCTCAGCGCCGAAAAAGGAGAAGACCACCACAAGGATGCCTGCCAGGACCGCACCCGGGCCATTGGGCATAAAGCCGCCGTTGTTGATCAGGTTGCTCAGCCCCGGTGCGGGGACGCCCGGAACGAGGCCCAGGATGGCGGCAGCGCCGAAGAGGAGGAACAGGACGATGGCAGCGACCTTGATGGACGCGAACCAGAACTCGAACTCACCGTAGGACTTCACGGAACCGAGGTTGGTCAGCGTCAGCAGCACCATGAGGACAAGGGCCCACACCCACTGGTCGATGCCCGGCACCCAGCGGTGCATGATGGCAGCGCCTGCGGTGGCTTCGATGCCCAGGACGATGATCCAGAACCAGGCGTAGAGCCAGCCGATGCTGAACCCTGCCCAGCGGCCCAGCGCCTTGTCGGCGTAGGTGGAGAACGAGCCTGTCTCGGGGTTGGCCGCGGCCATCTCGCCCAGCATGCGCATCACCAGGATGACCACCAGGCCGGCGGCCGCGTACGCCACGAGGATGCCTGGGCCGGCCTGCTGGATGGCTGCCCCCGAGCCGACGAAAAGTCCTGCACCAATCACGCCGGCGATGGCGATCATGGACAGGTGCCTGGGTTTCAGGGACTTTGAAAGTTGCTGGTCAGCATGCATGGAAGCGCCGTCCTGTTGGGAAATAGCATGGGTTGAGCGACGTGCCTTGGTGGACACCGGCGGACCGTGTGATGCACCACATCGTCGTTTCACCCTAGGTCCGCCATTATCCGCCCTGCTTTGTGCAGTTCAACAGATCTGCCCCCGGCGAACAGGACGGCCCTCCAAGCAGGAACCATCACGAGCAAGAAAAGTTTCCTCCCAGGCATATTTGTCATGTGCCGGAAACCACGCCGCTGCGGATGCATTGGCCGGAAGCAGGAGCCCGGAGGTCAGATGTCCCGGCGTTTGAGCAGCACGGCGGCCAGCAGGACGGGAACCACCACCCAGGCGCCCAGGACCAGTCCGGCCTGCCACGCCTCGAGGGTGTCCGGAACGTGCTGCACAGCCGTCAGCGGCTCAACGGTGTTGCCGGGCAGGTACTTCCGGGCTTCCTTGAAGAAGTCCCCGGGGATGAGCTGGAAGGCAAGAGGTGCCACGAAGAAGATGCCCACCAGGCTCATGATGCCACCGGCGGAGTTCCGCAGCAGCGTGCCCAGGGCCATGCCGATGGCGGCGACGGCGGCCACGTAGATGCTGTTGACCAGGAGGAGCTTCACCGACTGGGAGCTGGCCAGGTCGAGTTTCAGGCCGTAGTTGTCCAGGATGGGCACAGCAACCAGCCCGGCCACCCAGGTGGACACGGCGGTGACCACGAACGACGTCACCATCACCACCACCAGCTTGGCGGCAAATGCGGGGATCCGCTTGGGTACGGCTGCGAAGGTGGACCGGGCCATGCCCGTAGTGAACTCGGAACTCATCAGGAGCACACCCAGGGACCCGAGGATCAGTTGCGCGAAGGCGATACCGGAGGTGGGGGCGCTGATGGCAAGGTCTCCGCCCTGGGATGCCATCCTCGAGGCCGCCTGCGGATCACGGGTGGCGGCATTCGTGAACTGTCCTGTCCCCCACGCCGACAGCGCACCGAATCCCACCATGACCACCGCCGTGGAGGCGAGCAGGATCAGGGTGGAGAGCAAGCTGCGGAATTTGATGATCTCCGAGTTGAGGACCCGGAAGAAGGTGGGACCGGGAAGGGACCTTCCGGCGTTGCGGGAGGCTGGTCCGGCGGGGGACGGTGCCGGTTCGCGGGAGGACGTTGACTCAGTGGTTGTGGAACTCATTACTTGCTGACCTCCACAGTGGGCAGGGAGTGGTATTCGACGTCGTCCTTGGTCAGTTCCATGTATGCCTCCTCAAGGCTGGCAACAAGGGGGGTGAGTTCATAGACCATGACCTGGTTTTCCAGGGCGGTCGCGGCGATTGCTTTGGGTTCCAGACCCGTTACTTCGAGCAGTTCCCGCTCCGGCACGTCAACGGAGGCACCCCGCGCAGACAGCAGCTGATGGAGCCGGTCAGGTTGGTCGGTACGGACGCGGACCCGTGACTGGCCCTTGCCGGTGATGATGTCCTTGATGGGTGCGTCGGCAATCACCCGGCCGCGGCCAATGACTATCAGGTGGTCCGCAGTCTGCGCCATCTCGCTCATCAGGTGGCTCGAAAGAAACACTGTGCGCCCCTGCCCGGCCAGGTACCGCACCAGGTTCCGCACCCACACCACCCCCTCGGGGTCCAGGCCGTTGACCGGTTCGTCCAGGATGAGGGTCTGCGGGTCCCCCAGCAGGGCAGCGGCGATACCCAGCCGCTGGCCCATGCCCAGTGAAAAGCCGCCGGCCTTCTTGCGGGCCACGGCCTCCAGCCCGGTCATCTCGATCACCTCATGCACCCGCGTTTTGGGGATGCTGTGCGTGGCCGCCATGGCCAGCAGGTGGTTGTAGGCGCTGCGGCTGGTGTGCACCGCTTTGGCGTCGAGGAGGGCACCCACCTGCCGCAGTGGCGCCTTGTGCCGGACGTATGGCAGGCCGTTGACCGTAACAGATCCGGATGTGGGCCGGTCCAATCCCATGATCATGCGCATGGTGGTGGACTTTCCTGCCCCGTTGGGGCCCAGAAAGCCGGTGACTTGCCCTGCCTTAACGGTGAAACTGACACCGGCCACGGCGGTTTTGGCACCATAGACCTTGGTCAGCCCGTTTGCCTCGATCATGATTCATCCTTCGGACGGCAGCACGCGGCTGCGGACGGTTTTCGCTGGGTGTTCTTGCCCCACGCTACCGGGGTGCGGGCAGCGTTTTGCCTCGTATCAGGGATGATTCAGGGGAGAATCAGGGTCCTCCCCGCGCCCGCTCCCCTCAGGAGCGCGGTGAGTAGTACGTCAGCGCCTTCGGCCGGACCTTGTAGGCCACGCTTCGGACTCCGGCCAGGGCCTCTCCGTCCACGGCCAGCGCCATGGGGGCACCGTCGGCGTCGATCCTGACCCCCGTGGCCTCCCGGAGATGCGTGATCCGGGAGCTTGCCACGGTGCCCGTGAGCACGGACCAGAGCAGGCGCAGCCTTGCAAAGGACTCATCGGCGGTGATCAGCCGGACATCCAGCACACCGTCGTCCATGACGGGCCGGATCAGGGGCGCATGGTCGCGCGGGTAGTACCGGCCCCTCCCCAGGTAGGCAATCCACACTTTGTGCCGCTTCCCGTCCACGGTGAGAGTGGTGGGCGTACCCGCGGCGAAGGTCCGGAACATGGCAACGACGCCGGCCAGCGGTTTTCCGAGCGCGGGCTGCAGGTGCTCGCGCCGTCGGACAAAGTTCGGGTAGAGGCCGATGCTCGACGTGTTCAGCATTGCCACCTCGGATACCTCCGGGTTCCCGGCCAGGCCCCGCTCTGCGGTCACCACTCCGATGTCTGCGAGTGCGGCCTCACCGTTGCTTGCCGCCCGCACGGCATCCTTCAGGCTGCCCGTCCCCGCGTCCCGGGCAAAGTGGTTCAAGGTCCCACCGGGGAGGACCAGCAGGGGCAAAGAACGGTCGACGGCGGCAGCGGCCGCCGTGCCCACGGTCCCGTCTCCGCCCCACACACCCAGGGCGCGGGTACCAGGGTAATCAGCAGTAGCGGCGATCCGCTCCACCAGGTCCTCGTCAGGCTGCACGGTATTTATATGAGCTTTGGGAAATACTTCCTGCAAAGCCTCGGCGGTCTCTTCTTTGAAGGAGCCGCCAAGGGTGTTGACCACGATGCTGAGGCCTTCACCACCAGGCAGTTCGGGGGCACTGGTCCAAGCCCGGTTGGTCTGCGGGATGGGCGGGCGGACCGGCCACCAGTGGCGGGTCACCAAGGCAGCGCCGGCACCGAGGGCGGAGCCGAACAGAACATCGGAGGGCCAGTGCGCCCCAGTGTGCACCCTTGAATAGGCCACACCTAAGGCAGCCGGTGCCAATGCGGTGCCCAGGGCGGGGCGGACCAAACCCACTCCCACTGCGAACGCCACGGCGGATGCGGAATGGCCGGACGGCATGGAAGAACTGGTGGGCTGCGGATGCACGAAGCGGAAGACCGGCAGATGTTCAGGGAGCGGACGGGTCCGGGGGAGCAGCGTCTTGAACACCACGTTGGTCACCGCCGAGGCTACCCCCTGGGCAATCAGGCCATGCAGCGCAGCCCTCCTCGTCTTGCCCGGGAAGAGCGCCATGACAGCCGCCGTGCCAATCCAGAGTTTGCCTTGGTTGGCGGCAGCGGAAAGCCGCCGGAAGAAGACGTCGTGGTTACCGCCCGGCAGGTCTGAAACATGCCTCAAGAGGTATTTATCGAGCCGGCTGATCCAGGTCCGGCCCCGTGGCCTGCTGATTTGCATGTGATCACCCTAACCCCAAGGGCTACTCGTGCTTGGAGGACTCCTGCACGCTGTCCTGATCGGTGTCCTGCGCGGCGGTCGCCTGCTCCACCTGTAAGGGCCTGGCAGCTCCGGCGAGCAGGAGAGCAACCAGGATGGGGGCCATGATCGCCAGCAGCGCCGTGTGGATCCCCGTCAGGTCCCCCAGATAGCCCAGCAGCGGCGGTCCAGCCAGGAACGAGATATACCCCAAAGTTGATACAACGGAGACGCGGGCGGCTGAGTGTTGCGGGTCGTCGGACGCGGCGGACATTCCCATCGGGAAGGCGAGGGCGGCGCCCACGCCCCACAGCGCGGCACCAATCCCCGCCAGCCAGATGTTGGATGCCAGCACGAAGAGCCCCAGCCCTGCGGCGGCCGCTGCCATGCTGGCGCGCAGCACGGCGACGCGTCCGTACTTGTCAATGACACGGCCACCGAGGAATCGCATAGCGGTCATGGCCAGCACGAACAGGGCGAACATAAGGGCACCGGTGGACTCTGAGGTGGCAAGTCCGTCAACCGATGCCTTGGCAATCCAGTCGTTTCCGGCACCCTCCGTGAGCGTGGCGCCCAGGACCACCACGCCGATCAGCAGCGTCCTGCTGTCCCGCCAGGCGGACTGCCCCTTGGCAGGCTTCGGGGCCCCCTCCACGGTGGCTGTAACCAGGTGGGGGAGGAAATAGCGTGGGACCACCAGGGCCACCACAACCACCACGGCGGCGATCACCAGAAGATGCAGCGGAAGGTCCACGCCCAGGGTGGACAGCCCCGCGCCGACGAGGGCACCTATGAACGCGCCGCCGCTGAAGGCCGCGTGGAACTGCGGCATGATGGTCCGGCGGAGCTTGTGCTCCACGTCGGCCCCTTCAATATTCTGCGCCACGTCCCACAGCCCAATGCCGATGCCAAAGAAGAACAGGGACACCGCCGTTCCGGGAATGGAAACAGCCGAAAGCGACATCGCGATACCCACGCCTGCCGCCGCGGCCAGCAGGCCGGCAAAACGCACGGTGTTGGCCGTACCGATCCTGCCCACCACCAGTCCCGCGGTGGGCAGCGCAAGCAGCGAGCCGATGGCCGTGCACAGCAGCAGGGTGCCCATTTGGCCGGATGTGATCTGCAGCGTCTGGGTGACTGCGGGAATCCTGGCTGCCCAACTGGCAAAGACAAGCCCGTTGATGCCGAAGACCACAAACGTGGCCGCGGCGGCGGCTTTCAATCCTGCGTGCTCTTCCATGCCGGTGCTGGTGCTCATACGCTCACTACTTCCACAGAGTATTTTTCGAGTTCGGCCTTATCCTGCGCACCGAACTGCCTGTCCGTGACGATGATGTCCACGCGGTCCAGCCCGGCCACGAGCACCCGTGCGTGGGCCTGCCACTTTGCCGCTGAGGCGGCTACCACCACCCGTGCAGCTGATTCCAGGCCTGCTTTCTTGACTGCTGCATCTTCCAGGTCGTGGGCCAGCAGGCCGTCGTTGGGATGCACTGCGCACGGAGTAATCACTGCGGTATCAAAGCGGAGGGACCGGATATTGGACTCGGCCAGGGGTCCACGGAAACAAAGTTCTCCGGGCACCACGCTCCCGCCCGGCAGCAACAGTGCAGGCCGGGAGCCTGCACTTCCCCCACCTGCAGTTGCCGCATTGAGGGCCTGCAGGGACATGGGCATCAGGGTCAGCGCCCTGCCTGACACGGCCCGCGCCACCTCCGTCGCCGTGCTTCCGCTGTCCAGCCAGACGTGCTCCCGTTCGGCCAGCAGGCCTGCCACCGCAGCCCCTATACGGGTCTTGGCATCCCGGTCCTCCAGCTCACGCTGCCCGTAGCCGGGATTTTGCCCCTGCCCGATCAGGCTCCTGGCACCGCCGTGGAACCTGCGGAGGACGCCGTGGCCTGAGAGGATCTCAAGGTCGCGCCGGATGGTGGCGCCCGAGGCACCGCACGCCTGCATCAGCTGTTCGACGCTCGCTTCCGACTGCTGCCGAAGGATTTCGGCAATTGTGCGGTGCCGTTCATCGGTCTTCATGAGCAAATGCTAACAGTCTCTGATCACTTGATCACTGCAAAAGAGCAACTCTCCAGTTCCTCTATCAGTTGCGGCTGCCAAACCACGGGTGAAACAGCGATATCTGATGGAGCAACGTCTCAGCGGACGCGGTCCACCCTTTGCTCATCCCACACGGGCTCGGCGGACTCGTAGACTTTTCCGTCGGATCCGAAAACCAGGAACCGGTCGAAGGTCCGGGCGAACCAGCGGTCGTGGGTGACAGCCAGGACGGTCCCCTCGAAGTGGTCAATGGCGCGTTCCAGGGCCTCGGCCGAATGCAGGTCCAGGTTGTCCGTGGGCTCGTCCAGCAGGAGCAGGGTGGCACCGCTGAGCTGCAGGAGCAGGATCTGGAACCGTGCCTGCTGGCCGCCGGAGAGGGACTCGTACTTCTGCTCCGACTGCCCCGCCAGGCCGTAGCCGTCCAGCGCGCCGGCGGCGGCCTCACGGCCCAGCCCGGAACGGTGCTCGTCGCCGCGGTGCAGGATCTCCAGCAGAGTCTTCCCCAGCAGGTCGGGCCGGACGTGCGTTTGTGCAAAGAAGCCGGGCCGGATACGCGCACCCAGCTTCACCGTCCCTTCATGCGGCACCTCAGCGATCTGCACATCGGAAACCGGCAGGTGCTCCCGTTCGGGGTCAGTGCCACCGGTGGCCAGCAGCCGCAGGAAGTGGGACTTGCCGGAACCGTTGGAGCCCAGGACGCCCACGCGGTCACCGAACCATACTTCAGTGGAAAACGGCTTCATGAGGCCGGTCAGCTCCAGCCGCTCCGCCACGATGGCGCGCTTGGCGGTCCGCCCGCCCTTGAGCCGCATCTGGACGTTCTGCTCGATGGGCAGCGCCTCCGGCGGCCCAATTTCGAGGAACTTCGCCAGCCGGGTCTGGGCAGCGTGGTAGCGGTTGGCCATGTCTGAACGGAACGCGGCCTTGTTCTTGTACATGTTGACGAGTTCCTTGAGCTTGATGTGCTCCTCGTCCCAGCGTTTGCGCAGTTCCTCGAAGCGCGCGTTCCGGTCTGCGCGTGCCTCAACATAGGAGCCGAAGCCGCCGCCGTGGATCCAGGCCGCGGCCCCGTTGATGCCCGGCTCCAAGGTCACGATGCGTCCAGCAGCGTTATTCAACAGTTCGCGGTCGTGGCTGATGAAGAAGACCGTCTTCCTGGACTCGTTCAGTTTTTCCTCGAGCCAGCGCTTCCCGGGGACGTCCAGGTAGTTGTCCGGCTCGTCCAGGAGCAGGAGATCGTCCGGGCCGGCAAACAGCGCCTCCAGTACCAGCCGTTTCTGCTCACCACCGGAAAGGGTCGACGCCGGGCGGTGCTGCGCGCGGTCAAAGGGCAGTCCCAGCGCGGCCATACAGACCTCGTCCCAGACAGTTTCGACGTCGTAGCCGCCCGCGTCCCCCCAGTCCACGATGGCCTGGGCGTACCGCATCTGGGTGGGTTCGTCGTCGTGCTCCATCATGGCCAGCTCCGCCTCATCAACCTCGCGCGCAGCCGCCGCCAGCGCCGGGGGAGCGGCGGAGACCAGGAGGTCCCGGACCGTGGAACCGTCCCGCACCTGGCCCACGAACTGTCGCATGATGCCCATGGTCCCGGAACGGCCCACCACGCCCTCGTCCGGAACCAGGTCTCCCGCGATGATTCGGAACAGCGTGGTCTTGCCGGTGCCGTTGGGCCCGATCAGGGCGGTCTTGGTGCCGTCCGGGACCTTGAAGGTGACCCCGTTCAGGAGCTGGGTGCCGTCGGAGAGGAAGTAGTCGATGCCGGAAACGTCAATATGGGCCACACCGTCAATCCTCCCACGCCGCTCCCTAGCCGGCGGCGGTGAGGAACTGCTTCAGCAGCGGGCCGGAGGTGGTGGCACCCAGGCCGCCGTCCTCCACGAAGACGGACACTGCCAGGTCGCCATGCACGGCCACGATCCACGCGTGGGTCTTCGGCGGGTTCTCGGTGCCGAATTCGGCGGTTCCCGTCTTGGCCCCCACCGGGGCACCGGGGACGCTGGAGAGGAATCCTGCGTGTCCGGAGGTGACGACGGCGCGCATCATGTCTGCGAGCGATGCCGCCTCCGCTGCAGTGATGGGCTTGTCCGAGGCCGTGGACGGCGCCTCGGCCGTGGCTGTGGCCGTCGGTTCTGCTGCCGGGGCGGTGGACCCTGCTGTCGTTCCTGCGGCGGGAGCACCGGCGTCGGCGTTGAGGACCAGCTGCGCCGAGACCGGGGCGCCCTTGGCGACGGACCCGGCCATGATTGCCGCCGCCAGCGGGGACAGCAGCACCTTTCCCTGTCCGATCATGGAGGCCGCGTGCTCGGTGCCCTGGGCCTGGCCGGGTACGGAACCCAGGAAGGCTTCAGCACCAAGCTTCGGCGCTTCCACCGCAACACCCATGGACGTGGCGGCGGCTTCAAGCTGGCCCTGTGACACCGAGTCCCGCTGCGAGATGAAGGCCGTGTTGCAGGAGTGTGCAAAGGCGTCCCGCAGCGTTACCGCGCCCAGGGAGGTCTCGGGGTAGCCCTCGGAGTTCTTGAACGTGCGGCCGTCCACCGTAAGGGTGGGAGTGCACTGGACGGTGGAATCGGGCGTCATCCCGTTGCGGAACATGGCGAGCGAGTCCACCATTTTGAAAATGGAGCCCGGCGCGTACTGTCCCAGCATGGCGGTGTTGTAGCCGTTGCTGCCCGGTCCGGATGCAGCTGCCAGGACTGCGCCGGTGGAGGGACGCAGGGCAACGATCGCCGACGCCGGTTTCACGCCCTCCAGGGTGCTTTCCGCCAGGGTCTGCAGCCGCGGATCGAGGGTGGTTTTCAGCGGGGTTCCGGGCTTGGGGTCCACTTGGAAGAGGACGCGGCGGGGGTCGGTGCCGGCGGACTGGATTTGTTCGCGGGTCAGGTCGGCCCGCTGTGCACGGATGACGACAGCGTCCGAGCCGCGGAGCTGTTCATCGTACTGCTGCTGGAGACCGCCGACGCCGGTCACGTCACCTGCCACAAGGGCACCGTTGGATGCCTCGATCTGCTCTGCGGATGCTTCACCCACCGACCCAAGAACGGCACGGGCGAACGTCCGGCTCGGCGCCAGCGGAATCGACGCCGGTATCCCCCGGGCACCCGGAATGGCCTGGATCTGCTGGTCGGAGATGGTCCGGCCTTCTTCCCGCAGGGTGATCGCGGAAACGAAGGCCTGTTCACCGGCAGCCTTGACCTGCTGTACGTAGGCGGCAGGATCCACTCCCACCAGTGCGGCCAGCTTGCCGGCGGAATCGGCCGGGTCCGCGCCACCGAGCTGGGGCTTGTCGATCCCCACGTTCACCACGGGACGGTAGGTGACCAGCGGGACGTCCCCGGCACCAAGGATGTCCGCGCGTTTGTGCGACTGGGAGCCCTTGGTCACGATCTCGCTGTCCGCCAGGCCGGGTGCCAGCATGGCCGGGTCCCAGACAGTGAGCCACTTGTCGCCGGACTTCTTGAAGTTTGCCGCGATGGTGTACTTCCACTCGGCGTCGCCAAACTTCCACGTGTAATTCAGTGGGGCGGATGCTTTGTCGCCGTCGAGCGTAAGCCCGCCTGCCTGGACCTGCGGCTTTTGCGGATCCAGGGCCGCGAAGACCTGGTGGAGCTGGTCGTTGGCTGCCGCAGCATCCTTGCCCTCAAAGGCCACAGATCCCACATCCAGCGCCGAGACCGCGCCGGCCAGTTGTTGCGCGGCGGCTTCCGCCCCGGACTTCCCGTCGTCGCAGGCCACCAGCGAGGTTCCGAGAATGAGCGCAGCTACGGCAAGCGAAAGTTTTGTTGATTTCCCCATCGCGCCATTATCCCCCGGGCCGGCCGCCGGCTGCGCAACTGTGTAAGCAGCGGACGGCCCAACCACGCGCCGGCCATGCCTGGAACCTAGGCGATGCCAAGGTCAGGGACCGGCAGCTTGAAGACATCCTTGAGGGCCTGCCTTGCCGCATGCATGCCCGGCATGCCTGTCACCCCCGGCCCCGGTGGGGTTGACGACGAGCAGAGGTAGACGCCCAGCAGCGGCGTCCGCCACGGGACGGGGGATATCACAGGCTTCTGGATAAGCCCCCGGACGTCCATGACGCCGGCACTGAAGTCGCCCCCGATGTAGTTGCGGTTGTACTCGGCCAGCTCCGCAGCGGTGATGACATGTGATTCCACCACCAGGTCGCGGAAGCCCGGAGCGAACCGTTCCAGCTGGGCCACAATTTGGTTGGTCATGTCCTTTGTGGAGCCCGAGGGAACATGGCAGTAGGTCCAGAGGGTGTGCCTGCCGGCGGGTGCCCGGCTCGGGTCGAAACGGGAGGGTTGGGCCACGAGCACGTAGGGCCGTTCAGGGTGGCGTCCTGCGCTGACCTCATTTTCCGAACGCGCCAGTTCGGCCCGTGTGCCGCCCACGTGGACGGTACCGGATTCGGAAAGTCCGTCGGCCTGCCATGGCACCGGCCCGGACAGGATGAAATCCACCTTGCAGGAGCCGTTGCCGTAGCGGAAGCGGTCCAGTGCCCGCCGGAAGTGGCCCGGAAGTGATTCCCCTGCCATGTCCAGGAGTCCGCGCGGCGCCACATCCAGCAGGGTGGCCCGGGCCGCCGGAAGCTGCTCGAGCCGGTCTATCGGTGTTCCGGTGTGAATCACGCCGCCATGGGCGCGGATGTCATCAGCCAGTGCTGCCGCGATTGATGCCGAGCCGCCGCGGGGGATGGGCCATCCGCCCGCATGCCCCAGGGCGCCCAGCATGAGCCCGGCCCCGGACGCGGCCAGGGACGGCAGGTGTGAGATGGCGTGGGCCGCCACCCCGCTGAGCAGGGCCGGGGCAAGTTCTTCCCGGAACCGGAGGTTCCACAGGCCGGTTCCCTGTTCCAGGGTCCGCAGCCCGTAGATGCCGGCCACGAGCGGGTTCCGGGGGATCCGGAGGAGCTGGTTCTGGGTGAAGTCCATGACGTCAGCGACATGGCGGACCAGCGGTTCCATCAGCCGCCGGTACGCCGGGCCGTCCTGCCCCAGGGCTTCCGCGGTCTTGTCCAGGGACTTGTAGGCCAATGCAGCACGGCCACCCTCCAGCGGGGACCCGAAGGAGACGTCCGGGGTTATCAGGTCAACCCTCCGGGACAGCTCGAAGGCGCGGAAAAAGGGGGATGCAACGGCCATGGGATGCACCGCGGAGCAGACGTCATGGAGGTGGCCGGGCTGCATCAACTCGGTGGTCCGCGTGCCGCCGCCGATCGTCGATGCTGCCTCGAAGACCTCCACCGACAGCCCGGCACGTGCCATGACCGCTGCCGCCGAGAGCCCATTGGGCCCGGAACCTACTACCGCAACATCAACCATGGGACCTTCTTTCAAAGTGAGGGTGAAGCTTTGGAAGGGAGGGGCGAAGCGGCGCGGCGCCGGATGCGCCAGCGGAACCGGTCCGGTGCGTCCGCGAAGGGCCCGCCGTGCGGGTCATCGAGGTGGTGCCTTCGGATGGGGTCGTATGCGGGGTTGTAGATGTCCCAGGTGACGCGCGCCATGAGGTACGCCACCGCGGCCATGTGCGCGGCAACGGCGAGGACGTAGTACGGCATGTCCAGGTTGTGTTGCGAGGAACCTGCGCTGGTCACCTGTCCAAGGTACATCCAGATCGCGGCCCAATGCAGGGCTTCGATGCCCTGCCACACCAGGAAGTCGCGCCAGCGCGGCCGGGCCAGGGCCAGGAGCGGGATCAACCACACCACGTATTGCGGCGAATAGACCTTGCTGGTGAGGATGAAGGCCCCGACGATCAGGAATGCCAGCTGGGCCAGGCGGGGACGGCGGGGCGCGGTCAGGGCAACGGCGGCAATCCCGGCACAGGCCAGCACAAAGAACCCGGCAGACAGGATGCTGACGCCTTCGGCGCCCAGACCGGACCAGCCCAGCCTGCCCGCCACCAGGTTGTAGGCGAACCATGCCGAGCTGTAGCCGGCGCCCCGGTCGGCACTGTACTGGAAGAAATAGGCCCAGCCGGAAGGGTTCATCAGCGCGAACGGCAGATTAACCAGCACCCACGTGGCCGCTGCACTGGCGCCGGTTACCAGCAACGGTCGCCACCTGCCCGACCGGACGGCGAGCAGCAGGATGGCTCCGAGTACCAGCACCGGATACAGCTTGGTGGCGGTGGCCAGCCCGATCAGCACCCCTGCAAGGACAAGCCGCTTCCGGGCAAAGAGGTACATGCCCATGGCAAGCAGGCAGGCGGCCCAAAGATCCCAGTTGATGGTGCCGGCCAGCACGATCCCCGGGGCCACGGCCACCATGGCCGCGTCCCAGGGCCGCCTGCCTGGCATGCGGGCAACCACCACCACGGTGACCATGGCCACTGCCGCCAGCAGCACGGCGTTGATGTCGAAGTAGGCAAGGGCCATGGTTTTGGGGTCTCCGCCCGGCACCAACCAGGCCGTAACCCCTGCGATGAGTCCTATGAGCACCGGGTATTCGAACTGGCTGCCGCTGCCCAGGATGGGGAACATCCCCGCTGCCATGCCGCGGTTCCGGAACAGCTCCGGGAAGTCCGAGTAGCAGGTGGCGTAGAACTGTGTGGGCGTCTCCCAGCCGTTGGCCCTGCAGTATCCCTTCAACAGGATTCCCACCAAGGCTGCCAGCGCCGTGAGGACAATCAGCACCCGTTCAACGGTGAAGATGCCGGGGGAGACCACACCGGGCGCTGTCCTGGTCCCCAGCGGGCCACCGAGCACCTCCGTGAAATTCCGCAACACGTCATCACTGCGGCTGGGCACCACGATGCGGGGCCGTCGTTCATCCTCCGGCGGCTGGGTCTCGTGCATGGCATCGAGCTTACCGCCGGCCCCGTCCCAGGAGATCAGTGTCCGGCAGGATCGGGGCCGGCCGTCAGCGCAGGCCGCCCAGCTGCTGGTGCATGAGCACGAAAACATCGTTCCGGTGCTGCTCCAGCAGGGCGCTGTTGAAGGAACTGCGGCGCTGCAGGGGGCGGGACAGGAGTCCCATGATCATTCGCATCAAGGGAACCACCTCCTTTCGTTGATCATTAGGTGCAAAAGGGCACGGCGAATTAGCGCTGTTTTTGTGCGCGGGAAAGTGCAGTAAAAAGGGTGCATAAATTCCACCAGGGAATTAATCGGAATCGCACAAGAAAGCGCAATTCCAGGGGTGCCTGACTATGGCGAAGCTGAAGTGAGACCACAAAGCCGGATGCAAAATTCTCCGAGCAGGGACTATTCGAAGAAAGAGCGGGGGCTATGCCAAAAGCTTTTCCGGGAAGTCAGCGAAGAAGCGCAGCATTCCGGGCAGGCCGAGAGCCAGGGCCGAAGCCTTGGAAGGAGTCCTGGCGGGTGAGCGGATGCAGGTGCCGGTTAGCGGCGCCGCAGCAAGCCCGCGAGGGCGGCTGGGCGGCGGGAACCGGAGTAGACCGGAGCTATGCGTGCGTCATCAGCAAAGGCCGGGAACGCATTGATGGGGGCATTCCATTCGCCAGTCAAAGTCATCATTATCCCAACCTCCTTTTCTGCTGTCCGCTGCGTGGGTTGCGTTGCGGTCTGGGACCCGGGCAGATCACCGTGGGGTCAGGAATAAAGTTACCCCAGGAATCAGCGAAAGGCCAGCAATTCCCGTAAAAAGGTAAGAAGTTTATTCAAAAAGAAGATTTAGAGGCCCCAGCGCACAATAGCGGGCGTCTTTTTATCCCATCCCAGGGTGCAGACCTTGGCGGTGCCCAGGACAAAGTGCCGGCCTTCCGTGGGTGGCAATTCCAGCCAACGGGCGGTGAGGATCCGGGAGAAATGGCCGTGTGCCACGATCAGCACGTTGTCCATCCCGGATTCCAGGATCCGTCCAATGATCTTGTCCGCCCGCGCGGCCACCTCGTCCAGCGTTTCACCGTTGGGCACGCCGTGTGTCCAGATCAGGTAATCGGGGTTGTCCTTGCGGATCAGGTCCGAGCTGATGCCCTCGTAGTCGCCGTAGTTCCATTCCACGGCGAGCGGCTCGTGCCGGGCGTCAGGGAATCCGGCCAGTTCGGCCGTCCGCCGTGCGCGCCGCAGCGGAGAGGTGAGCACCAGGTCGAAGTCGACGCCGTCCAGCACCTTGCGGGCCTCCACGGCCTGCTGCTCGCCTTCCACTGTCAGGGGAAGGTCGGTCAGGCCCGTGTACTGCCCGCTCTTTGACCATTCGGTCTCACCGTGGCGAAGGATCCAGAGCTGGGGGCGCGGGGCAAAGGCGGAATTAGTCACTTGGGCTCCTCAACGGGTGAACGTTCGACGACGGCGGAAGAGGCTTCTGCCCCCGGTCCGGCAGGTGCAGATTCAGGCTGTTCGGCCCACCAGCGGAGCAGGCGCGCCTCCGCTTCCTCGGTGGGCAGCGGTCCGTGTTCCATCCGCTCGTTGAGGAGGAACTTGTAGGCGCGGCCCACCACGGGGCCCGGCTTGAGCCCCAGCAGCGCCATGATCGCGGCTCCGTCCAGGTCTGGGCGCACCGCATCCAGGGACTCCTGTTCGCGGAGTGCGGCGATCCGTTCTTCCAGATCGTCGTAGGCAAAGGACAGCCGGTCGGCCTTGCGCTGGTTGCGGGTGGTGACGTCGGAGCGGGTCAGCCGGTGCAGCCGCTCCAGCAGCGGACCGGCATCGGTCACGTAGCGCCGGACGGCCGAGTCGCTCCAGCCGGCGTCGCCGTAGCCATAGAAGCGCATGTGAAGTTCCACCAGCCGTGCCACGGCCTTGGTGGTGTCATTGTCGAACCGCAGCGCCTTCATCCTCTTGGTGGTGAGCTTGGCACCCACCATGTCGTGGTGGCGGAAGCTCACCGCTCCGCCCGGTTCGAAGCGTCGCGTAGCCGGCTTGCCGACGTCGTGCATTAATGCAGCAAAGCGCAGCACGAAGTCCGGCCCGGGCACGGGGCCCTCCGCATCGGTTTCAAGCCGGGCCGCCTGCTCCAGGACCTGGAGGGAATGCTGGTAGACGTCCTTGTGCCGGTGGTGCTCGTCGGATTCGAGGCGGAGGGCGGAAACCTCCGGCAACACGTGCTCGGCCAACCCGGTGTCCACCAGCAGGTCGATGCCTGTCCGCGGCCGCGCCCCACACACCATCTTGACCAGCTCGTCGCGCACCCGTTCGGCGGAAATGATCTTGATCCGGTCCGCCATGTTGGCCATGGCCTCACGGACGTCGTCCCGGACGGAGACCCCCAGCTGCGCGGCGAACCGGGCGGCCCGCATCATCCGCAGAGGGTCATCGGAGAAGGACGCCTCCGGAGAACCGGGCGTGGCCAGCAGGGAAGCGTGCAGGTCGCGTACGCCACCGAAGGGATCCACCAATTCCATGGAAGGCAGCTTCAGCGCCATGGCATTGATGGTGAAGTCGCGGCGCAGCAGATCATCCGTCAGGGAGGAACCGAACGCCACCACGGGCTTGCGGGACTCGGGATCGTAGGCCTCCGCACGATAGGTGGTGATCTCGATCTGGAAACCGGCCTTGCGCATGCCGATGGTGCCGAAGGCCTTGCCGATCTCCCAGAAATTGTCAGCCCATTTCTTGATCAGGGCTACGGTCTGGTCGGGTGTGGCGTCGGTGGTGAAGTCCAGGTCGGGGGAGGTCCGGCCAAGGAACAGATCACGCACGGGACCACCCACAAGGGACAACTCGTGGCCGGCGTCCACGAAGCGCTGCCCGAGCTCCAGGACCACCGGATCCACCTTGAAGTCGACGGTGTGGGTATCAATCTTGTGATGTGCGTGCGACATAGTTCCTTAAGCTTGGCAGAAACCAGCGCGGCGGCAGTCCAAAAAAGCGTCACGATCCGCGCTGATTCGCCTTCCCCGCCAAAAAGTACGTCATATCCCGTCCATCTTCGTGTCATGTTCCGGTCATCACAGGAGGGCAACAGTCGTTAGAGTGGACTCCATGGCCCATCCAGTACCGAGCGCTCCAGGCAGGAGGACAAACGCACCGTTGCCGTCGGCAATCGGGGCGCACGTTGCCCCTGCCCAGCAATCGGCGCCGGCGTCCTTGCCCACGGTGGAGGAAGTCTCCGCCGGCGGCGTCGTGGTGGACACGTCCGACGCCGAACTGAGGGTGGCGATCATCGCCCGCCTTAACCGGGGTGGCCGGCTCGAGTGGTGCCTGCCCAAGGGCCATCCGGAGGGCAAGGAAAACAACGAAGAGGCCGCGGTCCGGGAAATTGCCGAGGAAACCGGCATCGAGGGCATCATCCTGGCCCCCCTGGGCAGCATCGACTATTGGTTCACCGTCAGCGGACACCGGGTGCACAAGACCGTGCACCACTACCTCCTGCGCGCCACCGGCGGCGAGCTCACCATCGAGAACGATCCGGACCAGGAAGCCGTGGACGTCGCCTGGGTGCCCATCCAGGAACTGGCCCGGAAGCTGTCCTTTCCCAACGAACGCCGCATCGCCGACCTCGCCCGCGAAGTCCTGCCGGGACACCTCTAAGCCCGGACGCCGCCGTCGTCATTGCGGTGTTAAGTGCCTGCGGGTGAGACGATGAAGTCGATGTCAGCTACCAACTTTCCTTCCGACCGGTCCGGCCGGCCCGATGATTCGGCACCCGACGGCGTGCCCCCCGAGCCAGCTGCGCCGGACATCGACCAGCCCGCAGCAGCGGGAGCCAGCGAGACGCGTTCCAGCGCCATCATGGCTGCGGGCACGCTGGTGTCGCGTTTCCTGGGCTTCGGCAAGACCTGGATGCTGGGAACAGCCCTGGGCCTTGGCTCAACGGTCAATGACACGTTCATCAACGCCAACAACCTGCCCAACCTGATTTTCCTGCTGGTGGCCGGCGGCGTGTTCAATGCGGTGCTGGTTCCGCAGATCATCAAGGCGAGCAAGGCTCCGGACAGGGGAGCGGATTACATCAGCCGGCTGCTGACGCTGGCTGTCCTGCTCCTGTTCGGCCTGACGGCACTGGTCACCCTGGCGGCCCCGGGGGTCATTGAGCTGACCACCCAGGGCTACTCGCCGCAGCAGAAGGCACTGGCGGTCGCGTTCGCCTTCTGGTGCCTGCCGCAGATCTTCTTTTATGGCCTCTACGCCCTGCTCACCCAGGTCCTGAACGCCAATGGCGCGTTCGGACCTGCCATGTGGGCGCCTATCCTGAACAACCTGGTGTCGATCGCAGGGTTGGGCATGTTCATTTGGATCTTCGGCACGAACAAGGTCAGCCCCCACACCCTGGACAACTGGGGGCCCACCCAGACGCTCCTGGTGGCCGGGTTCTCCACTATCGGCGTGCTGTCCCAGACCGCCATCCTGCTGGTTCCAGTTTTCCGGTTGAAGCTGGGTCTCCGTCCCCGGTTCGGGTGGCGGGGCGTGGGACTGGGCCACGCTGCCCGGCTGAGCGTCTGGACCCTCCTGACGGCCGCCGTCGGGCAGCTCGCCTTCCTGTACGTCATGCGCATCGCCACCATCCCCGGCGCCGAACGCATCCGGCTGCAGGAGGCGGGGGACCCGTCCGCCTCCACCCTTCCCGGCAATGCCGTGCTCGAGGTTGCCAGCCAGCTGTACCTGCTGCCGCACTCAATCATCGCGCTGTCCCTGGCCACTGTCCTCTTTAACCGGATGACCAGGGCGTCGCAGGACGGCAACCGCGCGGAACTGCGCGACGCCCTCTCGCACGGCCTGCGGACTATGGCCGTGGCCACTGTTTTCGGTGCCCTGGCACTGTTCGCCCTGGCCGGTCCGCTGGGCATGTTTTTCTCCGGCGGCCTGCGCCAGGACGGCGTCATGCTGGCCCAGACGCTCACCATCCTGGCCCTCAGCACGCCGTTCATGAGCGCCAACTTCATGATGTCCCGCGTCTTCTACGCCAACGAGGACGCCCGCACGCCTTTCTACGTGCAGCTGCTTCTCGCAGTCGTGTACGTGGCCGGTGCGTTCGTCATCCAGTTCCTGCCGGTGGGACAGATCATCTATGCCATTGCCGTCCTGTACATGGTGGGCAACATCCTCTCGGTGGTCATCAGCGCGTTCTTCCTGCGGCGCATGCTGGGCAGCCTCGACGGGCCGCGGATTGCCAACTCGTACATCCGGATGGGGTACGCAGCCCTGGGTTCGGCCATTGCCGGCGCCGGCGCCCTGTGGCTGATGGGCAGCTACAACCCGGACGGTTTCGCGTGGAGCGGGCGCCTCCAAGCGCTGGTGACGGTAGCCATCGCAGGGCCGGTCATGCTGGCCGTCTACTTCCTGCTGCTGCGGCTGTTCCGCGTCTCGGAGCTGAGCGACATGCTCCGGCCCCTGCTGGGACGGCTTGGCCGCGGCGGCCAGGCCCCTGCGCCGGAAGCCGGGGACGCGCCGTCGTCCGCTCCTGCCGAAGGTTCCTCCGGGCACCGTCCTGAACGGGCCACCACCTCCGTGGACACCGGCCTCATCCCCCGGATTTCCGGCGAGTTCGATGCCGTCTCCTTCCGTGCGGGCCCCGATCCGGAGCGGGGTTCCCGCCGCCAGGAAACGTACGACGGCGGCAGCCAGCAAGGTGCCGAGGGCGGCTACCTGCCGGTCGAGGACCAGCCAAGCACGGCTCGGGGCGGCCTGCTCAGCGAACGGATCCCGCTCCCCGGCCGCCGGACCTACCAGGGGAAAACCGGCGAAAACCCGTATTTCAGCAGCCGGCGCAAGCGCAAAAAGTAACGCGAATGTGCCCCGGAGCCCGTCTTCTCCGCGGCCGTCCGGGGCAGATCAGCTAGGATCGAACAGGTACAGGGGTAGTTGCATTCAGGGTTGGCCGTGCGCGGCGCCTGAACGGCGGTTGCGTCATAGAGGCCGGCAATCCCGGACAGTCTAGGAGGAACACGTGTCCAACCCGATCGATGTCGGATCAGTACTGGGCGGCCGCTACAAGGTCACCGCCACAGTGTTGGCCTCGCATGACCACGATCTGGTGCTGGACGGTGTGGACCAGGTCCTCAACCGCCCGGTCAGCATCCTGGTTGCCGGACCGGAAAACACCGAACAGGTTGCCCAGAGCGCCCGCGAAGTGGCCACCGGCGAACGCCCTGGCACCGTGCAGGTCCTGGACCTTGGCGTGACCGAGGACACCACCTACCTCATCACCAACCACACGTCCGCTGCCGACCTGCTGGATCTGGTGGTTACCTCGAATCCGCCCTACGTTGAGCCCTTCTTTACGGACACCCTGGGCAGTGAAATCTTTGGCCAGCCCCGGTCCCACGAGCCTGAGCCGTACGACGAGGAAGACCACGTCGAGGCCGGGTACATCAATTACGCCGATTCGCACCCCAGCCAGGTTGATCCCTACCGTTCCGGTCCCGCTGTACCGCCCCGGCCTTCCGTTCGCCCCGCAGCACAGCAACCTGGTCCGCAGCAGGCTGGCTCTCAGCAGCCTGCCTCTCAGCCGCCTGCCTCGAACGGCCACCGCGGTGCCGGAGCTGCTGCGGGTGCAGCCGCCGGTGTTGCTGGTGCTGCCGCTGCTTCCGGTGCCGCAGCATCAAAGACGGGGTTGGGAGCCTCCCGGGTCGACCCGGATGCCACCGCCGCCCAGCCGGTAACCAATCGTGCTCCTTCTCCGTCTGAACGTGCTGGTTCCGCGGAGACAGACACGGGCCCGAACGATACGGCGGCCGTCGGCAGCACCCAGGCCCACCCTGCCGCGGAGCAGCGCAAGCCAAAGGTTTCCCTGTGGTCCGACGACGACTACACACACGCGGGGGACCAGGACCGCTACGAGGACACCGACGAAGCACAGCAGGAGCCGCGGCCGGTCAAGAGCAAATCTGCCCTGTTCGCCCGCGCGGCAGCACCCGCTTCCGCGGGAGTCTCCTTCGCTGACCGGGACGACTACGACGATGACCGGGATGAATCCCAGAACCAGCCCCGTTCCATGCGTTGGCTGGTTGGGGGTTTGCTGGCCGTGGTTCTGATTGCTGGCCTGATTTTTGCCGTCACCAACCTGGGCAGCCTATTCACCTCCGAACCACAGGCCCAGCCAACGGCCGCACCGGCAGCGAGCACCACTGCACCGCAGGCATCCGCGCCGGCAACGCAGGCAGCTCCCTCAAAACCACCGGTAGTTCCGCCGGCCATCGAGAGTGTCAGCAGGCAGGGTAACTTCGACTTTGCCGCCACTTTCGACCGCGACTTGATCAAGGCGTACGACGGCAACGCCGCAAGCTACTGGTCCGACATGGAGTTCGCCACGGAGAACTGGGGCGGCCTGGCCCCGCAGGGTGTTCCCCTCGTGGTGAAGCTGAAGAGCCAGTCCACTGTCTCCTCCATCACGCTCTCCCAGCTTGGGGGATCGGGCGGCAACATCAGCATGTACACCAATGACCAGCCCACCACGGACGGTGCCAAGCTGGTTGGGACCAACAGCTTCACGTCCACGGACCTGAACATGCCCCTCCCGGAGCCCGTGCAGGCACAGTATGTCATTGTGTCCATCAACTCACTGCCCAAGCTCGCGGCACCCAAGACCCGTTACGGCTACGGCCTCCGGCTGGCTGAGATCAAGGTCCAGTAGGGCGGGAGCCTGGGCGGCTTTACGACTCCGCATGTTGCTGCCGGGCGCGAACCAGCCTGGCTGGGAATGTAGTCTGGAAAGTGCGCCCTGACTGCAACTATCTCTCATGCTGTCGGGGGTTTGCCTTGCCCAGGCGCTGGAATATTCAGCACGCGGACGCAGTTGTGCCATGTGGCCGGCCTCCACAGGGAGGCGAGTCGAACAAGGAAGAGGTTCACGGTCCAGTGACCATCGAAGAGAAGACGGCGTCGGATGTTCGCGACGTCATCATTGTGGGCTCGGGCCCGGCGGGCTATACGGCGGCCGTCTATACCGCCAGGGCGGACCTCAAGCCACTGTTGTTGGCCGGGTCGGTTACTGCCGGCGGCGAGCTAATGAACACCACGGACGTGGAGAACTATCCTGGTTTCCCCGAGGGAATCATGGGCCCGGACCTGATGGAGAACTTCGAGAAGCAGGCCGCCCGCTTTGGGACGGAGATCCAGTTTGAGGATGTAACCGCGCTGGAGCTGGAGGGGCCGGTCAAGACGGTCACCATCGCCACGGGGGAGACCTTCAAGGCGAAGGCCGTCATCCTCTCCACCGGCTCTGCATACCGGGAGCTGGGACTGCCCAACGAGAAGCGGCTGTCCGGTCATGGTGTTAGCTGGTGTGCAACCTGTGACGGTTTCTTTTTCAAGGATCAGGACATCGCTGTCATCGGCGGTGGTGACTCCGCCATGGAAGAAGCCCTCTTCCTTACGAAGTTTGCGAAATCGGTCACGGTTGTCCACCGTCGCGACACCCTCAAGGCTTCCAAAATCATGGCTGACCGAGCCTTGGAGCACGAAAAGATCAGTTTCATCTGGAACAGCACTGTTGCTGACGTGCTGGGAACCGACAAGGTCACCGGTCTTCGGTTGAAGAATTTGGTGGACGGCACGGAGTCGGAGCTTGCCGTTACAGGTGTCTTCGTGGCGATCGGCAACGACCCGCGAACTGACCTGGTCAAGAACGTCCTCAACCTGACCCCGGAAGGGACCATTGCAGTAGAGGGTCGAAGCTCCAAGACAAGCCTTCCCGGCGTATTTGCGGCCGGCGACGTTGTGGATCCCACCTACCGCCAAGCGATTACCGCTTCTGGTTCCGGGTGTGTCGCAGCAATCGACGTCGAACACTACCTGGCAGACCTGCCGGCTTGATCCGCGCACTGTTATCCGAAGAGAAAGATAGGTTATGAGCAACGCTAAAGATGTAACTGACGCAAGTTTCGGCACTGACGTTTTGTCGGCCGAGAAGCCGGTAATCGTGGATTTCTGGGCGGAATGGTGCGGCCCCTGCCGCAAGCTGGGCCCCATTCTGGATGAGATCTCCGTCGAGTACGGTGAAAAGGTGGACGTCGTCAAGGTAAACGTTGACGACAACCCCGCGATCGCTGCGGAGTACGGAATCACCTCCATTCCTGCCGTTTACCTCTTCCAGGGTGGCCAGGTGAAGAGCACCGTTATCGGAGCAAAGCCGAAGCAGTTTTTCGAGAAGGAGTTTGCTGACGTCCTGTCCTAGGTTGTAGCGCCCATGGTGAACATGGGTTTCCTGTAGGAGTGGCCATCGCCGGGAGGCGGTGGCCACTCTTTTATGTGCAGGACGTTCGGTACCTTTCTGGGTCTTATTTATAGGGTTTCGAGCACCATCCTCATACGCGGCGGTGTTGCCGCCAGCGTTGGTAGCTACCAGGGGTGCCTGTTTCACGGGAAACATCGACTCGCTGGTTGCAATTTCCGGAGCGGTGGTGGGTGCCCCCTGAATCGATCGAGCCAGGCACACCGTATCGCTGTGACTGAGTTTTTCGACTAGCTTTGATGGGCGAACCTGCACGATGCAAGTTTCAGGTCGAGTCGGTGGTATGCAACTGTATGAAAGTATTGAAGCCAAGCATCAGCTGTAACGTTCTCACGTCTTTTGGGCACTACCTGCACTGCCGCGGCCAGGCGTGTTTCACGTGAAACCAGCACGCCACGCCCGTACCGCAGTACGCCGCCAGGGACCTAATGCGGCAACGTAGTCTCGAATACCGCCCTGGGGCGGTCGCAGAGTTGGGGCCAAGAAACGCCCCAAGCGCGATGAGTCGTCAGACCATCGTCCCGCACAAAAGCAGCAGGTGTGAAGCGCGTAATTCTTTCCCCGCCGCTGCACTTGGCATTGTCGGGGTTCGTATTCCTTCGTGCGTTATTCTCGTACCGCGCGCGGTTATGAATATCACCACCCTGGAGCGCCGCGCTGGCTGCGCGCTGGCCTCTTACCGTACAAGGAATCCCCATTACGGCTCTGACTCGTTGACCGTCAGACGGACAACTAGGATCTATAGACCCGCCCTCCTCGTCCGCTGGAACCGCGCCTACGGGAACAGCCTCAGTAGTTCTACGTTCCTCGTCCAACTGTCGACGCGACCTCGCTCGAAAACTGAGAGGCACTAAGTCCAAGCCGCCGCACGATACCTACACACAAGCAAGCCGTTGTGAGCGGCGCGAATGGTAGGCACTCCCTAGCCGGGCGCCCCCACAGCCGAGGCCCTGGCCCTTCACAGGGCACAGATCCGATCCGTTTTGATGTTGATGGAGCCTGCGATGAGGTCGAGCCACGCCGGTCCGGTAGCAAGCGCTTGCGGCGCCATTGCCCACATCAAGGGAGCTGGATCGATAGGCCGGGCGCACATCGCCCACGTGCGTCCTGCCCACAGGAAGACCACGCGACCATAGCGATTACCCTGCAGGGGGAGGAGACCCACCACAGCGGTCGTTCAGCATGGGCGGACGCCCAAGCAGTGCCTGCCGCCGCGACGTGCTTGTTTCACGTGAAACAGGCAGCACCTTCGATGGGCTGTTTCACGTGAAACCGCTTGCGTGGAGGGGCCCGCAGGCGCATGAGTTTCCGGTAGAGACAGTGCTGCTATACATGCAGATTGCCCGTACCCCAGCTCAGCTCTAGATGACTGCTCCGGTCGGCGCTCATGCGGTTCAGAATTTTCCGGCTCACGACCTCAACAGAATATCGGGTAGGGGCTCTACCTTGGGCTCGTTCATGAGATCTCGGTACACACGTATTCGAGGGCAGCAACACGCCTGGCGAAGCATGCCGGCCGCCGCGGCAACTAGCAATTACGGGAGTGTCCGTGATGATCCCAAGGGAGAGGACATGGACTGCGACATCGCCCAACCTATCGGGATTCTTGTCATCCTCGTGGCTAGTCGCCACCTAGGAACGCCCACGGATTACGGGCCGTGTAGGGATCCATGCGAAGTAGATTGAGACACCGAATGAGTGGCGCCAACATGCGCGAGTACACAGCGTCTACTGCAGTCACTAGCGACAGGACGGGGGAGGAGGATGGGGCGAAGGCGGACTACCGCAGCTGGCTTTTTCCCCAGCCTTATCCACAGGGTCGCGGATCACTATCCACAGCGTTGTCCACAGGCTCAGGCGTGCCCATCGCTGGCAGACGTGCGGCTAGCGGAAGCCAGTCCAGTGGATGCCTGCTGCTCAAATACTGCGACTACCAATCTTGAAGCCGTCGGTGCTGTTCGCAAGAACGGCTCCAGCACCCGATAGGTGAGATTTAGCAACTGCTATACGTCTCAGCAGGTACTCCGGCCGCCTGTAGGCCTGACCACGTCCTTTGTTTCACGTGAAACGTTGGAACGTCACGCAAGCAAGATGAAAGCATATAGAAAAGAATTCGTCTGGGCATCGCCTCTTGAGACGCAAGGCGACCTGGAGCGGCCCGATCCACCTGTGAGCCTATCCACAAAGTTATCCACAGCACTATCCACCGCTCATGAGGGCTCGTGCACTCGAGCGTCTTGATAACGAAGAGCCCCTAGGCCTGTACTCATACCTCCAACCCAGGAAGCTCGTGAGTCGACAGACTAGGATGAGTTGGACGTGGGTGCGCGGCTGATGACTTGGAGCCATCCAACGCCCCGACGCGTCGCTAAAGGAGTAGGGAGCCGAGAGTCTTGCTCGACACTAGGGCCCAGAGTTGCCCAAATGCCGGTTGAAGTGCACCCCCTACTTCAGCAAACTAGTGCGTATGGACAGGAAGCCCCGCGATGCCCCGGGATCCACATTGGTGAGGCGATGGCCCACGATCGTATGTACTGGCAGCCCTTCCGAAAGAGGAAGGTTTGAAGTGCACGACCACTCTTCCTCGGGCAGACGCAGGACCTCTGCAACGGTGGCATCGATACCTGCCTCCGGGTGAGCCGAATACGGTATTGTGCCGGACGACCACCGGATAGAGACACCGAACGTATGATCCTGAGGAACATGGTGGCCATCTAGCACTACACGAAACTCCTAAACAGTGCGATCGCAAGAGACGGTCTGCTGCGCCTCCCGCGGACATCCGGCTCCATCACAAGTGCGGAGAACTATGTCCAAGCCCACGCCGAGATCGGGCAACGCCGCATTGTCATCCCTCGCAGTAGCCGGAGACTTTACCGACGGGGCAGTGAAGGGCCGTGGAAGCGTTTCACGTGAAACAGGCATGGCAGAGTGTCCGTGCCTGGGGGACCGCTTCGTCACCGCCTCAGACCGTGCTTTGAAATTGAAAGGGTAGCCCTTAGCAGGGGTGAACCGGCCCGCGGCCAAGGAGAACAAGTCAACCTTGTAGGGTGCTCCTCATGTTTCACGTGAAACCGATGCGTCAACTGCAGGGCCGGGCAAGCCCACTTCTACTGCAAGCGTTACCCGCATGTCTCCGACAGCCTGGAACGCGGAGCGGGGACAGGTATAAAAAGTGAAGCGCCGGCAGCTAGGCGCGCAGGTCAGAGCGCATTGGAAGAACTTGCCGTGTCGGCAGCTACGGAGCAGCAGACTGGGCTGAGTGCAGCAACGTCGACTCCAACTGGGGCAGTCAGTTTACGAAGGGCACGCTGCCGAGTGGATTCCTCACAGCCACTGATCAAGATGCGAGCCTGGACCATAAACCCGCCTCGAAACCCGCGCGCACGACTTCTCGCGTGCGACTTCGCCTAGTGCTCCGGTTGTTCGAAAAGGCAGCGGGGCTGTATCCACCAAGAGCCACTCGCCTCCGTATCGCTTATTCGCTTAGTTGTTCTGTTGGAGGAATTTGCGAATGGACCGCCAGCCACCAGATTCTTGCGCCCTCGCACTACGATTCAATCATCACGGATGGACCCGGCGGTGCTCCATGCGACGGCCACGCGAACGCGGTCGCGTAGCACATGCGTCAAGCTTTCAGACGTCGCGCGTAAGCGAATGCGGTGTGGGCGGCGTTTCTGCGAGTGGGGGACTAGCGTGTACGCAAGCCTCCCGCTGGCATCGTTTCACGTGAAACACGAGGCGTTGGGCCATGGGAGTAGGACCGATAACTCCCGCGGACCTCTTCTAATCGTGAATACGGCCTTTATCCGCAACGAATCGCATGGTCATACCCGTCATTTGCTGCCCGCGTGCAAGAGAACGCGGCCCCTTTGATGGGACCTTTCGCGCCCTATGTCACCCGTTGGTGCGGCGGCCGCCAACGGTTCCGCAAAGAAGGAGATAACCACCCTCACTGCTGCCGAGCACCCCGCCACTTGACTGCCGCCGCTACCGAGTCAGCCTTCCCGACGGATACCCCGACTAACGCCCCCTGGGAATGTCGATGAACACCGGCGGCTATGTAATTTGCACGCTAACTGGAGATGCTTTGCACGGTTATGCGGTTCGATTGTCACTTTTTAGCGGTCCGACGCTGAAACACCGGCGAGTAGGGATTTGAAGAGCAAAGCAAAAGGGCCCGGTTCAAGACGAACCGGGCCCTTTTGCTGTGGCGATTAGTTGGTGGATCCAGGAGCCAAAACATCCATGATGCGGTTCAGGTCATCAACGCTGGCAAACTCGATGCTTACCTTGCCTTTCCTTACGCCAAGGGAGATCTTGACGTTGGTGTCCAGGCGGTCGGAGAGCGAAGATGCCAGGTAATCCAAGCGCTCATGCCGGGCCCCAGGGCGGGGAATGTTGTTCTTGGCAGGCTTTGCAGGATCCTGGTACAAGGTCACCGCCTCTTCTGTGGCTCGCACAGACATACCCTCTGCAACGATTCGCTGCGCCAGCCGTTCCATTGCAGCAGCGTCGGGAAGCGACAGAAGGGCACGTGCGTGGCCTGCCGAGAGCACTCCGGCAGCAACCCGCCGCTGCACCAACGGCGGCAGCTTCAGCAGGCGAAGAGTGTTGGATACCTGCGGCCTGGAACGGCCAATGCGATCCGCCAATTGCTCATGGGTGGTACCAAAGTCCTCCAAGAGCTGCTGGTACGCCGCCGCCTCTTCCAGCGGGTTCAGCTGGCTGCGGTGGAGGTTTTCGAGAAGCGCGTCACGGAGAAGATCGTCATCCGTCGTGTCACGGATAATCGCGGGAATGGTGTCAAGCCCTGCAGCCTGGACTGCGCGCCAGCGGCGTTCGCCCATGACGAGTTCATATGGTTCGCTACCGGTTTCGGTTGATGTGCGAACCACGATTGGCTGGAGAACGCCGATTTCACGAACCGAGTGCACCAATTCGGCCATGTCGTCTTCATCGAAGACATTGCGGGGCTGCTTCCGGTTCGGGTGGATGTCCGAGACCGGGATTTCAGCGAAACGGGCACCGGGGACTTCCACCAGCTCAACACCGGAGTCGGGGGCCGCACCAGTCTCAGCCGGCTCCTCAGGGCCTACGGGGTCGTCCCGTTTTGGCACTTCCGGATCTTCCACGATGGCAGAAGGTTCAGCGGCAGCAGCCTTGGATGCCGCGGCGGGGGACTTCCTGGCAGGAGCCTTCTTTGCCGGAGCGGGCGCAGCCGCAGGGGCCTTCTTATCATCGCTGCTCTTGCCGGCAGGAGCCTTGGAGGCAGCTGGCTTAACCGAAGACGGAGGGGTAGTAGGCGTTTCCGCCTCCTGCGTCCTGGTCGCTGCTGCGGCTGTTGGCTGCTCCGTGGGTTCTGTCTTCCTGCGGCCCTCCGGAAAGAAAAGGTCCACAGGCCGCGATACCGCCCCACCGTTACCGGAACCATTGGTTGCGGCGGAACTTGGAATCAGCGCGCCAAGACCGCGGCCTAGGCCCCGTCGCTTCTCGCTCATGGGTAAATCCCTCCAGTGGTAGAGCCAGGCTGGGCCTTGCTCCGTGCGTTGCGGTATTGAAGATTTTAGCGTTCCGCTATTTCAGCGGCTGCTTCCAAATAGGACAGGGCACCACTTGAGGACGGATCGTACGTCATGACCGTCTGCTGGTAGCTGGGGGCTTCGGAGATCCGGACAGACCGCGGAACCACGGCGGAGAGAACCTGTTCGGGGAAGTGCTGGCGTACCTCCGCGGCAACCTGGGCAGCAAGGTTGGTACGGCCGTCATACATGGTGAGCAGGATGGTTGACACAACGAGGTCCGCGTTGAGGTGCTTCTGGATCATCTCGATGTTCTTCAGGAGCTGGCTCAGGCCCTCCAACGCGTAGTACTCGCACTGAATGGGGATCAGTACCTCGCTGGCTGCACAAAAAGCGTTTACGGTCAGCAGGCCGAGGCTGGGCGGGCAGTCGATGAACACATAGTCCAGCCGCTCCTCGCCGTTCTTCTCGCGTTCCTTGGCATAGACATCAATGGCCCGGCGCAGCCGCTGCTCACGGGCCACAAGGGACACGAGCTCAATTTCGGCCCCTGCAAGGTGGATCGTGGCCGGCGCACAGATGAGTTTTCCAATATCCGGGCACGGGGCTACGACGTCGGCAAGAGGGACATCGTTGATCAGGACGTCATAGATGCTGTCCACGTCAGCGTGGTGCTCGATGCCCAAAGCTGTGGAGGCATTGCCCTGGGGATCGATATCGATGACCAGCACATTGAGTCCCGCAGCTGCCAAGGCGGCTGCGATGTTGACCGTGGTGGTGGTCTTGCCCACGCCGCCCTTCTGATTGGACACCGTAAAGATCCGAGTCTTTTCCGGGCGAGGGAGCTGGCGCCCCATTAGGCGTTCACGGCGCTTCGTCTCATGGGCAAGCTCCCGTGCGATGGGGCTGGAATCATCGATAGCGTCAATGACGTTGGATCGACCGCCACCGGTTGTTTCACGTGAAACTGCCTTACCGGACGCTGCAGAGACACCCGTTTTCGGATGATTTCCATCTCGGGCAGGAGCCGTGCCGACACCGGCAAGCCCGGACCCAGCGACAGAACGTGCCGACCCCAAAGACACAAACGGCGGGATCCGTTGTGCGGAGGCTTCACTACTGGTCACTGGGGCACACTCACTCTCGTTCAGCCAATTTTGCTGCCGTTGTCTAGCCTAGCCGCTCCTGCCTGCTGACAGCCGTCAGCGGGCCCGGGTCAGGACTTCTTTTGGGACTTGTTCACCACGATGCGGACCACGGTAGTGGGCTCCTCGAGGAGGTTGTCACCTACTGTCACCACCGAGGTCTCCACGCCACCCAGCTTACGGATGGTCTTGGCCGCCTTCTCGATTTCCTCCCCGGCGCTGCGTCCCTTGATGGCCACCACTTCACCGTGGCCGCCGAGGAGCGGGATGGTCAGGCCGGCCAGGTTGGTCAAGGCCGAAACGGCACGGGCGGTTACCACGTCAGCCTCAACCTGTCCTACGGCCAGCTCCGCGCGTGTGCGCATAACCGTGACATTGTCCAGTCCCAGGTCATCCACCACTTCCTGGAGCCAGATCACGCGGCGTTCCAACGGTTCGATGAGCGTCAGCTCAAGGTCCGGTCGTGCGATGGCCAGGCATAGTCCAGGCAGTCCGGCGCCGCTTCCGACATCGGCAACATGGCTTCCCTGGGCAATTTCGCTTTCGATGACCGCACAATTGAGGACGTGCCGGCTCCACAGCCTGGGAACCTCCCGCGGCCCAATAAGGCCGCGCTCGGTTCCGGACGTGGCCAGATGCTCCACGTAGCGCTTGGCCAGGTCCAGCCGGTCACCGAAGATTTTCTCAGCAGCGCGGAGTTCTGCTGCCGTGATGTCAACCATGGTTATCGGGTCAGCTTCCCTAGTCCGCGGATACAACGATGTGTCGGTCGGCGCCTTCGCCCTCGGACTCGCTGACCAAGCCAAGGTCGGCCACGGCGTCGTGGACGATCTTGCGTTCGTAGGCGCTCATCGGTTCCAGTGCCACCGACTTGCCGGTTTCCTTTACGGACGCTGCAGCATCTTCGGCGATCTTCTGCAGGTGGCCAGTGCGCTCCTGCCGGTAGCCGTTGATGTCCAGGACAAGCCGGGACCGGTTTTCCGTGGCTGAAAGGACTGCCAGTCGGGTCAGCTCCTGGAGCGCTTCAAGGACCTCACCGTCTTCGCCAACCAGGCCTTCGAGCCCTTCGGCTTCCTCGTCGGCGACGATGGAGATGTAGGTGCGGCCGTTGCGGACTTCAATGTCGATGTCGCCGTCGATATCGGCGATGTCCAGCAGTTCCTCCAAGTAGTCTGCAGCGACGTCCCCCTCTTCCTCGAGGCGGCTGGCGGCGGAAACCTTGGCGGCGGAAGCATCCTGGTTCACGGAATCGTCCTGATCTTCGATCTCTTCAGAAAAGGCGTGCTCGGTGCTCTCGGCAGACATTACTTCTTCTTCCTGTTCTTGCGCTGGGGCTGGACGCGCTGTCCCTTAATCTCAACTGCGGCGGCCGCGGCGTCGTCGGCTGCCTCTTCCCGCTTGCCGCTCAGGACGGAAAGTGCGGGCAGGCCCTTGGCGGCACGGCGCTCGGCGAGGGCCTTGGCTGCGGGGGATCCCGGCGTCGGCATGCGGCGGATGACGAAGAACTGCTGGCCCATGGTCCAAAGGTTGGTGGTGGTCCAGTAGATGAGGACACCGATGGGGAAGTTGATGCCACCCACACCGAAAACAATCGGCAGGATGTACAGCATCATCTTCTGCTGGCGCATGAACGGGCTGGCCATGGCTTCTTCGGACATGTTCTTGGCCATGATCTGCTTCTGAGTGATGAACTGCGAGGCCGTCATGGCCAGAATCATCACGATGGACAGGATCCAGACAGCCATCTGGTTGCCGCCGCCGCCATGCAGCAGGGATGCAGACAGGGGCGCACCGAAAATGCTGGATTCGTCGAACTGCACCACTTGTTCGTGGCTCATCGCCCCGATGCCGGCACCGGTCTGGCGTGCGGCCGTGATTCCTGACAGCACCTGGAACAGCGCGAAGAAGAACGGCATCTGGATCAGCATGGGCAAGCAGGCGGAGAACGGGTTGGTGCCGTGCTTCTTGTACATGGCCATCTGTTCCTGGGCCATGGCCTGCCGGGACAACTGGTCAGTCTTGCCTTTGTATTTGTCCTGGAGCTTCTTGAGGTCCGGCTGCAGCAACTGCATGCCGCGCTGGGCCTTGATCTGCTTGACGAACACCGGGATCAGGGCGGCACGGATCACCAGCACCAGCCCAATGATGGACAGCGTCCAGGTCCAGCCATTCGCGGCGGGCATCCCGATAGCACTCAAGCCATCGTGGAATCCAATCATGATGATGGAAACCAGCCACTTGAACGGGGCCATGATTGTTCCAAAGAAGTCCATACTTATCCCTATTCGTCAGGCCGCACTGCGGCCTTCTTCATCAGTCCGAGCAACCAGGTAAATGTCCGGATTGTTCAGCACAACAATTGTGGGGGTCTGGCCTTCCGGCCATTCCCGGCGGCCGGCGGGGACGTGGTCCACTCCGCCGGCGTTCCATGGGTGGCAATGACCAAGGCGCCGGACTGCGAGCCAGCTTCCCTTGACTGCCCCGTGGACAGTGACCGCTTCAAGGGCATACGCCGAGCATGAAGGGAAAAATCGGCAGACCGGACCATACAAGGGAGAAACCACCTTGCGGTAAGCGATCAGCAGGACAATGAGGATGTTCCGGGGCAGGTTCCAGAGGAACCTCCCGACGGCGGCCAACACTCTGCGGGAGCGGACGACGACGGCAGTGGCGTTAGGCACGCGTTGTCCCCTCCTGTGTTGTACCGGCCGAACCTTTGGCGGCAGCCCGCAAAGGGCGGCCGGCCAGCCGGTTCAGCGCAGATCCCAGTGCAGCGTTGTAGTCCGACAGCAGCTGGTCCCAGCTGGCAGTGGCAGACGCAGGAAGCGCCCGCACCACGATGGCAAGGCCCGTACCGTGCTCGCGCAGCGACGCAGCAGCTGCTTCTCTCAGTCTCCTCTTAACGAGGTTCCTGACTACAGCGTTCCCTACACTCTTGGAAACAATGAACCCGATCCGGCTGGGTTCGTCGGCAGCAATAGCTGCCGCATATAACACTACGTTCCGGCGCCCATTGCGGACACCGGAACGTACAGTTGTTGAAAAATCGGTTGAGGTCCTCAGGCGGTTGCGGGCGGCCAGCACCTTAAACTCGCAAGGGGATGTCTACCGACGAGCCAGTTATTTAGGCCGACAGTTCGGTGCGGCCCTTGCCACGACGGGCTGCCAGGATGGCACGGCCGGCACGGGTACGCATACGAAGGCGGAAGCCGTGCTTCTTGGCTCGACGGCGGTTATTCGGCTGAAAAGTCCGCTTGCTCACGTTAGTTACTCCAGTGGATCAAAGGTGCGCCCACCCGATCAGTATTGGGGAAGAACTGGCCGACGCTAAGTTTTGTATATGCACGCTTCCCCCAGCTGACCAGGCGCACTACGACTGGAAAGTTCATACGGGGCCAAAAAGCGGACACAAAGGACTTCACAACGTTAGGGCAATCCGCAGCCCGGAGTCAAACCGGAAGCTGCCTCCCGGGCTGTCCCCAGCTGTGCCTAAGTATCCCCAACAGCCTGTGGATGAAGTGGCTCACAGGGCCTTCCGGAGAACCACAACAGTGTAATTATCCACAGCCGGATAGCCAGCTATCTTCTAGGCTTTTCATCCCCTAGAGTGTCCCAGTAGCCGATTATCCACGGGTTGTGCATAACCCTGTGGATGAAGTTGGGCCAGGACCCTGGTTCCGGACTTGGCTGCAGGCAATGCAGGCAAAGCAAGTTTTGAGGGAACCGATTGATGACAGTAGACGAAGCCAACCACGCCAATACTGTCGGAAGTTCCTGGCGCCGGGTTGTCAGCCTGCTTGAACAGGACCACCGCGTTTCCCCACGGCAGCGGGGCTTTGTCATCCTTGCCCAGGCGCAGGGACTCATCGGTTCCACCCTCCTGGTGGCTGTTCCCAACGAACTCACCCGTGAAGTACTGCAGACCCAGGTCAAGGACGCGCTGGACGACGCGCTGCACAACGTCTTCTCCGAGGACATCCGCTGCGCCATTGACGTCGACACGGATCTGGTTCCCATCCACGAAGAGCCTGAGCCCGTCGTCGAGCCCGCGTACGCACCCGACCAGCTCATCGAGCAGAAGCCGCAGCCCATGCTGCCCAGCACCTCGCATGAGTTCGGCCGGCTGAATCCCAAGTACGTCTTTGATACCTTCGTGATCGGTTCCTCCAACCGCTTTGCCCACGCTGCCGCCGTCGCGGTCGCTGAAGCTCCGGCCAAGGCCTACAACCCGCTGTTCATCTACGGTGATTCCGGGTTGGGCAAGACCCACCTCCTCCACGCCATCGGCCACTATGCCCGGCGCTTGTACAGCGGTATCCGCGTCCGCTACGTCAACTCTGAGGAATTCACCAACGACTTCATCAACTCGATCCGCGACGATGAAGGCGCCAGCTTCAAGACCACGTACCGCAACGTCGACGTGCTGCTGATCGATGACATCCAGTTCCTGGCCGGCAAGGACCGGACGCTGGAGGAGTTCTTCCACACGTTCAACTCCCTGCACAACAACAACAAGCAGGTGGTCATCACCTCGGACCAGCCGCCCAAGCTGCTGGCGGGCTTCGAAGACCGCATGAAATCCCGCTTCGAATGGGGCCTGCTGACCGACATCCAGCCGCCGGAACTTGAAACCCGTATCGCCATTCTCCGGAAGAAGGCCCTGAGCGAGGGCCTCTCCGCCCCGGATGACGCTTTGGAGTACATCGCCTCCAAGATCTCAAGCAACATCCGTGAACTCGAGGGCGCCCTGATCCGCGTCACGGCGTTCGCCAGCCTGAACCGGCAGCCGGTGGATGTGGCCCTTGCCGAGATGGTGTTGAAGGACCTCATTACCGATGACGGTGCGCAGGAGATCACCTCCGCGCAGATCCTCCAGCAGACGGCGGACTACTTCAAGCTCAGCATGGAGGAACTCTGCAGCAAGTCCCGCACCCGGACCCTGGTCACTGCACGGCAGATCGCCATGTACCTCTGCCGGGAGCTCACTGACATGTCGCTTCCCAAGATCGGCCAGGAACTTGGCGGCCGCGACCACACCACCGTCATCCATGCAGACCGCAAGATCCGCGAGCTGATGGCCGAGCGCCGTGTGATTTACAACCAGGTGACCGAGCTGACCAACCGGATCAAGCAGCAGCAGCGCGACTCCTGAATCCACACCGCGGCCCGCACTCTATACCTTATTAACAGGGGCATGTGGATAAGCCTGTGGATAGTTAAGGGGACAAGCGCGGTTAATGGGCTTAAAACCCTTAAGCCGCCTGTGGATCGTTAAAAATGCGCTTTTGCGTTGTCCCCATCCACACCCTGTTTAAAACCCAGGTAACGCACACTCCATGAACAGGGCTTAACCGCGGAACCGTGGGGCAGGACCGGGTTATCCACAGTTTCCACAGCAGTTATTAACACTACGAATCCCAAAAAATCGAAGTCCCTCAAACAACAAGATCGATGCGCAGGTCCACCAACGGGTCCTGCCGGCCCCTCAAGGGCCGGACTGGACTTTGGGGGGATGGGTTAATCCCGGATCTTCCGGCTAAGCTGTCAGCAGCGCTCCCATCCCTGGGTTTTTGTGTGGTTTCCGTCTCCGCGGACCATGCACCAGCGGGGGTGCGCCCAACTTCTTCCGGAGTTTCCGCACGAAATTCCCGGGTTTACATGGCAGCAGCAATGAAAGGCGGCACCCTTCCGTGAAGTTCAGAGTCGATCGGGACGTCCTGGCAGAAGCCGTTACCTGGACAGCCCGGTCCTTGTCTCCGCGGCCGCCTGTGCCCGTCCTCTCCGGCCTGCTCCTGAAGGCTGAAGCAGGAACCGTCAGCCTCTCCAGCTTTGACTACGAGACCTCGGCACGTCTTGAAATCACCGCGGACATCAGCGATGAAGGCACCATCCTGGTCTCCGGCCGGCTGCTCGCCGATATCTGCCGCAGCCTGCCTTCCGCTCCCGTGGACGTTGAGACCGACGGCAACAAAGTCACACTTACCTGCCGCCGCAGCAGCTTCCACCTGGCCACCATGCCGGAGGCGGAATACCCTCCGTTGCCTGCCCTTCCCGCCATCAGCGGAACCGTCCCCGGCGATGCCTTCGCCCAGGCCGTTTCCCAGGTCATCATCGCCGCCAGCAAGGACGACACCCTTCCCATCCTCACCGGCGTCCGCATGGAGATCGAGGATGACCTGATCACCCTGCTGGCCACCGACCGCTACCGGCTGGCAATGCGGGAAGTGCCCTGGAAGCCGGTCACGCCGGGCATCTCCACCAGCGCCCTGGTCAAGGCCAAGACCCTCAACGAGGTCGCCAAGACCCTTGGCAACAGCGGAGACATCAACCTGGCACTGTCCAACGACGACAGCCGGCTTATCGGATTCGAAAGCGGCGGCCGCACCACAACATCCCTGCTGGTGGACGGCGACTACCCCAAGATCCGCTCGCTGTTCCCTGAGTCCACACCCATCCACGCCACGGTCCAGACGCAGGAACTGGTGGAAGCCGTCCGCCGTGTATCACTCGTGGCCGAGCGGAACACCCCTGTCCGGCTCGCCTTCACTGCCGGCCTGCTGAACCTGGATGCCGGCACCGGTGAGGACGCCCAGGCGTCGGAGGAACTCGAAGCCCAATTGTCCGGCGAGGACATCACCGTTGCCTTCAACCCGCACTACCTCATCGAAGGCCTCAGCGTCATAGAGACCAAGTTCGTCCGGTTCTCCTTCACCACGGCACCCAAGCCCGCCATGATCACGGCCCAGGCCGATGCCGACGGCGAGGACCAGGACGACTACCGCTACCTGGTGATGCCCGTCCGCCTGCCCAACTAGCTGGCTGACGGCTGCCAGACCGGCCCAGCCAAAGACGCCGGCTGGCAGCAACGTCAAATTTCCCGTTCCCACCCGCGCAGAAAAGAGTTCCACGTGCACATTGGACTGATCGGTCTCGGCAAAATGGGATTCAACATGCGCGAACGCCTTCGCAAGGGCGGCGTGGAGGTCACCGGGTACGACCGGAATCCCGATGTCACCGACGCCGCCACCGTTGATGACCTGATCGCTGCTGTTCCGACCCCGAGGATCATCTGGGTCATGGTGCCGGCAGGGCCCATCACCGACGCAGTGGTCACCGAACTCAGCGAGAAGCTGCAGCCGGGAGACCTTGTCATCGATGGCGGCAACTCCAGGTTCACGGAAGACCAGAAGCACGGCGAACTGCTCGCCGCCAGGGGGATCCAGTTCGCCGACTGCGGCGTGTCGGGCGGAGTCTGGGGCCTGCAGAACGGCTACGGCCTGATGGCCGGAGGCGACGCCGCCGACATCGAACGGGCGCTTCCGGTTTTTGATGCTCTGCGTCCGGAGGGTGAGAGGGCGGACAGCTTTGTCCACGTGGGCGGCATCGGTGCCGGCCATTACGCCAAGATGGTCCACAACGGGATCGAATACGGACTGATGCAGGCGTATGCCGAGGGCTACGAACTGCTTGCGGCCAAGGACATCGTCACCGACCTGCCCGGCACGTTCCGGGCCTGGCAGAAGGGAACTGTTGTCCGTTCCTGGCTGCTTGACCTCATGGTCAAAGCCCTTGACGAGGACCCGGGCCTGGCCTCGATCGACGATTACGTGGAGGACTCCGGCGAAGGCCGCTGGACGGTGGAAGAGGCCATCGCCAACGCCGTCCCCGCCCCCGCCATCACCGCCGCACTGTTCGCCCGCTTCGCATCAAGGGAGGACACTTCACCCGCCATGAAGATGGTCTCCGCGCTTCGCCACCAGTTCGGCGGCCACGCAACCCGTCCCGCCAAGTAGCACCCACCGGGAACCTGCAGGGTTCCCAGAATTGCCGAAAACCGCGTGTATCTGGAACACCTTTCACTGACCGACTTCCGCAGTTACGCCCAGGTTGACCTTGCCCTGGGCCCCGGCGTTACCGTCCTGGTGGGTTCCAACGGCATCGGCAAGACCAACCTGATGGAAGCGATCGGGTACCTGGCCACACTGAGCTCCCACCGGGTCAGTTCCGATGGGCCACTGCTGAGGTTCGGCACGGAACGGGCACTGGTCCGCGCCCGGCTCGTCCGGGGCACCCAGACCACAGTCCTCGAGCTGGAAATCAATGCCGGCCGCGCCAATAGGGGACGCATCAACCGCAGCAACCCCGTCCGCGCCCGCGACCTGCTGGGCATCTGCCAGACCGTCCTTTTTGCCCCGGAGGACCTGGCCTTGGTCAAGGGCGATCCGTCCAACCGGCGCCGGTTCCTGGACGAGCTGCTTGCCAGCCTCGTGCCGCACCACGCCGCCACCCGCAGTGACTACGACCGGGTTCTCAAGCAGCGCAACGCCCTGCTAAAGTCGGCGCGGGCCGGGCGGTTCACCGCCGCGCATGAGTCAACCCTGGACGTGTGGGACCAGCACATGGCCCGAGCCGGAGCGGAATTGCTGCACGCGCGGCTGGAGCTGGTGGAACGGCTTCGCCCGCACCTCGCCCGCGCCTATGCGGAACTCACCGACGCATCAAAGCCCGCTGACGCCACCTACCGTTCAACGCTCCAGAACCAGATGGACGACGACGGCGTCCCGGCCTCCGGCGCCCAGCGCACCACGGACGGAGGTTCCCCAGACGAACAGGATGACCTGCGGCTTCTCTCCGTCGAACAACTCACGGAACGGTATGTCCGGGCATTCGCCGAATCCCGGAAGAAGGAACTGGAACGGGGGATCTCCCTGGTTGGCCCGCACCGCGACGAGCTGGAACTGATGCTCGGGCAGGCGCCCGCCAAGGGCTACGCCTCGCACGGGGAAACGTGGTCCATGTGCCTGTCCCTCCGGCTCGCTTCCTACTACGTCATGCTGGACGATGCCCGGACTGGCGGTTCCGCTCCCGTCCTCATCCTTGACGATGTCTTTGCCGAACTGGACGTCCAGCGTCGGCGTAAACTGGCGGCAATAGTCTCCGGCGCGGAACAGGTCCTGGTGACCGCCGCCGTCGACGCCGATATTCCGGAAGAGCTGTCCGGGCGGCGGGTGAAAGTCATCCCGGGAGGTATCGATGAGCAGTGAACAGGGCGGCGGGCTGCAGCCAGGCCGCGAACCTGACAACATCGACGCCCCGCAGGCTGCGCTGAACCGCATGCGCGAAGCGGCGGCCGCAAGAGGCGAAGTCCGCCGGAAAGTGGCGAAGCCGGGTGCCGCAAAGGCCAAAGGCAGCATCCGGGACACCAGGGGTTTCAGCCAGTTCCACGCCACCGGCCGCGATCCGCTGGGCCTGGGAAAGGTCGTTGGCCGGCTTGTCGCGGAGCGCGGCTGGACCTCGCCTGTGGCCGTTGGATCCGTCATGGCCGAATGGGCCACCTTGGTCGGGCCGGAAATTTCCGCCCACTGCACACCCGAAAGCTTCACGGATACCACTCTCCACGTGCGGTGTGATTCCACTGCCTGGGCAACCCAGCTTCGGCTTCTGAGCAGCAGCCTGCTCGAGAAATTCCGCCGCGAACTGGGCGACGGCGTGGTTACCAGCATCCAGGTGCTTGGCCCCTCGGCACCTAGTTGGCGCAAAGGCGGGCGCAGCGTCAACGGCCGCGGGCCGCGGGATACGTATGGATAGTCCGGACGGCAGCTCTTGAAACTGCGTCCAAGGCCGTGTAGGGCGCTGTAGGGACCGCAGCGTGTATAGGCACCCGGAGGGCGTACCGCTGGGCCGCCCTAGGCGGGGCGTAGAGCCTCGCATGGGCATATTCGCTGCGGGCGAAGGCCCTGGAATGCGGGGATATGAGCCTGTTCGCGGTAGAATTGACGCAGATAACTGGGCGCGGATGAGACGTTGACTTCAGTCCGTTCTCCGCGCACTTCCCGTGTGCGGAGCATGGATCACCAACCGTCAGCAAGTCACCGGCGCCATAAGTTTGTGCCTGTTGGCCGGTGGCTTTTCCCATGGGAAGAGAAACCGGCCGGCCATCATCGAGAACAGAGGAGTCGCAGCGCCTGTGGCTAACGACAATACAGATATTCTGGCAGCAGATACAGCAGTCGAGGATGGCCGCACCCCTGATACTCCACCTGCGGCAGCCACTCCACGGGAATACGGCGCCAGTGACATCACTGTCCTTGAAGGCCTCGAGGCTGTCCGCAAGCGTCCCGGCATGTACATCGGCTCCACCGGTCCCCGCGGCCTCCACCACCTGGTCTACGAAGTGGTGGACAACTCCGTGGATGAGGCGCTGGCCGGCTACTGCAGCCATATCGAGGTAGTCCTGCAGGCAGATGGCGGCGTCAAAGTGGTTGACGACGGCCGTGGAATCCCCGTCGACATGCACCCGACTGAGCACAAGCCCACTGTCGAGGTGGTCATGACCATCCTGCACGCGGGCGGAAAGTTCGGCGGCGGCGGTTACGCCGTGTCCGGCGGCCTTCACGGCGTGGGCATTTCCGTGGTCAACGCCCTGTCCAGCCGGGTGGATACCGAAGTGCGGCGCCAGGGCCACGTCTGGCGGATGTCTTTCGCCGACGGCGGCAAGCCCCAGGGCAGCCTGGTCAAGGGCGAAGAAACGGATGCCACCGGTACCAGCCAGACGTTCTACCCGGATCCCACAATCTTCGAAAGCACCGAATTCGATTTTGAAACGCTCCGGGCCCGTTTCCAGCAGATGGCCTTCCTCAACAAGGGCCTGCGCATCACGCTGACCGATGAGCGCGAGCCCGCGTCAAGTGACGCCGACGGCGACTTGGACCTCGACGACCTCAGCACTGAAGGTGAGGTCAGCGCGGAACACCGCACCGTGGTGTACCAGTACGACGAAGGCCTGCTGGATTACGTCAAGCACCTGAACTCGGGCAAGAAAGTGGAAGTGGTCCACGAGGACGTGATCGCCTTCGAAACCGAGGACACGGAACGCAAGATCGCCCTGGAAATGGCCATGCAGTGGACCAGTGCCTACTCCGAGAGCGTGCACACCTACGCCAACACCATCAACACCCACGAGGGCGGCACCCACGAAGAAGGTTTCCGTGCGGCCCTGACGTCCCTGATCAACCGGTACGCCCGGGAAAAGGGCATCATCAAGGAGAAGGATGACAACCTCACGGGTGATGACATCCGCGAGGGCCTGACTGCCGTCATCTCCGTCAAGCTGGCCGAGCCCCAGTTCGAGGGTCAGACCAAGACTAAATTGGGCAACTCCGAGGTCAAGGGGTTCGTCCAGCGCGTCGTCACCGACGGGCTGGGCGACTGGCTGGAGCGCAACCCCGGCCCCGCCCGCGATGTGATCCGCAAAGCGATTTCCGCCGCACAGGCTCGAATGGCGGCCAGGAAGGCGCGCGACAATGCCCGGCGCAAGAGCCCGCTTGAATCCTTCGGCATGCCCGGCAAGTTGTCCGACTGTTCCTCCAAAGACCCGGAAAAGTGCGAGGTCTACATCGTGGAGGGTGACTCCGCCGGCGGTTCCGCCAAGCGCGGCCGCAACCCTGAAACGCAGGCCATCCTGCCGCTGCGCGGCAAGATCCTGAACGTGGAGCGCGCCCGCCTGGACAAAGCCCTTGGGAACGCCGAAGTCCAGTCCATGATCACCGCCTTCGGTACCGGCATCGGCGAAGATTTCGACCTCGCCAAGCTGCGGTACCACAAGATCGTCCTCATGGCAGACGCGGACGTGGACGGCCAGCACATCACCACCCTGCTGATGACCCTGCTGTTCCGCTACATGCGGCCGCTGATCGAAAACGGCTACGTATACCTGGCCCAGCCCCCGCTCTACCGGATCAAGTGGTCCAACGCGCCGCACGACTACGTCTACAGCGACCGAGAACGCGACGCCAAGCTGGTGGCAGGGCAGGCAGCAGGACGCCGCATCCCCAAGGACAACGGCATCCAGCGCTACAAGGGCCTGGGCGAGATGGACTACACCGAACTGTGGGATACCACCATGGACCCGGATCACCGCACCCTGCTGCAGGTCACCATGGACGACGCCCTTGCCGCCGACCAGATCTTCTCCGTCCTGATGGGCGAAGACGTGGAATCGCGCCGTAACTTCATCCAGCAGAACGCCAAGGACGTCAGGTTCCTGGACATCTAAGGACCAGCTCCAAAGTATTCAGAACCAGACATATACCTGAAACGGAAAACAAAGAATGAGCGACGAAACACCCGAGAATCCCGTCTCCGAGGCCGGAACTCCGGACACCGTTCTTGAAGGCGACGTTCTGATCGACCGCGTGGAGCAGGTGGACCTGCAGACGGAAATGCAGCGTTCCTACCTGGACTACGCCATGGCCGTCATCGTGGGCCGTGCCCTCCCCGACGTCCGGGACGGCCTCAAGCCCGTGCACCGCCGCGTGCTCTACGCGATGTTCGACGGCGGCTACCGCCCGGACCGTTCCTTCAACAAGTGTGCCCGCGTGGTGGGCGAGGTCATGGGCCAGTACCACCCGCATGGTGACACCGCGATCTACGACGCCCTGGTGCGCCTGATCCAGGACTGGACCATGCGGTACCCGCTCGCGCTGGGTCAGGGCAACTTCGGCTCGCCGGGCAACGACGGTGCCGCGGCGCCCCGGTACACCGAGACCAAGATGGCCCCGCTGGCCATGGAGATGGTCCGGGACATCGACGAGGAAACGGTCGATTTCCAGGACAACTACGACGGCAAGAACCAGGAACCCACCATCCTGCCGGCCAGGTTCCCCAACCTGCTGGTAAACGGTTCGTCCGGCATTGCCGTGGGCATGGCCACCAACATCCCGCCACACAACCTGCGGGAAGTGGCCGACGGCGTGCAGTGGTACCTGGCCAACCCTGAGGCCAGCCGTGAGGAGCTCCTTGAGGAGCTGCTGGTTCGGGTCAAGGGCCCCGATTTCCCCACCGGTGCGACCATCCTGGGGCACAAGGGCATCGAGGACGCCTACCGGACCGGTCGCGGTTCCGTCACCATGCGCGCCGTGGTTGCCGTGGAGGAGCTGCAGGGACGCACCTGCCTGGTGGTCACGGAACTTCCATACCAGGCCAATCCGGACAACCTGGCCATCAAGATCGCCGAACTGGTCAAGGACGGCAAGATCCAGGGCATCGCGGACCTTCGGGACGAGACGTCCGGCCGCACCGGCCAGCGGCTGGTCATCGTGTTGAAGCGTGACGCCGTGCCCAAGGTGGTGCTGAACAACCTCTACAAGCACACCGAGCTGCAGAGCAATTTCTCGGCCAACATGCTGGCCATCGTGGACGGCGTGCCGCGCACCCTGAGCCTCGACGCGTTCATCCGCCACTGGGTGACGCACCAGATGGACGTCATCGCGCGCCGTACCAGGTACCGGCTGCGCAAGGCGGAGGAAGAGGCCCACATCCTGCGGGCCCTCCTGAAGGCACTGGACATGCTGGACGAGGTCATCGCCCTTATCCGCGCCTCCAGCACCACCGAGGCCGCACGTGACGGGCTGATGGAACTGCTCGACATCGACGAGATTCAGGCGCGTGCCATCCTCGACATGCAGCTGCGCCGCCTGGCTGCCCTGGAACGCCAGCGGATCCAGGAAAAGCACGCTGAACTCGAGGCCATGATCACCGAGTACAAGGAAATCCTTGGCTCCGAAGAGCGGCAGCGCGGGATCATCAGCACCGAGCTGGGCGAAATCGTGGACAAGCACGGCGATGACCGGCGCACCAGGATCCTCATGGGCTTCGACGGCGACATGTCCATGGAAGACCTGATCCCCGAAGAGGAGATGGTGGTCACCATCACCCGCGGCGGCTACGTCAAGCGGACCCGCAGCGACAACTACCGGTCGCAGCAGCGCGGCGGCAAGGGCATCAAGGGTGCCCAGCTGCGCGGCGACGACGTGGTGGAACACTTCTTCGTCACCACCACCCACCACTGGCTGTTGTTCTTCACCAACCTGGGCCGCGTTTACCGTGCCAAGGCGTACGAGCTGATGGAAGCGGGCAGGGACGCCAAGGGCCAGCACGTTGCCAACCTGATGGCATTCCAGCCCGATGAACATATCGCCCAGGTCCTGGACCTGAAGGACTACCAGCAGTCGCCGTACCTGGTCCTGGCCACCAAGAGGGGCCTGGTAAAGAAGACCAGGCTGGAGGACTACGACACCAACCGTTCGGCCGGCGTCATCGCGATCAACCTGCGTGATGGCGATGAATTGGTCTCCGCGCAGCTCGTCTCGGAAACCGACGATCTTTTCCTGGTGTCCCGCAAGGGCCAGTCGATCCGGTTCACGGCAACCGACGATGCGCTGCGTCCCATGGGACGTGCGACGTCCGGCGTCACCGGCATGAAGTTCCGCGAGGACGACGAACTGCTGGCCGCCGACGTCGTCACCGACGGTTCGTTCGTGTTCATCGTCACCGAGGGCGGCTATGCCAAGCGCACGGCGGTGGAGGAATACCGCCTGCAGGGGCGCGGTGGCCTGGGCATCAAGGTAGGCAAGTACCAGGAGGAACGCGGCCACCTGGTGGGCGCACTCATCGTCCAGGAGGAGGATGAAGTACTGGTGGTCATGGAGGGCGGCAAGGTTGTCCGGTCTTCCGTTGCCGGTGTTCCCGCAAAGGGACGCGACACCATGGGCGTCATCTTCGCAAAACCGGACAAGAATGACCGGATCATCGAGGTGGCACGCAACAGCGAACGCGGCCTCGAGGAGGAAGAATCCGGCGGTGATGACGTAACGTTGGCTGAAGATGGCGGTACCGCTGGGGAATCCGCCGCGCCAGCAATGGCAGAAGAATCACCGGCCGTAGAGTCAGAGGACGCCTCGGGCGACGCTGAGCCGAACGAAGACAACACGGAGGTAACGAGTGAGTAATTCCGACTCATTTCCCAAGCCGAACAGTACTGTTCCCGACGGGAACCGGCCTTCAGCGGCACCCCGCGTGAACGCCCCCGTACGTCCGCAGCAGCGCCCGGCGGCCCCCGCCGGTGCGCCGGGCCAGCGGCCCGCCGTCCCCGGTCAGCGCCCGCAGCAGGGTGACCGCCCTGTGCAGCCCGGCCAGCGCCCCCTCCAGGGCCAGCAGGGGCAGCGCCCGGCACCGGCAGGACAGCGCCCTGCGCAGGGATCCTCCGGCCAGGGGACGCCCGGCCTGGTCAAGCCGGCTCCCAAGGCCAAGGTCCGCCGCGCGCGCCTTCTGGTCAGCAAGGTGGATCCTTGGTCCGTCCTGAAAATGGCGTTCCTGCTCTCCGTGGCACTGGGCATCGTCACCGTGGTGGCCGCCATCGTCCTCTGGACTGTCCTGGACCTGACCGGAATCTTCGACCAGGTGGACAGCCTCCTCGGCACGCTCGCCGGCTCTGAAAGCGGCGGTTTTGAACTGAAGAAGGTTGCCTCGCTGGGACAGGTGGCCTCGTTCGCCACCATCATTGCCGTGGTCAACGTTGTCCTGCTGACGGCACTGTCGATGCTTTCCGCCGTCCTCTACAACATCTCCGCCACCCTGGTGGGCGGTATTGGTGTAACCCTCACGGACGATTAGGAAGCCACTTTCCGGCGGCTGCGGCCCGACGGAAAAGCCCGATTTGAGATCGGGCCGGGGTGTGCTGTAAAGTCATGTCTCGGCCCGATGAGGGATCGGGGCGTATAGCTCAGGCGGTTAGAGCGCTTCGCTGATAACGAAGAGGTCCCAGGTTCAAGTCCTGGTACGCCCACGGAACCTGTGCAGGTTTCAAACGGAGGTTTGGTCCGGTTCGTCCGGTACCTGGCCGGAACGGGGAGCATGTGAAGAAGTTGCTTGTACTGGCAGCGGCAATCGCAGGCGTCCTGGTCTACCGGAAAGCACAGGAGTCCGAAGCCCGGAAAACAGTCTGGAGCAAGTCAACCGATACGGTTGATTAGCCCGGACACCCGCTCCGGGAGCGGTCAGACGCTCCCCGGTTCTAGGGTATGATGGACGGGTTGCTTCTTATGGGGGCATGGCGCAATTGGTAGCGCACCTGCTTTGCAAGCAGGGGGTTCGGGGTTCGAGTCCCCGTGCCTCCACCATAGGAAAGTCCCGGTCAGCGTATAACGCAGACCGGGACTTTTGCTTTTTATCGTCGCCGGGAAACCAGTATCAGGGGGCTGCAGTGAACTTGCTCTTGGCGACCCTGGGAGTGCTGGGTGTCGCTTCCTCGGGTCCCTTGATCGCGGCCACCCTTGGTGCCACCAGCGTCAGCGCCCTGGCCATCGCCTTCTGGCGCAATGCCATCGGTGCAGCCGTCATGGCCACGCCCACCCTGGTCCGGCAGCCCCGCCAGTTCGGCCGCATCACCGGCCGCGAGTTCCGCTGGTCAGCACTGGCCGCCGTCGCCCTTGCCCTGCACTTTGCCTGCTTCATCACATCCCTGCAGCTCACCTCCGTGGCTGCGGCCACGGCCTTGGTGTGCCTGCAGTCGGCCTGGATTGCGGTCTTCCAGCTTGTCCGCGGTACCCGGCACCGCTGGCAGGTACTGGTTGGCCTGGGCATCGCGTTCGGCGGCGTCGTGGCCATCACCGGCTTCGATCTGGGATCGTCCCCGCAAGCCCTCGTGGGTGACCTGCTGGCCATGGCCGGCGGTGCCTTGGCCGGCCTTTACACACTGGCCGGAGGCAAGGCACGGCAGAGCATGACCACTGGAACCTACACCACGCTCTGTTACGGCATGTGCGCGGCTTTGGTGGCCGTGCTGGCCCTGATCGCAGGCCAGCCCCTCGCCGGCTTCGAACCTGCCGGGTGGCTCGGCATCGCCGCCATTACCGTCTGCGCGCAATTGGTGGGGCATACCGCCTTCAACCACCTGCTGGCCACCATGAGCCCGCTCATCGTCTCCATGATCATCCTGCTGGAAATCCCCGGCGCGGCCCTGCTGGCGGCCGTGTTCCTGCACGAGACCCTGCCTGCAGGCACGTACGCCGGGCTCGGGCTGATCCTGGTGGGACTCGCCGTCGTGGTCCTGGGTCAAAGGAACGGCAGGGCCGGCAGGCGCGGGGCGGCGACCCAGGAGGAGCCGCCGTCGGAACGCCTGGCCGAGCTGGGAACTGACTGAGCGCTACTGGCCGCCGCGGCGCATCGGCTGTGCCGTGTTCACCGTGTGGATGGCCCTCAGGAGCTTGGCCGGGAAATACACCGAGAAGAAGACCACCATAGGAGCCTTCAGCGCCATCTTCTTGACGTTGTGGGCCTTGTAAGTCCGGTCAAACCTGGTGACGTAGTAGCGGTAGTCGCGGGGTGAGTCCTCCAGCCGGCGTGCCGACATCCCCGACACCATCTGCGGCCAATAGCGCACCGGTAGCTCATGGTCGGCCAGGTGCAGGGACAAATCGATGTCCTCGTGCATCTCGTCCTTTTCGTCCCGGCAGGTCTCGTCGCGGATGGTCTCCCAGGCGCTGGCACGCAGGGCCATGTTGGAGCCGAAGAGGAAATGGTACTGGTGCTTGGCCAGCTTCAGCATGAGCTGGCGCATTTTATCGTCCGCCTTAAGCCCGAAGCGGCGCATCGGCATGTCGTAATAAACCACGGGGCCGGTGGCGGCCTGGACAGACGGATCAGCGAACGCCTTCTGAACCTGTTCCACCCAGTCCGGTTCCACGATGGAGTCCGCGTCAATACGTCCCAGGATGTCCCCGGTGGCGCAGTTGAGCCCGAAGTTCCGGGTGGGGATAAGCCCCTGCTCCCGGTCCTGGGTCAGGAGGATGATGGGGCTTTCCGGATATTCCAGCTGCATTTGACGGACGATGTCAGCGGTCCGGTCCTTCGAGAGGTTGTCCACCACGATGATCTCGTGGGCAGGAACGGACTGATAGATGGCAGCGATGAGGCATTGCCGGATCACGCTCTCCTCGTTGTACGCCGGGATAACGATGGACACGCGGAGCTGTATGGCTGCGTCGTTCACGGCATCCCCAGAGGATCGGTTGGCTGGCATTACCTCAAATCTAGCATCCGGCCTCTTCCTGCCGGGGATCGAGGGGCCGGTCCCGGAACCGGACCGTAGGCACAAAAAAGGAGCTCCGCGTGAAACGGAGCTCCTTTTTAGGTGCAGGCTTTTGTGCCGCGGGGAAAGCTAGGCCTGGCTGCTGCCCTTGTCATCCTTGGCGGCGCTCTGGGCACCTTCGGCAGCGTCGTCGGCCACATGCTTGGCCTTCTCGGCGGCGTCGGCAGTCTTTTCCTTGACGGCCTCTGCTGCGTCAGCGGTCTTGTCCGCCACGGCTTCCGCGGCCGTACCGGTTGCAGCCGCAGCATTGCCAGCGGCGTCTGCAGCAGTTTCCTTGACGTCGCTGACGGTGGTGGAGGGAACGGGGGCGGGAGTGGGCGTGACCGGCGAAGGAGTCTTCCACGGGTCTTCCACCGGCTTGGATGCCTTCCAGGCTGCAACGCCGGCTGCCACGGCTGCGGCCACCACGCCGAAGATCAGCCAGCCGCGCTTCTTCGGCTTTTCCGGCTGGGCCAACTGGACGTCCACCGCGCGGCCGGCGCCGGCCGCAGCGGCCTTGAGCTGGGCTCCAGTCGCCTGGGCCTGCTCCTGGATGGCGTTGATGAGTCCCACGTCCCCCAGCTTCTGAGCCACGGCGTCAACCCGCGCCGGAGTGCTTTCCAGGGTGCGGTGCACCGCTCCGGACGCCACGCCGATCTGGTCCGAGAGCTTGGGGAGGTACTCCACCACAACCCGGTCACGCGCATTCAGGACCACCGGGGTGGCCTTGTCCAATGCTTCGTGCAGCCTGGGGGATGCGCCTTCGACAACGTCGTTGATCCTGGGAGCCAACTGGGCCAGTCCGTCCTGGATCCGGGGAGTTACGGTGGCAACACCGTCTGCCAGGTTATGGGCGGCCGACTTCAGGCCCTCCTGGATCTTGGGAGATGCAGTATCAAGGCTCTGCTGCAGGCGGGGAACAGCCCAGTCCACGGCAGCCTCCACCCGGGGAGCCGCCCAATCTTTGGCGTTTACCACCGCGCTGGTGACCGACTGCTCAAGGTCACGGGCAATACGATCCGATTTCTTCACAACTACCTCCCGATTAATGTGACGGTTCTGTCGCTAGCCTACGTGCCCAGATCTTCACGGGCTATTCACTCTGCGGATTTTAGGGGGATTTCACCCAGCGCGGAACTGACTCCGCAGCCGTGGCCGGCCCGAACCGGCATGGAAGAATGGGGCCTATGACTGCCATCGCAACTGCAAAAGCAACCATCCACACCAGCCTCGGCGACATCGTGGTTAACCTCTTCGGCAACCACGCGCCCAAGACGGTCAAGAACTTCGTGGGCCTTGCCACCGGCGAGCAGGCCTGGACCCACCCTGAGACCGGCGAGGACAAGACCGGCACCCCGCTGTACAACGGAACCATCTTCCACCGCATCATCAAGGACTTCATGATCCAGGCGGGCGACCCGCTGGGCCGTGGAACCGGCGGGCCCGGCTACCGCTTCGACGACGAAATCCACCCGGAACTGAACTTCAACCAGCCCTACAAGCTCGCAATGGCCAACGCCGGCATCCAGATGGGCAAGGGCACCAACGGTTCACAGTTCTTCATCACCACCATTCCCACGGACTGGCTCCAGGGCAAGCACACCATCTTTGGTGAGGTGGCTGACGAAGAATCCAGGAAGGTCGTCGACGCCATCGAGGGCGTGCGCACCGGCATGGGCGACCGCCCGGTGGAAGACGTGACCATCAACAGCATCGACATCGAACAGCTGTAACGCTCCACCATGAGTTACGGAATTCCGTCGGCTGAGCCGTCCGCCCAGGTTCCGGTCTGCCCCCGGCACCCGGACCGGCCGTCCTACGTGCGCTGCCAGCGCTGCGGGCGCCCGGCATGCCCCGACTGCCAGCGGGCGGCCGCCGTCGGATTCCAATGCGTTGACTGCGTCAACGAAACACAACGGGCGACGCCGGAGGTACGGACCGTCTATGGCGGTGCCGTTGCCACTGGCAAGCCGTTGGTGACGTTCGGCATCATCGCAGGGTGCGTTGTTGTCTACGCACTGCAGATGCTCATTCCCGGCGACTGGGTGTACAAGCAGTTCGCCTACAACAACATTTTTGCGGCCCCGCAGTACGGCGCCTTCGAACCCTGGCGGATGATCACGTCAGCTTTCCTCCACTCGCCGGACTCGCTGCTGCACATCCTCCTGAACATGTACACGCTTTGGATCTTCGGGCAGGCCCTGGAACCGATCCTGGGCCGCGTTAGGTTCCTGGCGCTGTACCTTATCTCCGCGCTCGGCGGCTCTGTGGGCTACCTGCTAATGAACCCCCTGCTGGTGCCCGGGCAGGGACTGGTGGGGCTGGTGGGCGCCTCCGGCGCCATCTTCGGCCTTTTCGGTGCCATGCTCCTGGTCCAGCGGCAGCGCGGCGGAGATACCCGCCAGTTGTGGGTCCTGATCGCCATCAACGGCGTCATCGGTTTCCTGATCCCCCACATCGCCTGGCAAGCCCACCTGGGGGGCCTGGTCACCGGCGCTCTGTGTGCCGCCGTCCTTGCCTACGCTCCGCGCGGGCGGCGACGGGGCCTCATCCAGGCATTGGGCCTCGCAGCCGTGTTTGCGCTGCTTATCGCCGTGAGTTGGGTGCGCGTGTCTCTCTAGCCCCCTCGAGCCTGCAGTACTCAGCGACTCCGGACCGGAAGGTGCGGAGTCGCTTTCTTTTTCCACAGCCCTTATCCACAGTGTTAATAACTTACAAAGGTGTAGTTCATGCACCAACCCCGGCGTTGACGGCTTGTACTGGCCAGCCTGCCTCGTGGGTCGGCCGTTTCTCCACACCTGTGGATAACCTGTGGGGATATCGCTGTGTGTAAGTGGATAAGCGGGGGATTCTGGACGCTGCTGTGGAAAAACGGGCTATATCCAGCCCCAAAGCCCCCGCGGCTGATCCCGGCGCAGAGTTATCGACAGCGATATACACAGTGTTAATAAGTCACAGAGTTGTAGTTCCCGAGCCGGACCAACCCGTGGGAGTAGGGCCAAAAGCCCTTCGCGGTGGGGATTTCCACTCTGTTTCCCACAGCTGTGGATAACTTGTGGGTATTGCGATGTTGGTAAGTGGATAACAGGCAGCCGGGCAGAGTTCCCATCCTGCCTATGATGGTTGCCTGCCAGCCGTTACCGCGAGAAGGACACCCGTGAGCGTCACCGAGCATCTGTACCTGGACAAACAGCATCCAGCCCTGTGGAAGGCCATCAGCGGATTGGGCCTCAAGGTGCAGGAAACGGCGGAAGAGGCCGGAATAGGGCGGGGCCTGCTGGAACTGCTCAACGTCCGCATTTCACAAATCAACGGTTGCGCCTACTGCCTGGACCTGCACGTGCGGAGGGCAGGAGAGGCGGGAGAGACCTCCCAGCGGCTGGCGGTCCTGCCGGCATGGCGTGAGACTGCATTGTTTACGGACAAGGAGCGGGCGGCACTGGGGCTCGTGGAAAGCATTACGCAGCTCCCGGACGACCGTGCCAGGGAGCACGCAGAGGCAGTCGCGCGGCAATGCCTTACAGCTGAAGAATTTTCCGCCGTGAGTTGGGTTGCCGTGACAATGAATGCATTTAATCGGGTCTCCATCACCAGCCATCATCCCGTCAGGCGGGAGCGTCCTTAGCCACCGGCGTTACTGTGCATGAAGCCGATCCCAGCCCGCCCAAGGCTTTATCCACAGGTATTCCACACTGTTAATAACAGCAGGTTGAGGGGCGGGATGACGCAGGACCCCTGCTGCCCACCGCCGCGCCTGGTTTCCCCGGCCATGCAAGCACTGCTTTTCCACAGTGTGGATAACTTTCCCAACAGCTGGGGATAACTGGATAGCCGGACCAGGACGCGCTACGGACAGAAAGGCAGTTGCAGGAGGCGGGGCGGGAAAGGGGGCTACTCAGGCCAGATGCCCGAGGAACCCCGGCGATGGCTGCCCAGGAGATGGGTGTCTACAATCCCCACGGCCTCCATCAGCGCATACATGGTGGTAGGTCCCACGAAGGAGAAGCCACGCTTTCGGAGCGCTTTGGATAAGGCAAGGGATTCTGCCGACTGGGTGGGGATGTCGGTGATTGCCTGCGGCCTGGGCGTGCTGGCAGGGCGGAAGCTCCATACGAAGTCCACCAATCCGCCGTCGTTCCTTAGCTCCAGGGTGGCCTGGGCATTCCTGACGGCGGCGAGGATCTTAAGCCTGTTCCTGATGATCCCCGGATCCTGCATCAGCCGCTCCACGTCAGCGACGCTGAACAAGGCGACTTGCTCGGGATCGAACCCGGCGAAGGCGGCACGGAATGCAGGGCGCTTTCGCAGGATGGTTGCCCAGGAAAGCCCTGCCTGGAAGCCCTCGAGGCAGATCCGTTCGTACAGGCCCTGCTCGTCCGTGACGGGCAGTCCCCATTCCTGGTCGTAGTAATTCCGCATGAGCGGATCGGTTGCAGCCCAGGCGGGCCGGGCGAGGCCATCCTCGCCAACGATCACCCCGGCGGACCCGGCAGCCAGTGCAGTCCTCCCTGATTCAGGCTGCGTGCCGCTAGGAACGCCAGCGGGTGGTCATCAAAAACCCGACGATGGCAATGCCGAAACCCGCCACGATGTTCCAGGACTGCCAGGCCTGGACCGGAAACCGGCCCTCACTGATGTAAAAGGTGATGATCCACAGGAGGCCGATAATCATCAGGCCGAACATGACAGGCTTGAACCAGACGGGATTGGGCTTGTAAGCCTGTGGGGAAGCCGGCTGGGCGGTGCTGGCGGTCTTCTTGCGAGGCTTTGACTCGGGCACTGGCTCTCCTTGACGGGCTGGGCAAGCTCGGCGGCCCGGGCTTGGTATCCTGCAAGAAGGAAATTGCCAGCGGTCTGCGCGATCTTGGTCAAATCTGGATTCTTACTAGCAGCCAATTCTAGCCGCAGTTGCTGGGCCGCCCGTGCGGGCGTGGCCGGGGCACTGCCAGGGTAAACGCCCGGAGGGGAACGCGTGGTTTTGCAGGAGAAGGCGGGGCCCGCCACTGCGACCGCCCCCCGTCGTGCCCTGCTGCGCGGCACTATCCAGGTGCTTGGCGAGCTGCTGATCACCGCAGGCGTCATCCTCCTCCTCTTTGTGGCATGGCAGCTGTGGTGGACCAACGTGGAGTCTGACGCCAAACAAAGCCAGGTCATCAAGGAATTCGCCAAGGACCTGGGCACCGCCACACCTGCCCCGGCAACCAGCGCGCCTGCTGCCCAACCCGCTGCCCCCGAAGACTTCGGCAAGCCTGTGGTGGGAACTGCTCCCGCCCACGCCGGCACCATCGGCATCGTATACATCCCGCGGTTCGGCCCTACCTACACGCGCCCCATCGTCGAGGGAACCAGCCAGGACGTCCTGGACACCCTTGGCCTGGGGCACTACAGCAACACGGCGATGCCCGGGGCGGTGGGCAACTTTGCCGTCGCCGGCCATCGCCAGACCCATGGGGCCGTGCTGGACAACATCCACACGCTGGTGCCGGGCGACAAGATCTACGTCCAGACCAAGGACGGCTACTACGTCTATGTCTTCCGGAACAACCAGATCGTGATGCCCTCCCGCACGGATGTGCTGGAACCGGTACCCACCCAGCCCGGCGCCGCACCCACCGAAAGCTACCTCACCATGACCAGCTGCAACCCCCGCTTCGGCGCGGAAGAACGCATCATTGCCTACGCCCTGCTGGACAGTTGGCGCCCCGCCTCGGCCGGGCCGCCGGCAGAAATCGCGGCGCAGGTTGCGGCAGCCACCGGAAGGAGCTGACCGTGTACGCCTGGATTTTCCGTCACCTCCCGGGACCGCTCTGGGTCAGGATCATCATGTCGCTGGCATTGGTCTTCATTGCCCTGGTCCTGATGGTCCAGTTCCTTTTCCCCTGGATGTCCCATTTCACCCAATTCACCGACTCAACGATTGGTTCTGCAGACCAGCCATGACTACAACCAAGATCCTTGTAGTGGATAACTACGACAGCTTTGTCTACACCCTGGTGGGCTACCTCCAGGAACTCGGCGCCGAGACCACGGTGGTCCGCAACGACGACGTCACGTTGGCGGAGGCGATCGAACTTGCCGGCACCCGTGACGGCGTTCTCATTTCGCCCGGTCCGGGGAACCCGGCGGAGGCTGGAGTCAGCATTGAACTGATCAAGTGGTGCGGTGAAAACAGCGTCCCCATGTTTGGCGTGTGCCTGGGCCACCAGGCGCTGGCAGAGGCCTTCGGCGGCAAGGTAACTCACGCTCCCGAGCTCATGCACGGCAAAACGTCCCAGGTGGAACACATTGGCACCAGCGTTTTCGCCGGGCTCCCCTCCCCCATCACGGCCACCCGCTACCACTCGCTGGCCGCCGTCAAGGAATCGATTCCAGACGTCCTGGAAGTCACGGCGCAAACCGCATCAGGCGTGGTCATGGGGCTCCAGCACCGGACGGCACCGCTGTGCGGGGTGCAGTTCCACCCGGAGTCGGTGCTCACCGAGGGCGGGTACCAGATGCTCGGCAACTGGCTGGAATCACTGGGCATGAAGGGTGCGGCTGCCCGGGCCGCGAAGCTCAGCCCGCTGATCCAGCACTAGCCGGAACTGTCCCCGGCCGACGAAACGTCAGCCTTTTTTGGTCGGCTTCGGGGTGGGTGTGGCCGTAGGCGTGGGGGTTTCCGTTGGTGGTGGCGGTGGTGGCGGTGCCTTCGCGACCACTATGGTAATGGTCTTCCCCTGGTCGACGGCACTGTTGGCTGGATCGCTTTGGTCCGTGACCTTGCCCGGCTCTACCTGCGAGTTCTCCATTTCGACCGCCGAGGGCACCAGGCCCAGCTGCTTCAGGGCGGCTTCGGCTTCGTCCCGGGTAAGGGCGCGAAGTTCCGGGACAACCACCTTGCCGGTGGAAACGATGAGTTCCACGCTGGTGCCGACGGCAACGCTCTGCCCTGGCGCCGGGTTGGAGGTGATGACGATTCCGGCCGGAACGGTGGCGCTGTTGGCGGTTGTGGTGGACGGGGCGCCGACAAGGCCCGCCTGGCGCAGGATGTCCCGTGCAGCGGCCTCTGTCTTGCCCGGGAGGCTGTCCGGGATCTTCACCGAACTCGGCCCGTCGGAGATGTTGAGGATGATCTCGGCGCCCGGGTCGAGTGCAGCGCCGGCGGCAGGATCGGTCCCGACGGCTGTCCCCTTGGGCACCGTGTCGTTCGCCGCGCGCGCGATCCTGGGCCGAAGCCCGGCGTTGTACAGCGCCTGCAGCGCGGCAGTTTCCGACAAGGATGCCACCGACGGGATCTGCACTTTGGCGGGAGCGGGCGCGGGACGGTTGACGGTTTGGTAAAGCCAGAGGCCGCCCCCGGCGAGGACCAGCAGGGTGAAAATCACCAGGGTGGCAATCCACGCACGACGGCGGGACTTCTGCCGTGCGGTCCGCTCACGTTCCGGAGGGAGGCCTAACGGCAAGGCGGCAGCTGGACTGTACCCGCCGCCGTCGTACCCATTAGTCCGGTGCTCATCCGCAAGTTCCAGCGGAACCGCCGGCCCGCCGTCGTCATGGAATAGGTTGGTGGCGGCCAGCCGCCCCGTGGGCGCGTTATCAAGGAAACCCGCCGCCCCTCCGGCAGCGAATGCCTCCGTGGGAGGCGCTGCTTCGGGAACGTGGTCGTTGGGGTCGGTGGGCGCCTCGGACGCCGGCACGGCCGGGACTGCGACCCCGGCCCTGGCAGCCCGCAGGGCGCGCCGGAAAGCGGCGGCGTCCTGGAACCTGTCAGCCCGGTTCTTCTGCAGGGCCTTGGCCAGGACCGTGTCCAGCGCCGGTGACACCTGCGGGTTGAGGCTGCTGGCAGGCTCGGCGATTTCACGGACGTGCTGGTAGGCAACGGACACGGGGCTATCGCCGACGAACGGCGGCCGCGAGGTAAGCATTTCGTAGAGCAGGCAGGCGGCCGAGTAGAGGTCGCTGCGCGCATCCACGGTTTCACCGCGGGCCTGCTCCGGCGACAGGTACTGGGCCGTTCCCACCACCGCCTGGGTCTGGGTCATCGTGGCCGAGGAGTCGGCGATGGCCCGGGCAATGCCGAAGTCCATCACCTTCACGGAGTTTGTGCCGGGGCAGTACATCACGTTGGCAGGCTTGATGTCCCGGTGCACGATCCCGGCCTTGTGGCTGTATTCGAGGGCCCCAAGGACGCCCAGGGTGTAGTCGATGGCCTGGTCGATGGTGACGTCGTTGGCGCGGATCAAATCACGCAGCGTCTTGCCCTCAACGTATTCCATGACGATGTAGGGCACCCGCACGTCCTCGGCCGAGCCGTCATGCACGGTGTGCTCGCCGGTATCGAAGATGGCAACGATGGACGGGTGGTTCAGGGCGGCCACTGCCTGGGCCTCGCGCTTGAACCGGGCCTGGAACTGCGGGTCCCTGGCCATGTCCGGCCTGAGCAGCTTAACGGCAACAGTCCTGCCCAGCCGCGTGTCCATCCCCTTGTAGACATCCGCCATGCCGCCGCGGCCAATGAGGTTCCCCAGCTCGTAGCGGCCGCTCAGGACACGCCGGTTATCCACCGGGAGGCTGTCCTCCCGGTGCAACGGTGCGCGTGGTGACTCATTCACTGGCGTTTCCTGACGTTTACGGCGTGCAGGTAGGGGGCGTCCCGGGCGCTTGGCCCACCGCGCAGGTTGCAAGCGGCGAGATGGGCGTGGGCCCGGCCTGGGAGGACGTTGTGGGCGCCGGGGTCGGCACCACCGTGGTGGGCGTGGGAGTCGGCGCCGGAGCAGGAGCCGTTGCGTAGACGACGGTGATGGCTGATCCCTTGGGAATAACCCCCGTGGGGTTCAGTTCCAGGACCGTGCCGGGGGCCGCGGAACTGCTTTCCTGCGGCAGCACCGTCACCTGCAGTCCAAGTCCGGCGAGGGCAGCCTGCACCTGCCGGTACGGCTTGCCCAGGTAAGCCTCAGGAATGACGTTGACCGTTGCCTGGGTGGGTTCCGGGGTAGGTGTGGGCGTCGGCGTGCTGCGTGTCTGCGTGGGCGTCGCCGACTGCGTGGTCCGTGTTGGCGTCGCGGACGACGGCGGCGCGCTGCTGGCGGTGGCGCTGGCGCTGGGGCTGCCGGACGGCGAGAAGAGTCCCACCTGGTTCAGGAGGAAACCCACCAACGCAAACAGGAGCAGCAGGATCAAGGCGACCAGAGGCCATGTCCAGGGACTGCGTCCCTTGCGCCGGGGCTCGTCGGTGCGGTCGTCGTCGTACGTTTCCCCGCCGTACGTGTCCTCGTCCTGCTGGTCCCAGTTGCGCTGGGCAGCCAGCGCATTGGCGCGGGCAAGCGGACCCTGAGGCGCGTCGCCCTCAGTGGCTGATGCGCCATGGGCCCCTGCAGCCATTGCGGCGGCGGCGCCGGCCGCACCTGCACCGAGCACGGGCAGGGCAGAGGTGGCGGTGGGGGAATCCCGCTGGGTGCCAATGACGCCGGTGGGGGCGGTGGTGGTGTCGACGGGCGCGGTGATGGGGCCGGTGTCCGCGTCGAAGAGGAGCATTCCGGGCACGGCGGCGCGGGCTGCGCTGATATCGCCGTTGCGGATGGCTTCCGCTGCCTCGGCCAGCTTGATGGCATTGGCAGGCCGGTCCTTGGGATCCTTGGCCAGCATCGACATCAGGAGCGCCCGGACCGGGGCAGGCAGGCTGTCCGGAAGCGGCGGCGGAGCGTCGTTCACCTGGGCCAGCGCAATGGCGATCTGCGATTCACCGGAGAAGGGACGGTGGCCGCTGAGGCACTCATAGCCGATGACGCCGAGGGAGTAGATGTCCGAGGATCCGGTGGCGGTCTGGCCGGTTGCCTGTTCGGGTGCCAGGTACTGCGCCGTCCCCATGACCTGCCCGGTCTGGGTGAGCGGCACCTGGTCGGCGAGCCGGGCGATGCCGAAGTCGGTGACCTTGACCCGTCCGTCGGGCGTAATCAGGAGGTTTCCGGGCTTGACGTCACGGTGGACCAGGCCCTGGGCATGCGCCACGGCCAAAGCGCGGGCGGTCTGCGCAATGATCGAGAGCGTACGGTCCGGCGACAGCACCTGCTCGTGCTCGATGATGCTGCTCAGCGGCTGGCCCGGGACCAGTTCCATGACCAGGTAGGCGGAGCCTTCCTCTTCGCCGTAGTCGAAGACGTTGGCGATGCCCACGTGGTTCAGGAGCGCGGTGTGGCGGGCCTCGGCACGGAAACGCTGGAGAAACCCGGGGTCCCCCGTGTATTCCTCCTTGAGCACCTTAATGGCGACGATGCGGCCCAGGACCAGGTCCTTGGCTTTCCAGACTTCGCCCATGCCGCCAATGGCGATCCGCGTGGTCAGCTGGAATCTGCCGCCGAGGGTGATTCCCGTTGTAGGCCTCACTTATTCAACACCGCCTCAAAAATCTTCTTCGCGTTAGGACTGGTCAGCTTTGCTCCCGCGTAAATGTCTACGCCTTCCATGACGATCGTGACGCTGACCTTCGGGTTGTCAGCGGGGGCGAACCCGGTGAACCACGAATTGTTGGTTCCGTTTCCGAGTTCGGCCGTGCCGGTCTTGCCCGCCACCTGTACGCCGGGAACGGCGGCACCTTTGGCGATACCGTCCGTAACGACGCTGGTCATCCAGTCCGTGATCTGCTTGGAGATTTCCGGGGTGGTGGACGTCCTGAGCTGTGCCGGCTGGGGCTCATCAATGACGCGCAGGTCCGGGGACCGCAGGGTTTTGACCAGGCTCGGCGCCATCTGGACACCGCCGTTTGCGATGGCGTTTGTCATCATGTTCACCTGCAGCGGCGTGACCCGCACATCCTTCTGGCCGATGGCGGACTGGGCCAATCCGGGTGCGTCCAGGTTTTCAGGGAACCCATTACCTGTTGCATGGCCCAGCTTCAGTAGGTCCCCCACGTCCTCGCCAAACCCGAACTTCTTGGCTTGGGCGGCGATGGCGTCCCGGCCAAGGTCCAGCGCGATGCTGGCGAACGGCGTGTTGCAGGACTGCTGCAGTGCGAAGGCGAAGCTGGCGGTGTCCCTGGTGTAGCAGTTGCCGCCGGCGTAGTTGGGCAGTTTGTACTCGATGCCGTCGAAAGGCATCTCCGCGGGGTTGGGCAGGACGCTGTCCTTGTTGTATTTCCCTGAGGCCAGGGCGGCCGCCGTATCCACGAGCTTGAAGACCGACCCCGGGGCGAGGAGCTCACCGGTGGGACCGCTGACATTTTGGTTCAGGTTGATGCCCGGGATCTTGACCAGCTCATTGATGTTGGCGCTTTCGGCCTTTGGATCCTGGGTGGCCACCAAATTCGGGTTGTAGGACGGCTTGGAAGCCATGGCCAGGATGGCACCGGTCTTGGGATTGGTGACCACGATCGAGCCGCGCTGGCCGTCCGGGATCAGGTTGTAGGCCAGCTGCTGGATCTGGGGATCGATGGTGAGTTCGACGGAGGCACCCTTGGGCTGGTTGCCCAGGAAGAGCTGGCCCACCCGGTCCAGGAAGAGCTGGTCCGAGTTGCCTGCCAACTCGGCACCCATGGACTGCTCCAGTCCGGTGGCCCCGTAGTTCTGGGAGAAGTAGCCCGTCAGGCCGGCATACAGCTCCGGCTGCGGGTAGGTGCGCTGGAATTTGCACGTCTCAGAGTTGCTCTCCACCGATTCCGCCACCGGGGTCCCGCCCACGATGATGGAGCCGCGGTCATTGCAGTAGGTCTGGAGGATGGCGCGCTTGTTCCAGGGGTTGTCCTTCAGTGCGTCCGCACCAATCACCTGGACATAGCTGATGGCACCGAAGATGAGGGCGAACATGGCGATGGCCGCTACCCATGAGTGCCGTATTGCCTGGTTCATGCGTGCTTCACCGCCTCGGTTGGGGTATCAATGCCTATGGATTCCGCCCCCGCTGACGGCGGCAGGGGAGTGGTGTCCACCGGGCCCCGTGCCGTATGCGAGATCATCAGGAGCAGTCCCACGATGATCCAGTTGGCCAGCAGCGATGAGCCACCGGCGGCCAGGAACGGAGTGGTCAGGCCGGTCAGCGGGATGAGCCTGGTGACGCCGCCGATCACCACGAAGCACTGGAGCGCCACGGCGAAGGACAGGCCGCAGGCCAGTAGTTTTCCGAAGGCATCGCGTGTGCCAAGGGCGGCGCGGAACCCGCGGGTGAACAGGAGCAGGTACATCAGGACTACGGCGAAGAGGCCGATCAGGCCAAGTTCCTCGCCCAGGGAGGCGATGATCATGTCGCTGTTGGCAAAGGGAACCAGGTCCGGACGGCCCTGCCCCAGGCCCGTTCCCACCAGGCCGCCATTGGCCATGCCGAACATCCCCTCGACGATCTGGAAGCTGCCGCCGTACTGGCGCCCGTAGACCTCGTCGGTGAAGGCATTCAGCCAGCCGTCGATGCGCAGGCCCACGTGCGAGAAGACCTGTGAAGCGATGAAGCCGCCGCCCAGGAGGAGGGCCAGGCCGATGACAACCCAGCTGATCCGGCTGGTGGCCACATAGATCATGACGATGAAGAGGCCGAAGAACAGGACGGAGGACCCGAGGTCGCTCTGGAAGACCAGCACGCCGATGCTCACCAGCCAGGCGGCCACCATGGGCCCGAGGTCCTTGAAGCGCGGGAACTGCAGCGGCCCGATCTTCCGGCCCGCCAGCAGGATCAGGTCACGGTTGGAGGACAAATACCCTGCGAAGAAAATGGCGAGGGTGATCTTGGCGATTTCACCGGGCTGGAACGTCATGGGGCCCAAACGGATCCACACCCGTGCACCAAGGATCTCCCCGGCACTGATCCCGGGGATCAGGGGAAGGACCAGGAGGACCGCACTGGCTGCAAGCGAGATGAACGTGAACCTGCGGAGTACACGATGGTCTTTCAGGAACCAGATGACGGCGATGGCCACCGCCATGGCAATCAGCGTCCACCGGAGCTGGTTGTTTCCCGTGTCCCCGCCTGGCGGATCCAGCCGGTGGATCATAGCCAGCCCCAGGCCGTTCAGTGCAACCACCAGGGGAAGTATTACCGGATCAGCATATTTTGCGCGGAACCGCAGGACACCGTGGAACACCAGGGCGGCGACTGCCAGCAGACTGGACTGGAACCAGAAGTCGGAGTCGAAGGCCTTCTCCTGGTCCACGCCCACCAGCATGTTGGCCCCAATTCCTACGGCAAGGGCCAGCAGCAGCAACGCGAGTTCGACGTTGCGGCGAGGCTTGGGCATGCTGCTTACCTGGCTCATTTGGCCGCCTCGCAAGTAATGGTGGGAGTAGGTGATGGGGAAGCTGCCGACGGTGCCGGGGCAGGGGCGGAGGCGCCCGGTGCCGGCGGCGGAGCCGCTGCACTCGCGGGTGGGGCGCTGGAAGGCGGTGCGGGGCTGCCGGACGGGGCAGGGGCAGTGGCGGAGCCCGAAGGCTTGGGGCACGCCTCCTCCGGAGAAGTGGTCCCCGTGAGCTCCAGGTTCTTGACGATCCGCTGCGCGTCGTAGAGGTCGTTGGCCGGAACCGTCTGCCGCACGCGCTGCTGCGAGAACGGCGGGAGGGAGTCCATCCGGATATCGGTCACGGCTTCAAGGGATGACAACTGGATGGGACCCAGCCTCTGGGAGACACCGTTGTAGATCGCCACCCGGGAATCGAACTCACCCACGTAGTAGCGGGTCTGGGTCCAGGCGTAGCCCAGCCAAAGCCCAACGGCCACCACAACCAGCACTGCAGCTGCAACGGACCATGCCAACCAGCGGCGTGGCCGAAGCGGCACCAGGTTTTCCCCGGGGTCGGCGGCGGGTTCTGCCTTGTGGGTAAGGAGCGTGGCAGCCCGCCGGGCAACGGTTCGTCCGGCAACAGTGGGGATGGATCCCGATTCCGCTGCGGCGGCGGCCGCACCCACCAGCTCGTGCGGGCGCGAGGCAAGCTCTTCGCGCAGCACTTCGGCAGACAGGTGTTCACCGAGATGCGGGTCGGTGCTGCCGGGCTCCGTGGCGTCGGCATTCGTATTGTCGGAGGCCTCGTCATCGGCGGCGCCATCCTTGGCACCGCTTTCGGCGGGTTCCTTGCCCTCGGCGGGACCCGCAGGGCCGGTGGCTGCAGCTTCGGAGGCGGGTGCGCCAGCCGCCAAAGCCGCGGCCGGCTTGCTGCCTTGCACCGGCGGGACGATGTCGACGGCGGCGGTGCTGACGTCGTCGGGCGTTTCCTCCACGATGTCCACCATGACCACGGTGACGTTGTCCGGGGAGCCGGCCTCAAGGGTCAGTTCAACCAGGGTTTCGGCGCACTCGTGCAGGTTGTGGGTTTCCCGGACCGTCCGCTCGACGGCGTGCGCGGCCACATAGTTCAGCCCGTCGGAGCACAGCAGCCAGCGGTCGCCGGGCTTGGCGTCCAGGGTGTCCAGGTCCAGTTCCGGACTGGCATCCACATCGCCCAGGACGCGCATCAGGACATTCTTGTGTGGGTGTGTTTCGGCTTCCTCCGGGCGGAGCCGGCCTTCATCGATGAGCCGCTGGACAAAGGTGTGGTCCACACTGATCTGCTTGAACTCACCATCCCGCAGCCTGTACGCGCGGGAATCGCCGATATGCGCGAAATGGAGTTTGTTGTCAGCGAGCAGGAGCGCGGTGACCGTGGTGCCCATGCCCGCGAGCTTGGGGTTGATGTGCACGAGCTCGGAGAGCAGCGAATTCGCAGTCTGGATCTCATCGGCAAGGACGGTGCCGGCGTCGTCCCCATATTCCGGACTATCCAAGTGGATCATGTCCAGGACGGTCGCCGCCGAGGCGACGTCACCGCCGGCGTGCCCACCCATGCCGTCCGCGACGACGGCAAGGTGGCGGCCGGCGTAAGCGGAATCGTCGTTCTTGGACCGGATCCGGCCCACGTCGGACCGCGCCGCGAAGCGCATGATGAGGGGCCGCTGCGCCGGGCTGGAGCCGGTTGCGGGGTTTTCAGGCACGGCCACGGTTACGGCCTCAATTCAATGACCGTCTTGCCGATTCTCACGGGTACCCCTGGCTCAACCGGCAGGGCACGGGTAAGTTGCTGGTCTCCCAGGTAGGTGCCGTTGGTGGAGCCCAGATCCTCGATGAACCAGCGGCTGCCCTGCGGAAAGAGCCGGGCGTGGCGGCCGGAGGCGTAGTCGTCCTCCAAAACGAGGGTGGCTTCCTGTGCGCGTCCCAGCAGGATGGGGCTGGCGGCCAGCGGCAGGGTGCGGCCCTTGAGTGGGCCTTCGACGACCACCAGCTGACGCGCCTGCTGCTTCACAGGCTGGGGCTGTGCCTCGGCGAGTTCCGGATTCCGCCGGACCTGCCGGGCGGTGGGCGCGCCGGCCGCGGCCTTGCGTCCCACCATGAGGTCGCGCCGCATGGCGGAGACGATGCTGAAAATGAGTACCCAGAGGAGCAGCAGGAACCCGAACCGCAGCGCGGTGATGGTCAGGTCGCTCATGCGTGGCCACCCGGGTTGGCAGGAAGCAGGCGGAAAATGATCTTTGTCCGTCCCATCGTGATGGTGGAGCCGTCTGTGAGTTCGGTGCTTCCGGAGACCTTTTGGCCGTTCACATAGCTGCCGTTGGTGGATCCGAGGTCCACGGCACTGGTAACGCCGTTGGCCGTGCGGATTTCCAGGTGGCGCCGGGAAACTCCCGTATCTTCAATGTGGATGTCCGCTTCGGATGACCGTCCCAGGACGATGGACGGGGCGTTAAGCGAATAGCGCTGGCCGTCGATGTCCAGGACCGGCTGGAGCCTGACGGGCTGCCGGCTTGGTGCGGCGGGAACGTTGGGCCTTGGCTGGGCGGCGCCCGCGCCTTGGGATTTTTCAGTGGTTGAAGCAATTTCGAAGGCACCGGCACGGAGCTCGCTGTCCCGGCGGAAGGAGATCCGCACGGGCCCCTGGAGTATGTAGCCCTGGCCGCGGACATGGTTGATCACCACATCGCAGAGTTCTTCGGCCAGCGGGGTGCCCCATTCCTGTGCCCGCGCGAAGTCGTCGTCGCTGAGCTGCACGTCGAACACGTTGGGCACCAGCGTGCGTCCGGCCGCCACTGTAAGGGCTTTGTGGTCCACTTCGCGGCGGAGCCTGCTGGCGATTTCCACCGGTTCCACCTGCGCCTTGGAACCGGTGGAGAAGACGCCGCGGACGGCCTTTTCGATGCCACGTTCCACCTTGTCCAGCAGACCCATGGTTCTTCTCCTTTCCCCCCGGCTCCGGGGCATTAGTTGCTGCTGACCAGCACCTGCAGGGCAGTCCGCTGCCGTACGGTTCGCCCGCCGGCAGTGCCCACTCCTACATCCGATACTACTTGCCACCCCTGTGAATGACCTTAATCCGCAACGGCCGGGCGCCCGCGAAAGTTCGGTTTCCGGGCCGCAGCAACCCGCCGTCGTGCTGTCTTCCTGCGGCTTCCGGCACCGGCATGCGGCCCGATTCGCAGCGGTTTTGCGCCGTGCGCGTGCGGGAGGTGAGGGGCGGGTGGAGGCCAATTGGTAATTTCCGGCAAGTGTCCGTTATGCTTGATCTCGCTGCTTTTACGAGACGCGGAAACGGGAAACCGGTCCGGTTGAGTGGAAGAAGTTGCGCGCGAGTGGCGGAACGGCAGACGCGCTGGCTTCAGGTGCCAGTGTCCGAAAGGGCGTGGGGGTTCAAATCCCCCCTCGCGCACGCAATTGGAAGAGCCCCGGTCTTTGGACCGGGGCTCTTTTGCGTTCCTGCCGTGAAACCCAAGTTCCGGGGATTGCACCAACGTCCGGATTTCACACCCCCGCGTTCGCTGGTGATACGTCCGGTGGCGGGTGCTTGGGCACCTGGCCGCAATGGACGACGGCGGGGCGGGGCCTAGGTGGACGGGCGCGCCGAAGCCTTGAACCGGCGTCGTGAATTTGCCACGTGGGTTCGCATGGCGGCCGCAGCGGCAGCCTCGTCACCATCGGCAATGGCATCCCGGATGGACCTGTGCTCCAACACGACTTGGTCGAAATGGTCGCGGGCGTAATGCTCGGCGTCCGTCATCAAGCGGGTGCGCGGCATAGCGATCATGGTCTGCCCGAGGGCCGACAGGCAATCGGAGAAATAGGGGTTGCCGGAGGCTGCGGCAACCGCACGGTGGAATTCGAAGTCAGCCTTCATGGCATGCGCCGGGTGCCCGGAACTTTCCGTAAAGGTGTCCAGGGCAGTGCTCACGGCCCTTAAATGCCGCTCGGTGCGGTTCCGGGCTGCCAGTGCTGCGGCTTCGGTCTCCACTCCCATGCGGAAGGCCAGCAGGTGCAGCCTGTCCTCCGTGCTGGCCACCGGACGGATCCCCACACCCTCCGAGGGCCTGTCCGCCGGGGGAGTGAGGGCGAAACTGCCGCGTCCGCGCTCGGTTTCGACCAGTCCTTCGGCCTGCAGCCGGGTAAGGGCGGCGCGGACCACTGTCCGGCTGACACCGAACTCGCTGATCAGCGTGTTCTCGCTGGGCAGCTTTTCCCCCGGCTGGATGACGCCGTCGACGATGCGGTTGCGAAGGTCGGCGGCTAGGTCCGCGGTGAGGTTCCGGGTCATGGCTAAAGATTACGGCTTCGGGGTTATGCGCCGAACTCGACGCTCTCGGTGGTCCAGGCTCGGGCCTGGTCACTCAGGGTGATGCCAAGGCCGGGGCGGTCCGGAACCATCATCCGGCCGCCCTTGGTTTCCAGGCGCTCGTTGAAGAGCGGGTCCAGCCAGTCGAAGTGCTCCACCCACGGTTCGCTCGGGTAGGCAGCGGCCAGATGGAGGTGGATTTCCATGGCAAAGTGCGGGGCCAGGCCCAGTCCGCGTTCGTCGGCCAGGGCGGCGAGGCGGAGGAACTGGGTGATGCCGCCGACGCGCGGGGCATCGGGCTGGATGATGTCGCAGCCGCTGGCGGCCATGAGTCCCTTATGTTCAGCCACGGAGGCGAGCATCTCGCCGGTGGCGATGGGGGTGTCCAGGACCTGTGCCAGGTGGGCATGGCCTTCGAAGTCGTAGGCGTCCAGGGGTTCCTCGATCCACACCAGGTCGAATTCCTCGAGGCGTCGGCCCATGCGCAGGGCGGTGGCGCGGTCCCATTGCTGGTTGGCGTCCACCATGAGCGGGACGTCGGGGCCGATGTGGTCGCGGATCCCGGAGACGCGGCGCAGGTCTTCTTTGCCGTCCGGCAGGCCAACCTTGATCTTGATGCCGCCGATACCCTCCTCGATGGATTGGGTGGCGCGTGCCTTAACTTCGTCAAGGCTGGCGTTCAGGAAGCCCCCGGAGGTGTTGTAGGTCCGCACCGAGTCGCGGTAGGAGCCGAGGAACTTTGCCAGCGGCAGCCCGGCGCGTTTGGCCTTCAGGTCATACAAAGCGATGTCGACGGCGGCGAGGGCCTGGGTGGCGACGCCGGAGCGCCCCACGGAAGCCCCGGCCCACAGGAGTTTGGTGTAGATCCGGGCGATGTCGTTGGGGTCCTCGCCGAGGAGGCCTTCGGCGACTTCCTTGGCATGCGCATATTGGGCGGGACCGCCGGCACGCTTGGAATAGCTGAAGCCGATGCCGGAGTGCCCCAGTTCGGTGCTGATCTCCGCGAACAGGAAGACGACCTCGCTCATGGGCTTTTGCCGGCCGGTGAAAACCTTGGCGTCGCTGATGGGGACAGCGAGGGGTAGGCAGGCGGTGGATAGCCTGACGTGCCGGATCATGTCGACGGGACTCATTGATTCTCCTGGAAGACGGGCGGGCTCCTTCGCCCACTTCCCTAGGATATAAGTATCAAACTTGTATTACAAGTAGCTCCGTGCGAATCCAATTTACGTGTCTCTTGGCGATTCCCGTCCTATTTTGCCCTCGTGGGATGATAGAGGGGATGACTTCCCCCAATCCTTCCCCTGAAACTCCTGTCCGCGCCTCCAAGGCAGCCGCCGGCACTGCCCGGCCGCAGGTCCGCCCCACTGCCGAGGGCTGGGAGCAGGCGCGTACTGTCGAAGGCCGGCCGCTGCTCCAATTCGCGTCCCCCCGCGTGAAGCAGCCGCCGGCACACCTGGCGGACCTGAGCCTGGCCGAGCGCGGTGAGAAGCTGAAGGAGCTTGGCTTGCCGGCTTTCCGGGCGAAACAGCTCTCCACGCACTACTTCCAACACTGGACGGTGGACCCGGAGCGGATGAGCGACCTGCCCAAGGCGGGCCGCGAGGAGCTTGTCTCCCAGATGTTCCCACCGCTGCTCACCGAGGTCCGCCGGCAACGCACCGACAAGGGGGACACCATCAAGTTCCTCTGGCGGCTGTTCGACGGTGCCCTGGTGGAGTCCGTCCTGATGCGCTACCCCGGCCGCATCACCCTCTGCGTCTCCTCGCAGGCAGGCTGCGGCATGAACTGCCCCTTCTGCGCCACCGGCCAGGCCGGATTGACCCGCAACATGTCCACGGCGGAGATTGTTGACCAGGTGGTTGCTGCCAACCGGGCCATCGCGGCCGGTGAGCTGGGTCCGAAGGAGCACGACGACGAGCGGGTCACCAACATCGTGTTTATGGGCATGGGGGAGCCCCTGGCCAACTACAAGCGGGTCATGGCCGCCCTGCACCGCTTCGTGGATCCCGCGCCGGAGGGCCTGGGGATGTCCGCCCGGAACATCACCGTTTCCACTGTCGGCCTGGTTCCGGCTATTCGGAAGCTGGCGGAAGAGGACCTTCCCGTCACGTTCGCGCTGTCATTGCACGCCCCCGACGACGAGCTCCGTGATGAACTGATTCCGGTCAACAACCGCTGGAAGGTGGACGAGGCGCTCGATGCCGCCTACGACTACTACCGCAAGACGGGCCGCCGCGTCAGCATCGAGTACGCGCTGATCAAGGACATGAATGACCATCCGTGGCGTGCGGACCTGCTGGGCAAGAAGCTCAACCAGCGCGGACGCGGCTGGGTGCACGTCAACCCGATTCCGCTCAATCCAACTCCAGGCTCCATCTGGACCGCCTCGGACAAGTCGGTGGAGCAGGAATTCATCGAGCGGCTCCGCGCCACGGGCGTGCCCTGCACCCTCCGGGACACCCGCGGCAAGGAAATCGACGGCGCCTGCGGCCAGCTGGCCGCCGCCGAGGACTAGGCGCTAGCCCTTCCGCAGCGCTCCCAATCCGGCGATCAGGGCATCCAGCCCAAGCTGGAAGGCAGTGTCTGCCGGGCGGCCGCGTTCCTGGCCGCCCTGGCCGGCAGATGCATCCTGGCCGGCAGAGGAACTGCGCACTGCTGCAGTGAAATACGGAGTGGACTCAGCCATGCTGCCGGAGTCGAAGATGTCCTCCGGGGCGGTGACGTCGTACGCGGATCCGAAAATAAAGGACTCCAGCGCCACGATGGCCGGCACAATGCGCTCCTCTGGAAATCCGGCGTCGGAAAATCCCTTACTCACGGTCTCGTACATCGCCAGGGTCTGCGGTGCGTCGGTGACCGGCAGGACGGCGATGACGGGGATCAGCGGAGTGTGCTCGGCAAATACGTCGCGGTAGCTCCGGGCCCAAGTGCGGACCGCGTCCTCCCAGCTGCGGCCGTCAAAACCGGAGACGTCCACGAGGGACATCAGGTGGTCCTCCACCAGGAGCAGCACATCCTGCTTTGATGCCACGTGGTTGTAGAGGGCAGACGGTGCCACGTCGAGTTCCTTGGCCAGGGCTGCCATGGTCAACCCGTCGTAGCCCTTGCGGCTGACCAGCTCAAGCGCCGCCGCCGTGATTCCGGACTTGTCCAGCACTGCCGCGGACGGGCGACCGGCCCGCCTTCGCTGCGCGCCGCCGTTGTTGGTGGAGCGTGCCTGTGCGGCTGATACTGCCGGCATTCCTGCCCTTTCGTCGGTGTCCCCTGCATTATTCCATCCGATACTTCCGCTCAAAGCGGGCAGCAGCTATAGTTCTAATAAATGAATGACATTCATTTAGTGGTCCCCGTCACCAGGGGCCGCAGAGAGGACATCATGCTGAACCTGAACCGCGACGTCGTGGTCGTTGGAGCCGGGCCGTCCGGACTCACCGCCGCCCGTGAACTGAAGAAATCCGGCCTGACCGTAGCTGTGCTCGAGGCCCGCGACCGTGTGGGCGGCCGGACCTGGACCGACACTGTGGATGGCGCCATGCTCGAAATCGGCGGCCAATGGGTCTCCCCGGACCAGACTGCCCTCCTGGAACTCCTGGCAGAACTGAATCTGGAAACCTATCCGCGGTACCGGGACGGAGAGTCCATTTACATTGGAGCGGACGGCAGCCCCGTGCGCTACACCGGTGACACCTTCCCGGTGGACCCGGACACCGCCGTCGAAATGGACCGCCTGGTGACCCTCCTTGACGGGCTGGCGGCCGAGATCGGCCCCACCGAACCCTGGGCCCACCCGAAGGCGCGCGAGCTGGACACCATTTCCTTCCATCACTGGCTGAGGCAGAACTCCGCCAATGAGGAAGCCTGCAATAACATCGGACTCTTCATCGCCGGCGGCATGCTCACCAAGCCGGCCCACGCCTTCTCAGCCCTTCAGGCGGTACTGATGGCCGCCTCCGCCGGCTCCTTCACCCACCTCACGGATGAGGACTTCATCCTGGACCGCCGGGTGGTGGGCGGGATGCAGCAGGTGTCGCTGCTGCAGGCGCAGGAGCTGGGTGACGACGTCGTCCTTGACTCTCCGGTGCGGACCATCAACTGGGAGCCGGACGCGGACGGCGGACATCGCGTGACCGTTGTATCCGACCGCGCCACCGTGAACGCCCGGTTCGTCATCATGGCCGTACCGCCCAACCTCTACTCCCGCGTCTCCTTTAATCCGCCGCTGCCGCGCCGCCAGCACCAGATGCACCAGCACCAGTCCCTGGGCCTGGTCATCAAGGTCCACGCCGTCTACAGCACCCCCTTCTGGCGGGACAAGGGGCTCTCCGGCACCGGCTTCGGGGCCGATGCCCTGGTGCAGGAGGTCTACGACAACACGAACCACGCCGATCCGCGCGGAACCCTGGTGGGCTTCGTTTCGGATGAGAAGGCAGACGCCATGTTCGAGCTGTCCCCCGAAGAGCGCCGGAAGGCCATCCTGGAATCCATCGCCGGCTACCTGGGCGACGAGGCCCTCACCCCGGAGGTGTACTACGAGTCGGATTGGGGTTCGGAGGAATGGACCCGCGGTGCCTATGCCTCCAGCTATGATCTGGGCGGCCTCCACCGCTACGGCAAGGACCAGCACGCCCCTGTGGGCCCCATTTACTGGTCCTCCTCCGACCTTGCTGCTGAAGGCTACCAACACGTGGACGGCGCCATCCGCATGGGCCGTCTCACTGCTGCCCGGATCGCCGAAGTGGCAAAGGTGCCGGTGGCTGCCGCTGGTAAATAAGCATGCTTACTAATAGGCTGGCGACGGGGAGCGTCCCCGACTTCAGACGAACGAGGTGAGGCATGACTGACGCCCAGAGCATCAGCAAGGTTACGGAGATCATCAACGATTCCAGGATCGGAATGGTCACCACCATCAACGAAGAAGGCGCCCTCGTCAGCCGGCCGCTGGCCGTCCAGGAGGTAAAGGACGACGGCGACATGTGGTTCTTCACCGGCCTCGGCACCTCCCAGGTTGCGCACGTCCGGGCTGATTCACGCGTCAACGTCGCCTTTGGCAAGAACGCCGAATGGGTTTCCGTGGCCGGAACCGCCGAAGTGGTCACCGACCGGGCCAAGATCCACGAACTCTGGAACCAGGCTGTTGAAGCCTGGTTCCCGGATGGCCCGGATACTCCCGAAGTGTGCCTGTTGCGCGTCGACTCGGATTCCGCCGAATACTGGACCAGCCCCGGCGGCACGGCCGCCACGGTGCTTCAGTGGGTGAAGGCCAAGGTCACCCACAGCCGGATGAGTGTTGGCGAAAGCGGCACCGTGGAGCTGTAGTACCGGACGTTGAAGGGGCGGGGCGGCTAGGGCTGCCCCGCCCCCTTTAACGCCTGCAGGACCGCCGGCAACAGCACGTCGTTGCGCCCCCACACCGGATCAAGGACTTCCACATACCAGGAGTCCGCGAGCAGCAGGGCCAGCGCGTCATTGGTTTCGTCCGCCCAGTCCCTGATCTGCGCCTCGTCTACAGGGTTCTCGCTGGAACCGAGCACCGTTGTGACCTCCGTGCCCGCCAGGGTCACGGGAATCGCAGCATTGCTTGCCTCACCCGGGGCGTGGGCCACGGTGACCAGTTCGGTGCGCGTGGAAAGGGCCAGCAGTTCGCGGGCGGTGCCGGCGCTGCAGAAGCCCGTGACATACTCCCGTTGTGCTGCACTATCAGTGAGGATGCCCGGCTGGGACTCCTTGGTGAACAGCCCGTTGCGGTTCAGCTCCGCCAAGGCTGCGGCCAGCGGGATGGTCTCGGTGTCGAAGCCGGGGGCGAAATGCCCCGGCTGGTACGAGCTCCCACCCTCTAACCAGCGGGCGGTCAACTCTCCGGCGGCCTCCAGGGTGGTGGCCTGCCGCCAGACCCCGCGGTCCTCCAGCAGCCGGCCGTACTCGTCATGGGCAGGCAGTTCCTCAGGCTTCATCTTTGGATGCTATCGCCGGTCCTCCGGGCCGATCCAATGCCGGCGACACGGCAGTTAACCTCGGCCGGCCTGCTCTGCGGGCAGGCCGGCCGGAATGCCGGCTGCCCGTTCCGCCGCTGCCAGTGACGCGGCCAGGCTGTCCACGGCATCCGGGTACCCCTTGTGCGCGGCGGTCCGAAGCTGGTCCGCAGCCCGCATCGACTTGATCAGCGCGGACGTTTCCGGAAGCCGCACGTCGGTCAACGCCGGATAGTCGATGCCGCATGCCGGATCCAGCTCGTAGCGCCGCCATCGCAGCAGGATTTCATCATGCTGCAGCCGGGCTTCCTGGTGCGCGGCAATCCGCTGCCGTTCCTCGGTGCGTGCTGCACGCCGGGCCAGGAATTTCGGGGTGGCGCGGTGCGCGGCAATACCTGACGCGGCTGCCGCCCCTGCCAGCACCAAACCCGCCCACGGCGACACCAGCGCCGGAATGATCAACGCAGGAAGGGCCACGCAGGAACCCAAAAACAGGTCCCAGAACAGCTGGTCCGTCCGCTCCGCCGCGCTGTTATTGGGGGCAAGGGACCGGCGCCGGACGACAAAAACGGTGGCGGCTACGGCGGCAACCAGCAACGGGCCACATAACAGGACCGCCCACGCACTATGAAGCAGTCCCTGCATCAACGATTCCGCGGCTGACATCCTGCACCTCCGGCGCCCGGCATTCCCCACTACACCGCCCCGGGCCGAAAAGCCCGCGGTGGTCCTTCCATTGCACCGTGTTCGGTCCACAGGGTCAATGGCAGGTGAGAAGGGAAAGAAGGCACTGCAGACGGTCATGGCCTGGCAGGTACCGTGGGTCCATGCGAATCAAAATGTGCAGCATCCATGTCCAGGACCCCGCCGCGGCCTACGCCTTTTACACGGGAACGCTTGGTTTTGACACGCTCATGGTGATGCCGGAGCACAACCTGTACATCATCAAGGATCCTGGAGCGGACGACAGTTCAGTCGGGCTGCTCCTGGAACCCAGTGACAACCCGATCGGCGCGGACTACATGAACGCGGTGCGCGAGGCGGGGCTGCCCGCCATCGTCTTTGGGGTCCCGGATGTGCAGGCGGAGTATGACCGGCTGGTGGCCGCTGGTGTCAGCTTCAAGATCCCGCCCACCACGGACCCGTTCGGGACCAGCGCGGTGTTCGACGACGGCTGCGGCAACTACATCCAGATCCACCAGGACTGACGAGGCCCCGGGACGCGACTGAAGCTTGTCCGCGCATCCGGACGTTCAAGGTCCAGGCCGGCGAACAAGCTTCTGAGACGTGACTAAAGGCTACTCGGCCTGGGCGCGGTCCTTTTTCGCCTGCTTCTTGGCGGCCTCTTCCTTGACCCGCTGGGCTTCGGCCCGGACGGCGGCGTGTGTGGCACGCTCGGCGACCAGCCACTGCGGCGGGGCCTGCAGCAGTGCGGTGATTTCCGCCGTCGTCAATGCCTCCTCCACGCCGCCGCGGGCCAGGCCGCTGATGGACACGTTCAACTTTTGGGCTACCACCGGGCGGGGGTGCGGGCCGTTGCGGCGCAGCTCGGCCAGCCATTCGGGCGGGTTGGCCTGGAGCTCGGCGAACTGCTCGCGGGTGATGGTTGAATCCTGGAACTCCTGCGGCGTGGCCGGGAGGTAGATGCCAAGTTTCTTGGCAACGGTGGCCGGCTTCATGGACTGGGAGTTTGCAGAGGTCATGCTTCAAGGGTATCCGGGCGGCGGGTACTGTGAAGACGTGCCAGCCGATGATACCCCCACGCCCGATGCCCCCGTTGCCCCTGAAGAGGCGGCCCCGCGGGTGCTGCGCATCACCTACGTGGCAGGGGTAACACCCGGCAAGTGGATCCGCCGGTGGGAAGAACGCATGCCGCATATTCCCCTGCAGGCATTTATGGTCGAGGACGCTGCCCAGCTTGGGCCGCTGCAGGACGGCAGTGCGGACATGGGCTTTGTCCGCCTCCCCATCGAACGGGAGGGCCTCAGCGTGATCCCGCTCTACGAGGAACAGCCAGTGGTGGTGGCCCCAAAGGGCCATGAGATCTCGGTGTTCGAGGAAGTACCGTTTGCTGACCTCGCTGAGGAATCGTTCCTGGATGTTGCCGCCCTGGGCGGACCGGAGGCAGCGCTCCAGGTGGTTGCTTCCGGCGCGGGCCTGGTGGTCCTTCCCATGGCGGTGGCCCGACATTTCAACGTCAAGGACACTGTTGCGCGCCGTTTGACGGGCGCGGAGGGGACGGACATTGCACTGGCCTGGCCCACCGAGGCCACGGACGAGGTGCTGGAGGAATTTGTCGGCATTGTCCGCGGACGCACCGCCCAGAGCTCGCGGCAGCCCTCCGCCCAGCCTGCCAAGGTGAAGAAGGAGCCCAAACCGGACCGCCGCGGCACCGGAGCGAAGAAAGCGCCCAAGGTGGCCCAGCGCTACGCGCCCAACCCGGACAAGGGACGCGGCAAGGGTTCCCGCAAAAAGGGCAAGCGCTAGCCGGGCCTGACGGGCCTGGTTTATTGGCGGGCAGCAACGAAGCCGGCCCGCTCACGCGGTCCGGCTTCGTTGTTTATCCTTGCCTAGCCAGGCGGGCTAGGTGTTTTGGACGTTGTCTTTGGCGTCTGTGGCGCGGTCTTTGACGTCGGTGGCGGCTTGTTGGCCTTCGGTTTTGACGTTTTGGGCGGCGTCGGTGGCGGTGGCCTTGACGTTTTCCATGGCTTCCTGGGCGGGTTCCTTTAGGTCCTGGGCGACGGTTTTGGCGGCGTCGGTGACCTGGGTTGCCAGGGGCTGGGCTGCGGTTTTGAGTTGGTCCGCGGCTTCGCGTTCTTTCTGGCTTGGCGGGATCAGGGAGGAGACCAGGAGCCCGGCGCCGAAGGCGATGAGTCCGGCGGCCAGCGGGTTGCCGGCGGTTTTGGCTTTGACCTGGTCCGGGGCGGCGCTGACGGTGTGGCCGGCGTCGGAGAGTTTGGCCGAGACGGTGTCGGTGGCCTGGTGCAGGCTGTCCCCGGCCGAGCTCATGGCGTTGCTGGTGTGTCCGGCGCCGGCGGAGGTGGTGTCGTGGACCTTGGTGGTGGCGGTGTCTGCTGCTCCCATGATTTTCTCCTTCACCCCGGTCACGGCATCGCGGACTTTGTCGGTTTGGCGGTGCACGATGTTGGACGGGGTGACTTTGT